>JADZAF010000094.1 GCA_020852755.1 Bryobacterales bacterium
CGCCGTGGTTTGCCTGCGCCTGCCGCCATCCGCTACAGTGGAAGGCTTTCCGATGCGAAAGGACTCCGTTTGGCCGCCGGCTGTCAGCCGTCCTTTCCATGTCAGGCACAAACGCTGACCCCCGGCGGCTGACGGCTTGGCGACGCCTATGTTTTCACTTTTCCTGGCCCTCACCCTGAACCTCAACTCCGCCGTCGTCATTCCGCCGCCGTCACCTACCCCGCGCGAGCGGAAAGCCGTGGCCATGCTGGTCGAGGAAGTGGAGAAGCGCAGTGCCATTCGCTGGAAGGTTGCGGCGGAGGGCGCTCCCTCCATACGGATCACCCGGGGCGCCGGTCCCGCCGAAGGCTATTCCATCCGCTCCGCCGCGGACGGAGTCGCCATCGCCGGCAACGGCGAGCGCGGCGTCCTGTTCGGCATCGGGCGGCTGCTGCGCGCGCTGGAGATCTCGCCGTCCTCCGTGGAATTGCCCGAACCGCTGGATCTCAGCAGCGCTCCGCGCTATCCGCTGCGCGGCCATCAGCTCGGCTACCGGCCCAAAACCAACTCCTACGATGGCTGGACGGTCGCCATGTGGGAACAGTACATCCGCGATCTCGCCGTCTTCGGCGCCAACGCCGTCGAGTTGATCCCGCCGCGCTCCGACGATGACGACACCAGCCCGCACTTCCCCCTGCCGCCTCTCGCGATGATGCGCGAGATGTCGCGCCTGCTGGATGAATACGGGCTGGACGTGTGGATCTGGTATCCGGCCCTGGAGAAGGACTACACCAGCCCGGCCGCGATCGAGCGGGCCATGGAGGAGTGGGGCGCTGTCTTCCGCCACCTGCCGCGCGTCGACGCCGTCTTCGTGCCCGGCGGCGACCCCGGCCACACCCCTCCCAAAACCATGCTGGCGCTGCTGGAGCGGCAGGCCGCCAATCTGCGCCGCTATCATCCCAAAGCCGGCATGTGGATGTCGCCGCAGGGCTTCAGCAAGGCCTGGATGGACGAATTCCTCGGCATCCTGCGCGACCGGCAGCCGGACTGGCTGGCCGGCATCGTCTACGGGCCGCAGGTGCGCGGCAGCATCCGGGAGCTGCGCGCCGCCGTCCCCCAACGCTATCCCATACGGCACTATCCGGATATCACCCACACCCGGCAGTGCCAGTTCCCGGTGCCGGACTGGGATCCGGCCTATGCCCTCACCGAAGCGCGCGAGCCCATCAACCCCCGGCCTTTGCAGTACGCCCGCATCTTCCGCCTCACCCAGCCGTCCACCATCGGCTTCATCGCCTATTCCGAAGGCTGCAACGACGATGTGAACAAGATCGTATGGAGCGCGCTGGGCTGGGACCCGGATGCCGATGTCGTCCAGGTGCTGCGCGAGTACAGCCGGTACTTCATCGGCCCGCAATACGCGGATACTTTCGCCCAGGGAATCCTCGCCCTCGAGCGGAACTGGCAGGGCCCGCTGGCCGTCCACGGCGGCGTCTACAACACCTTGCGCCAGTTCCAGGCTCTGGAGCGCGCCGCGGCCCCGCGCGACCGCCTCAACTGGCGCTTCCAGCAGGCCCTTTATCGGGCGTATTACGACGCCTACACGCGGCGCCGGCTCCTCTATGAAACGGAACTGGAGGAGGAAGCCCTCGAGCGTCTTCGCCAGGCTGCCCGGACCGGCTCGGCCGCGGCTATGTCCGAGGCGGAAGCGGTACTGGACCGGGCCGTCGCGCGGCCTGTGGCGGAAGACTGGCGGGGACGCATCTTCGAACTGGCCGAGGCGCTGTACCAGAGCGTGCGCATGCAGCTCAGCGTGGCGCGCTACCAGGCCATCGCCGTCGGACGCGGCGCCAACCTCGACACGCTGGACGAACCCCTCAACAGCCGGCCCTGGCTGAAGGCGCAGTTCACCCGGATCCGGCGCATGGCTTCCGAACAGGAGCGGCTGGAGGCCATCGGCCGGATCGTCAACCGCACCGATCCGGGCCCCGGCGGCTTCTATGACGACCTGGGCGATGTCAGCCGCCAGCCGCGCCTCGTCAAGGGCAAGGGGTTCGACGGCGATCCGCAATTCCTCGAGTCCGCTCTCATGGGTGTCTCGCCGTTCCCGGAGACGCCGTTCGCCTGGACCACCCATGCCCAATCCCTGCGCGAAGCCCCGCTCGAGATGCGCTACCCGAACCTCGATCCAGCGGCCCGCTACCGCCTGCGCGTTGTCTACGCGGGCGACTCGCAGGCCCGCCGCATCCGCCTCACCGCGGGGAACGGCATCCAGATCCACCCGCTGATCGACAAGAAGCAGCCGCCCGAACCGGTCGAGTTCGCCATCCCGCCCGAGGCGGTCCGGGACGGCGAGTTGCGGCTGCGATGGACCCAGGAAGAAGGACTCGGAGGCAACGGCCGCGGCTGCCAGGTGGCGGAGGTATGGTTGATTCGCGAGCCGCGCTGAAGCGGCGCCTGCTGCGCAGCCTGCTGGCGGTGCTGCTCGGCAACCTCGTGTACTACTCGCTCTGGCACTGGCTCCCGCCGGCCGCGCGCCACGAGCCGTTTCAACTCGATGTCGGACTGGCCGTCGATGCCTGGGTCTGCCTGGTCTTCTACGGCCTGCTGGGCCATATGCGGCGCTTCCGGCCCTGAGGTCCGCCGGGGCGGGTGCGATAGAATCGGACGTATGAAATCGAAACTCTTGATGTCCGTGCTGGTTGTGTCCTTGCTCCTGATCGCCATCGCCTGGGTCTACGCGCAGCCCTCGAGCGGCGATCCCATTGTGGAAGGTTTCAAGATCACCGAGGTCGCATCGGTCGCCGACGCCTACGAGCAGTTGTACGGCGAGAAGAACTACATGTATCACGACATGCGCCCGCTGTTTCCCACCAAGTTCGCCGGCCCGGCTTTCACGGTCTACATGAAGCAGGAAGAAAACAAGGAAGGCGGCAAGGCGGTGCAGGGCATGCTGGACGCCATCGACCAGGCCCCGGCCGGCTCCGTCTACGTGATGGTGCTCGAGAACGGTCTGGACTACGGCGGCCTGGGCGGCCTTATGGCTACCGCGATGAAGTACCGCAACCTGACCGGAGCCGTGGTGGATGCCTCCATCCGCGATACGCCCCAGATGCGCCGGCTCCTGTTTCCGGTCTTCGGACGCGGCGTCGCTCCTTCCACTACCGTGGGCCACTACCGCTTCGTGGGAATGAACATCCCGGTCACTTGCGCGGGAGTGAAGGTGAACCCCAACGACATCATCGTGGCCGATGAGGACGGCGTGTGCGTGGTCCCGCGGGCCCGCGCGGCCGAAACGCTGAAAAGAGCGCAGCAGCTGGACCTGACCGAACACACTACCCTGGCGCTGATCGAGCGCTTCAAGTCGATCGTCAAGGCGGTCGCGCAGCAGGGCCGTATCTGACGGTAAGGTTGATCACGGTAGCCCGCCGGTTGTGGAATCTGGAATGCACTCTCGATAGCGAGGGTACGTTTATGGCACACATGGATGCCCCGTTTCCGGCGGGCTTGGCCCGTCAGATCGGGGAGGTCATCAGCCCGGCCCGCCAGGCTTACCACATCCTGCACTTCGCCTTCGTGTTCGTCCCCATCATCGCCGGGCTGGACAAGTTCTTCAGTTACCTCACCAACTGGGAAATGTATCTTTCCCGGCAGGTGACGGCGCTGCTGCCCGTGAGCGGGCACGACTTCATGCTGGCGGTCGGGATCGTCGAGATCGCCGCCGGCCTGCTCGTGGCTTTCCGTCCCCGGGTGGGAGGCTACCTGGTGGCGATCTGGCTTTGGGCGATTATCGCCAACCTGATCCTGACGGGGAGCTACTTCGATATCGCCTTGAGGGACTTCGGCCTGTCGCTGGGGGCCCTGGCGCTGGCCCGCCTGAGCAGTGAGCGGCTGATGATCCGCGAGCCCGGCCAGGTTCGCGCGTAACCGCTTCCGGACGGGAGGCGTTCTCCCTCCCGGGTTCCGCCGCGCGCGGGGGCAAGCGGCTATCATGTTCAGAGGACATCCCGTCCGGAGGTTTTCATGCTCTCAGATCGGCAGACAGAGGTTATTGGTAAGGCGCTGGACGCGTTCCGGATCGAATTGCCCTCCTGGGGCTTCGCCAACACCGGCACGCGCTTCGGCAAATTCATACAGGACGCGGCCGCCACCAGCACCGAAGAGAAGTTTAGCGATGCCGGCCAGGTGCACAAGTTGACCGGCTGCTGCCCCACCGTCGCCGTGCATGTATTGTGGGACTTCCCCAGAGGTCTGAAGGATGCCGCGGCCACCAGGGCCATGGCGGAAAAACACGGCGTGCGGGTGGGAGCCATCAACCCCAACGTGTTTCAGGACCAGATCTACAAGCACGGCTCGCTCGGCAACCCCGATCCCGCCGTCCGCAAAGCGGCGCTCGACCACATCCTGGAAAGCATCGAGATCGCCAAGCAGACCGGGAGCCGCGACCTGTCGCTCTGGTTCACCGACGGCTCCAGCTACCCCGGGACGCAGAACATCCGGCACCGCCGGCAGTGGTTCATCCAGGGCTTGAAGGAATCGCACGACCGTCTGGAGGCGCACCAGAGGCTGCTGGTGGAGTACAAGCCCTTCGAGCCGGCCTTCTACCACACGGACATCGCCGACTGGGGCATGTCGCTGCTGCTCTCCCGCGCCGCGGGGTCGCGGGCCAAGGTGCTGGTGGACACCGGGCACCACTACCAGGCCCAGAACATCGAGCAGATCGTGGCCTGGCTGCTGGCCGAGGACATGCTCGGCGGGTTCCACTTCAACGACCGCCGCTACGCCGACGACGACCTGACCATCGCCTCCATCGACCCCTACCAGCTCTTCCGCATTTTCCACGAAGTCGCGCTCTATGAATGGGAGACCGGCGCGCCGGCCGATATCGCCTACATGGTGGATCAGAGTCACAACCTGAAGGGCAAGATCGAGGAGATGATCCAGACCGTCAACACGGCCCAGGAGATCTATGCCAAGGCCGCCATCGTGGACCGCGAAAAACTGGCCGTACACCAGACCCGCTGCGACCTCGTGGACGCCGAAGAATGCCTGAAGGAGGCCTTCGCCGCCGACGTGCGGCCTGCCGTCCGGGAATGGCGCCGTTCGAAAGGCCTGGCGGAAGATCCGTTGAAAGCGTTTCGCGAGAGCGGCTACCTGGAACGGATCACGCGGGAGCGCGCCGAAAAGAACAGGGGCGCGGTCGCCAGCTACGCCTGATGCCCGGTCTTCTCGCCGACGGACTTGGCCTGCAGGAACAGCAGCAGGTAATCCGGCCCGCCGGCCTTGGAGTCCGTCCCTGACATGTTGAAGCCGCCGAAGGGATGGGCCCCGACCATCGCCCCGGTGCATTTCCGGTTCACGTAGAGGTTGCCCACGAAGAACTCCTCGCGGGCCCGCCGGATATGCTCCGGGTCGTTGGAGAAGATGGCGCCGGTGAGGCCGTACTCCGAATCGTTGGCGAGTTCCAGGGCGTGATCGAAGTCGCGCGCCCGGGTAACCGCCAGGACCGGTCCGAAAATCTCTTCGCGGAAAATCGTCGCCTCGCGGTCGACGTCGGCGATGATGGTGGGACGGATGAAATAGCCCTCTCCGTCCGCGGACGCCCCGCCGGCCACCAGGCGGCCTTCCTTCCTGCCGGTCTCGATGTAGTTCAGGATGGAGCGCCGCGCGCCTTCGCTGATGACCGGGCCCATGTAATTGCCGGGCTGATCGGCGGGGCCCACCCTCAGCGCTTCCGCGCGGGTCTTGAGTTTCTCCAGGAATGCGTCGTAAATCCGCGCATCCACGATGGCCCGGGAACAGGCCGAGCACTTCTGTCCCTGGTAGCCGAAGGCCGAAACCAGCACGCCTTCCACGGCCTTGTCGAGATCGCAGTTCGCGTCCACGACGATGGCGTCCTTGCCGCCCATCTCGGCGATCACCCGCTTGATCCAGACCTGGCCCGGCTGGTGCCGGGCGGCCAGTTCGTTGATCCGCAGGCCCACGTCCCGGGATCCGGTGAACGCCACGAAGCGCGTTTTGGGATGCTTGACCAGAACGTCGCCCACCACCGCCCCGCTGCCCACCAGCAGCGAAAACGATCCGGGCGGGAAGCCTGCCTCGGCCAGCACTTCGGCGAACTTCGCGGCGATGGTCGGGGTCTCGCTGGAGGGCTTGATAACCACCGTGTTGCCCGCCACCAGGGCGGCGGCCGTCATCCCCGCCAGAATCGCCAGGGGAAAATTCCACGGCGGGATGATGATCCCGGCGCCCAGCGGCAGGTAGAACAACTCGTCCTTCTCGCCCGGCAGCTGCACCACAGGCTGCGGTCCGGCCAGGCGCAGCATTTCGCGAGCGTAGTATTCGCAGAAGTCGATCGCTTCGGAGACGTCGGCCTCGGCTTCCGGCCAGGTCTTGCCGGCTTCGTAGACCAGCCAGGCGTCGAACTCCATCTTGCGCTCGCGGATGATGGCGCCGGCGCGGAGCAGCGTCCGGGCGCGCTGCCCGGCGGGCACACGCGACCATTCCGGGAGGAAGGCGTGGGCCGCCTCAACGGCCCGGGCGGCCAGTTCCGGCGTGGCTTTCTCGTGGACTCCCACTACTTCCGACGGTTTCGAGGGGTTGAGCGAGCGGAGCTTCTCCGCAGTCCGGATCTCCTCGCCCGCGATGCGCAGCAGGTATTCGTGCCCGAATTGCGCGCGGACCGCCGCCAGCGCGGCCTCCATGGCCTGCCGGCTCGCGGGGATGGAGAAATCGGCGTAGGGTTCGTTGCGAAACGGCGACAGAGTGTCGGTCATGGCTTGACGTCCGGACGGCAGGACCGGAGAAGGTGAATTGTCAGGCAGCGCCGTCAGCCGCGCACCAGTTTTCGCCCGCGCTCGAAGAGCCCGGCGGCCTCGTCGGCCACCTTGCGGCCCTTTTCATAAAGACCCTTGCCGCGGTCGTAGATTTCGCGGCCGGTCTCGGCGATGGCCTCGCGGCCCTCTTCGCTCTTCTTCTCGATGTAACGCCGGGTGTCCTTGCCGCTCTTCGGGGCATACAGCAGCGCGATGCTGGCGCCGAGCGCAGCGCCCGCGATGAACCACATCAGCTTGCTTCCGCCATTGTCGTGAGCCATCGGTTTCCTCCTGGGCGAATGCAGCCACCCACTTTTATTGTAGCCCCTCGCCCAAGAGTGCCCGTGCGATATGCTAAAGCTATGACACCGCAAGGTGAATTTGTTACCGTTTTCAGATCCGGCGATCCGGACGCGGACGCTCAAGCGGCAGCCGCCCGGGAGCGCCTGGCGAGCGCCGGTCTGGCAGCGGTAGTCGTCGGAGACGATGCGCCCGGCGTCGTCGTAGGCACCCGCGAAGTGCGGGTCCCTGCTGAAGAAGCCGCCCGGGCCGAGGAACTGCTGGCCGCTTCGGAGCCAGTGCCGGAGGACGAGTTTCAGGTGACCGATACCTCTCACGACCTGGACCTTCTTCCGGTGTTCAGCTCCCAGAACCGCGACGCCGAGATGGAAGCCAACGCTGTCGCCGGTATCCTGGAGGCCAGCGGGATTTCGGCGGTGGTGGTGGGCAGTCCCCAGATCCCTGTGGTTCCGTTTGAAGTGAGAGTGCCGCGCGTCCGGCTGGAGGAGGCGCGCCGCGTCATCGTGGAGGCCCGGGAAGCCGGCTCGGAAGGGGCAGAAGAGGCCGAGTCCCAGACCGAGCCCGGGGCGGAATCAGAAGAGACGGTCTAGGGCCGTCTCCGTACCTTGCCGGTAGTCCGACCAGCGGGCTGTTTCCAGGTGGAAGCGGCGGCCGTCGCTGCGAATCGAGATCAACCCCCAGAGGTCGGTCCGCAGAAGGACCGTGTTCCGCTCGCGCATGCGCGCGACCACGGCCGGGTGCGGGTTGCCGTAGGGGTTGTCAAGCCCGGCCGACACCAGGGCGAAGACCGGTCGTACGGCGTTCAGAAAATCCGCGCTCGACGAACTGCGGCTGCCGTGGTGCGCGACTTTCAGCACACTGGCGGGCTCCAGGCTCCCGCTCCCCCCCAGTTCCTCCTCGACCTGCCGGTCGATGTCGCCGGTCAGCAGGAAGGAGTGCCGGCCGTAGGCGAGGCGCAGGACCAGGGAGTCGTTGTTGTGCGGCGATTCCGAGGTGTAGCCTGCCGGCGGCGCCAGCACTTTCAGGCGCGCGCCGCCGTAGGAGAACTCCTGTCCGCCTTGCGGGGCCAGGATCCTGACGCCGCGGCGCAACGCCTCTCTCCGCAGGGCTTCCCATTGCGGGCTGGGCGGCGTTGCGCCGGTCCAGATCTCGCGAATGCCGAAGTTCCGGATCAAGGCAGGCACACCGCCCATGTGGTCGTCGTGGGTGTGGGACAGGATCAGGAGATCGACGCGGCGGATGGAGCGGCTCCACAGGTAGGGCGAGACGACGTCTTCGCCGATATCGAGACGGGCCGGCCGCCTGGCGCCGCTTCCTATCGACGGCAGGCCGCCGCCGTCCGCGAGGGCCACCCTGCCGTCGGGAAAACCGATCAGCAGGCACTCGCCCTGTCCCACGTCGATCATGGTCACCTCCAGGCTTCCCGGGGTCGTCCGGGGAGGGAAGGGATGCCCCACCAGCACGGCGAGCAGCGCCAGTACGGCCGCCGAAGCCACCCAGCGGCCTGGCCGCCCGGCACGCTTCGAGGCGAAGACGAAGCCCGCGCCGATCAGCGCCGCGGAGAGCGCCACCGCCAGCCAGAGCGGCGGCGAGGGAATGCGCCACTCGGGCTCCCAGGCCGCGTGCCACTCGACCACGGCGGCCGAAAGCCGCAGCATCCAGGCCGCGATCTCCGCCGGCCAGGTCCAATTGGCCAGCACCGCCAGGAATCCCGCCGGAACCACCAGTCCCATGAGGGGAACCACGAAGGCGTTGGCGGAGAGGCCGGAGATCGAGACGCGGTGAAAATAGATGGCCATCGGCAAGGCCAGCCCGGCCTGCACCACGGCGGAAAGCAGCACCAGTTCAAAGACGTAGAACAGCAGCCGCGCGCCCAGGCCGAGAGCCGCCAGCGCCCAGCGCGCAGGCAGGCGGGTGAGAAGGGAGAGCGTCTCCGCAAGCAGCCGCGTCTCCACCCGGAACTGCGCCACGCGCGGAGGAAGATGCGGGTCCATTCCCGTGTCCTCGAGGTCCCGCAAGCCGCGCGCCAGGGGCGCGGAAGTCGCTTCCAGCAGAGGCACGGCGAAGACCGCGATGAATCCCACGGCCAGAAACGAGAGTTGGAAGCTGGCCTCGAAAAGCTGGGCGGGGTCCAAAACCAGGAAGACGATGGCGACGGCTGCGATCAGGTTGATCAGCCGGCGCTCGCGGTGGAAAAAGCCGCCCGCCAGGAACAGCGTCATCCCGGCCGCCGCCCGGATGACCGGCGGCTGCCAGCCGGTGATCAGGGCGTAAAGCCAGGCGGCGGCGACCGTCAGGCACACGGCCGCGGTCCGGGGCAGCATGCACAGGCGCAGCAGGAAAAGGAAGAAGGCAGCCAGCACCGCCACATGAGTGCCGGAGATCACCAGTGCATGGAAGGTGCCCGTGGAGCGGAAATGTTCGGTCCAGATTCGCTCCAGGCGAGCCGTTTCGCCGATCAGGATGGCCTGCAGCATGCCGGATTCGTACGGCCGGTTCGGGAACAGCTTCTCGATCCGTTCCAGCGCGCCGGTGCGCAGGGCGAACACGGCGCCCAGGAGTCCCGATCCGCACCGGCCGGGGAGCTTTTGCACGCGGCTGGCCGAGGCGGTCCAGTAAATGTCGCGGCGCGCCAGGTAGCCGGCGTAGTCGAACGATCCGGGGTTCCGGAAATTGCGGGTGCGGCGCACACGGGCGTCGACTTCGACCGTCTCTCCGTATCTGAGATTGGGAAGGGACTGGCCGGGGCGGGCGTAGAAGGTGACCCGGGCGCGGGCGCCGGGCTCCAATTCCAACACGAAGCGTTCGCGGTCTTCTTCGACGGCGCCCGGCTCCACCACGCAGCCCGCCAGGATCACTACCTCGCGGCCCTGCACGTCGAGTTCGGGCCGCGGCCCGGGCCGGTGGACGGTTTCCAGGAAAGTGCCGGTGAAAGCCAGCGCGAGCAGGCAGCAGGCCCCGGCCAGGCGCCGCGAGCGGCGCCACAGGCTTACCAGGCCAAGAAAGACGAGCGCCCCAATAACGGTGACCAGCTCGCGAATCCCGAATGCGGCGATTCGCGATACCAGGATCCCCGCGGCGATGGCAGCCAGCGGCGCGAGCAACGGGTCGCGCACAAACAAACCCCCGGCCGGGACCGGGCAGCGTCCGGAGAACTACGCGCTCTTCAGCACCTCACGCAGGCGGCGCGCCACGACCTGCGCCTCGCCCGGCTGCAGCATCCATACGTTGACCGAAATGTTCTCGCGAGCGCCGGGCACCAGTTCGATGGAAGGGTCGCCCTCCCGCAGGCGCTTGACCAGTTCGGCCGGACTGATCTTGACCGCCGACTGGTCCCAACTGATCCGTAGTGTCGGCACGGCGTTGGCGATCTCGGGCACGTAGCGCTCGGTCTTCACGCTGGGAATGGCGGACACGGTGTCGGCGATGAGCTTGACGCGCTTCTCCCATTCACGCCACTCGGCGGCGTGGTCTTTCCTGATGTAAATCTCCACGGCCACCATCATGCCGAGCAGTTCTTCCTTGTTGACCTTCATGCCGCGGCCGATGCTGTCGCTGTAGGGCGAGGAATTCAGGCGCGCGGCTTCGATCAGGTCCTTGCGTCCCAGGAGCAGCCCGGCGCTCTGCGGCCCGCGGATCCCCTTGCCGCCGGAGAAGGTCACCAAATCGAAGCCCATCTTGAGGTACTTCGAGAGGTTCTCGACCGGAGGGACGTCGGCGGCGGCGTCGTTGAAGGTCGGGATGTTGTGCTTCTTGCCGAGCTGGGCGAACTCGGCGGCCTTGATCTGCCCGTTCGGGTCGGCCGCATTGAAGAATAGCATCATGGCGGTGCGCTCGTTGACGGCGCCTTCCAGTTCTTCCTTCGTCTCGACCTCGATGAACCGGATCCCGCAGTTGCGGACGGCGTGATCGTAGCCGTAGCGGTGCCGCTTCTGGATGATGACCTCGGTCTTCATCCCGGTGGTGTCGGGGAGGCGGCGGATAAACTCCTGGTTGGTGCCGGTCATGCAGGCGGCGGTGCCGAGCGTAAGGGCCGAGGCCGCACCCGCCGTGACCATGGCCGCCTCGCACCCGATGAGCGAAGCGATGCGCTGGGCGACGGCGTCGTGCAGTTCGATCAGGTGCACGAATTGCCGCGAGGCGTAATCATAGGCTTCGACCACTTCGCGGGGCATAAGCGAAGCGGTCAGGGTGGTGTAGGTGCCGGCGGCATTGATGAACGGACGCACACCCAGTTCCTTGTAGAAGTCGCGCTTGCCGGCGGCGGCGAGGCGCGGCGTCCCTACCAGCGGCAGGGCGGATACACCCTGCAGAAAACGTCTGCGATTAGGCATCGGCCAATTCTTCCCTTTCAGAGTCAGGTTAGCAGAATCGCGGCCGGGCGATTCCGGGCCGCCGGGGGATTGCCGGATCCCCCACACCATGTGTAAAGTGCGCGTAGAAGGCTGGACACCCACGTCCTGCTTTGGCGGGTAGCGAACGATCCTTCGCTGCCGGCGGAGGCGCGGGACCTGATCGTCGATCCGGAGAATACGATTTTCGTCAGCGCGGTGAGTCTCTGGGAGATCCGGCTGAAGGAAAGCTTGGGCAAGCTGCGGCTGCCCGGCGACTTCGAGAGCAGGCTTGCCGCGGAGGGCTTTGAGAGCCTGCCGCTGACGGCGGCGCAGGCGAGACAGGTAGCTTTGCTCCCCTGGCGCCACCGGGACCCCTTTGACCGGATGTTGGTCGCGCAGGCCCAAGTGGAGAAACTGGTCCTGCTGACTGCTGACACTCCCGTCGCAGCCTATGGGAGTTTCGTCCGCCTCCTGGGATCCCGGTGACGGCGGCCTCAGGCTTCTGCCAGCGCCTCTCGCAGGTTGCCTAGGGAGATGGCCAGCCAGCGGTGGTCCTCTGCAACGTCCGCCTGCCAGTCGCCGCTGGAGGGCACCCAGTTCTCGATGAAGACATGCGGGTCGGCGTGGCGCGCCAGGATGCGTTCCAGGCAGCTTTGCAGCTCCAATTGACCTTCCCCCAGCGGCGCACCGGAAACACAAAAGCTTATGTTAGTGCCGGTTACGCTGTAATCTTTCAGGTGATACATAACGGCACGCCCGGAGAGGTTGCGGAACACCTGCTCGGGCGGCTCGAAGTTCCGCAGGGAATTGGCGGTATCCAGGCAGAAGCTGACCAGCGAGGCGGGGTAGGGTGCGGCCACCTGGGCCAGCGTCGCAGTCGGGACGTGGAAGTGGTTCTCGATGGCGAGCGTGATGGCGGCCTGTTCCAGCCGGGGAGCGGCGCCCGCCAGGAAGCGCTCCAGGTCGTCCTGGGCGGGCGGCGGTCCTCCTTCCACTTCGAGCACCGCCCGCAAGGTGTTCCGGCCAGTCTCGCACGCCCGCTCGATATAGCGCGCCAGAACCTCCGCGTCCAGCGTCAGACAGCCCAACTCCACCTCCAGGCCCAGGTCGCGGGCGCGGCTCATCAGCCGCTTCCACTCCGCCGGCGACAGCTCCAGCGGACGGGCGTTCTCGCAGATCTGCAGGCTGTCCAACCGCAGCGAGCGGGCCTGCTCGAGGACGGCTTCCAGCGGCGGCGCGCGGCGCGGGTCCTGGAGCAGGTAGCGAAAGCCGAAGCTGGTGGTTCCGATGGTCATGACGGCCGTTCGGGGTGAACCCGCAGCCAGCACGCGACGGCCACCAGGTTGAGCGCGGCGGCCAGGTAGAAGTACGTGGTGGCGCTGGAGGTGAGGTTCAGCAGATACGGAAAGGCGATCGAACTGACGAAGGAACCGATGTTGCCCGCCATATTCATGGCTCCTGACAGCGTACCCGTGCGCTTGCCGGCGATGTCCATGCAGGACGTCCAGCTTGGGCACAGCGTCAGATCCGCGCCGAAGGTCGCGACCGCGAAACAGAGTACCGCAGGCGTCACCGCCGGCATGTGCCCGGCGGCTGCCACGGCCGCCGCCGAGAGGGCGAAGCCGGCGATGGCGGGCAGCAGGCGCGACATTCGCCAGCGGCCGCGCCGGTAGATCGCATCCACGACCACGCCGCTCAGCCAGTTGCCCAGCGCGCCGCAGTACAGCGGGACGCTGGCGTACAGACCGGCCTCGGTGACGCCCAGGCCGTAGCGGCTTCTGAGGTAGGGCAGCAGCCAGCTGAAGCAGATGAAGAAGGTGAAGTTCGAGGCGAAGTACTGCACCATCAGAAGGGGAACGCCGCGGGTGGTGAGCAGACCCTTCCAGTTGATGGGTTCCACGGGGCGCGCCTCGCGCGGAGGCCCGGCCGGATAGTCCCGGAACCACACGTACCAGAAGGCCGCCCAGATTCCTCCGGCCAGGGCGAGCGCGTAGAACGCCGTGCGCCAACCCAGCCTTACGATCAGCACCGACACCAGAGCCAGGCCGAAGGCCGCTCCGAGACGAGAGCCGGCGAACATGACTCCCTGCGCGGTGCCCCGTTCCCTGGGCGGCAGCCAGTTGTAGACGGCCCGGCCCGCGCCCGGATAGGTGCCCGCTTCCGCCAGACCGAACAGGAACCGGATCGCGATGAGGAACAGCGCCCCCCGCGCCAGACCGGTAAGGCCGGTAAGCAGGGACCACGCCACGACGATGACGGCGATGAACAGCCGCGGTCCATAGCGGTCCGCCAGCCAGCCCGAAGGGACCTGGAAAATCGCGTAGCCCAGAGCGAACATGCCGAAGATGAAACCGAACGTGACGTCGGTGAATCCCAGTTCGCTCGAGATCGGATCCTTGGCCGCCGAAATGGCCACCCGGTCGACGATGGTGAGGAAGGAGAGGGAGAACAGCACCGCCACGACCCACCAGCGCCGGGCGGCGAGGGGGCGGGTTTCGGTTTCCGCCGAAGGCGTCACGGGCGGGTCCCGGCGCCTGTTCCGGCCGGCTGGAACAGGGCGGCCTCGAAGCGCTTCATGATGGGAAGGAATTCGTGCTGCTCCAGGTGATGGCGCACGAAATCACGGTCCACGGTGTCCAGCCATTTCCAGATGCGCTCGGTGAAGCGCACGTTGAAGGCGAAGGTCTCCACCGCGTCCTGCCGCACCGGGGACGTGTCCGAGGTGATCCAGCCGTCGTAACCGAACTCCTTCAAGTAGAAGAGCAGTTCCACGTAGGACCAGAGGTTGACGGTGCCGGCCATCAGGTCCCAGTCCCACTTGCCGTTGTTGTCGTTGATATGGACGTAATAGGGATGGCCGCTCATAGCCACGTGCGCCAGGGCCTCGGCCGGGGTTTCACCGCCGTAGAGCGAGTGCCCTACGTCGAGGGTGACGCCCAGGTTGGCGCGGCCCACCGCGGCGCACAGCAGGAGCGTCCTGGCGGCCGAATCCAGCAGGCAATGGACCCGGGTTTCCGACGGCTTGTATTCCATCAGCAGGGTGATTTCGGGGAGGTAGGCGGCCGATTCCCGAACCGCCTCTACCATGCGCTCCCAGGCGCGAACGTAGTGGGTATGGAACGAGTAGTCGTAACCATCGCTCAACGGGCAGCAGGTCACCTGAGCGGCGCCGACGGCCTTGGCATAGTCCTTGGCGCCCTTGATCAGCTCCACGGCTTTCCTGCGCACCCGCGGGTCGGGCGAAGAGAGCGAGCCGTTGACGAAGAGGGGGTCGGCCTTGATGTTCACGTTGACGGCCGAGACCTCCAGGTTGCAGCGCCGCAGGTGCCCGAGCATGATCTCGGGCGGGTCCACCTCATAGGGGTAGACGACTTCCGCGCCGGCCACACCGGGGATGCGCGCCATCAACTCCAGTTTCCCGAGGATGCCGAGCGGCTCCTGGTACTCGCAGAAGCGGTCGCGCAATCTGCCGAGAAAGGCGGAAATGATTGCCTGTTTCATGGATCGAACCATTCTAAACCGCTCCCGGCGGCCGAGGCTGGGCATCGCGGGTCATTGCGATGAATTGCGGCTGCGGCGGCCTGCACTCCGAGTTTGCGTACTATCGTAGGGGGAGAGCCATTTATGGTGAGCAGACGCGATTCGATCGCCGTTCTGGCGGGCGCGGCACTGCCGGCCGCCGCGCCGGCCATGTCCCTGTGCATGCACCAGACGACTTCGGCGGCGGCCGGTTACCGGGGGTCGCTCGAAGGGTACGCCAAGGCGGGCTATCGCCTGGTAGAGGTCATCCCGGCCCACGTGGACGAGTTCGTGCGCCAGGAAGGAATGCCGGCGGCCCGGCGCCTGCTCTCCGACCTGGGGTTGAGAGCGGTCTCCAGCGGTGGAGTGCGCGGGCTGGCGGAGCCGGGACCGCACCGTCCCAAGGCACTGGAGGAACTTAAGCGCCGCCTGGAGGCGGTCTCCGAATTCGGGGTGGACCGCATCGTCTGTCCTTGTGTGACGACGGAAAAGTACACCGAGGACGACTTCAAGCGGGGAGTGGAGAACCTTCGCGAGGCGGGTGAAATCGCGCGGCCCTTCCGGGTGGTGCTGATGCCCGAGTTCTCGCGCGGCTCGACGTTTCTGGGCAGCCTTCCCACGGCTCTTCAGGTAACGCGTGAAGCCTCCCATCCTAACGTAAAGCCAATGTTCGACTTCTATCATTTCTGGGCGGGTCTGAGCAAATTCGAGGATCTGGAGGAGATCCGGCCGGGGGAAATCCATCACGTGCACTTCCAGGACGTCCCGCGCATGCCCCGGGAGCTGCTGGACGGCACCACCCGGGCAATCCCCGGTGAGGGCGCCGCTCCTTTGGAACGCATCCTGCGGGCGCTGCGAAAGAAAGGGTATGCGGGTCCGTTGAGCGTGGAGTTGTTCTATCCGCATTTGCAGAAGGGCGACCCCTATGAAGTCGCGCTGCGCATCCGGCGCAGTTCGGAGCCGGTGCTGCGGAAAGCGGGGGTGCTGTGAGCGGCGAAGTGCGGATTGCGGCGAGGGGGCTGACCAAGGTGTATCGCTCGGGTTCCGCCGACCTGGTGGTTTTCCGCGATCTGGATTTCGATGTGTACCGGGGAGAGCGCCTGGCCCTGATGGGGGAATCGGGGGCGGGGAAGACCACGATCCTGTATCTACTAGGCGCTCTAGACAGGCCTACGGCCGGCACGATACACTATGATTCCAGGGAACTTTCAGGACTCACGGACTCCGAGCTGGCCGAGTTCCGCAACGGGGAGATCGGCTTTGTGTGGCAGAACCATTTTCTGCTCCCGGAGTTCACGGCACTGGAGAACGTGATGATGCCGTTGTTGATCCGGGGGGTGCCCCAGGCTGAAGCGGCATCCGTCTCGCGGGCGAGACTGGAGGAGGTTGGACTTGGAAGCCGAACCGTGCACCGGGCCGGCGAGTTGTCCGGGGGGGAGCAGCAGAGAGTTGCCCTGGCCCGGGCGCTGGTCGGCAATCCATCGGTTTTGCTGGCGGATGAGCCCACTGGCAACCTCGATTTTCGAACCGGCGAGATGATTTTCGATCTCCTGAACGGTCTGCATCAGTCGCACCAGCTCACTTCCGTTCTCGTTACTCACAATCTTTCCTTCGCCCGGCGGTCTGATCGTATACTGAAATTAGAGGGTGGGATTTTGGGACCCGCATCGTGAGCAGGCGGCCTGCTCGATTGGGGACGTTTGGTTGGAAGTGAAGGAGCATCTGGGGGGCGGTAAGCCATATGTTTGAGCGCTACACCGAGAAAGCGCGGAGAGTGATCTTTTTCGCGCGTTACGAAGCGAGCCAGTTCGGCAGCCCGTATATTGAGACCGAGCACCTGTTGCTGGGTCTGCTTCGCGAGGACAAGGCGCTGGCCAACCGGTTCTTGCGTTCGCACGCGGCCGTGGAATCCATTCGCAAGCAGATCGAATCGCACACGGCCATTCGGGAAAAGGTGTCTACGTCCGTAGACCTGCCGCTCAGCCACGAGTGCAAGCGCGTGCTGGCTTACGGCGCGGAGGAAGCCGAGCGGCTCAACCACAAGCACATCGGGACCGAGCACCTGCTGCTGGGGCTGCTAAGGGAAGAGAAGTCCTTCGCCGCGGAGATCCTGCACGAGCGCGGGCTGCGCCTTTCCGGCATTCGTGAAGAGATCGCGCGCTCGTCCTCCGAGAAAGTGGCTTCGAACCGGCCCAAGGAGAGTTCGCTGCTGTCCGAGTTCAGCCGCGACCTCACCCAGTCGGCCATGGACAACCTGCTGGACCCGCTGATCGGCCGGGATTACGAACTGGAACGCGTCATCCAGATCCTGTGCCGGCGCACCAAGAACAACCCGGTGCTGATCGGGGAACCGGGCGTCGGCAAGACCGCCATCGTGGAGGGCCTGGCGCAGCGCATCGCCGAGGGCGACGTGCCCTCTTTCCTGGCCGACAAGCGCATCCTGGCCCTGGACCTTTCGCTCATCGTGGCCGGAACCAAGTACCGCGGCCAGTTCGAAGAGCGTCTGAAGACCATCATGAAGGAGCTGATGGAGAATCAGAACGCCATCATCTTCATCGACGAGCTTCATACGCTGGTGGGGGCCGGTTCCGCCGAGGGCTCGCTCGACGCGGCCAACATCCTCAAGCCGGCCCTTTCGCGCGGCGAGATTCAGTGCATCGGCGCCACCACGCCGGCCGAGTTCCGCAAATCGATTGAGAAGGACCGCTCCCTGGAGCGGCGCTTCCAGGCGGTGAAGGTGCCGCCGCCCAGCGAAGCGGACGCGGTCAAGATTCTTTTCGGGGTCAAGGACCGCTACGAGAAATTTCACGCGGTCAGCTACACGGACGATTCCATCGAGACCGCGGTCTTCACCTCCAGCCGGTACATCCCGGACCGCTATCTGCCGGACAAGGCCATCGACCTGATCGATGAAGCGGGCGCACGGGTGAAGCTGCGCCAGACCACCCTGCCGGCCGACCTGGCGGACATCCAGAAGCGCATCAAGTTCATCGTGCACCGCATGGAAAACGCCATCGCCAACCACGAGTTTGAAAAGGCGCGCTTCTATTCCGACGAGGAGCGCAAGGAGCGCGAGAACATGCGGCTCCTGCGCGAGAAGTACAACCTGGACGAATCCGCCACCGGCGTGGTGACCAAGGACGACATCGAAGAAGTGGTGGCCCGCTGGACCGGCGTGCCGATGACTTCGATCAAGGAAGAGGAAATCACCAAGCTGCTGCGGATCGAAGAAGAGCTGCACAAGCGTATCGTGAGTCAGGATAAGGCCATCTCGGCTCTGTCGCGCGCCATCCGCCGCTCCCGGGCGGGCTTGAAGGCGGCCAACCGTCCGGCCGGGTCGTTCCTGTTCCTGGGCCCCACGGGAGTCGGCAAGACCGAAGTGGCCCGGGCCCTGGCCGATTTCCTGTTCGGCAGCGAGAAGTCGCTGGTGCGCTTCGACATGTCCGAGTTCATGGAGAAGCACTCGGTTTCCAAGCTGATCGGCTCTCCTCCCGGCTACGTGGGTTACGAAGAGGGCGGCCAGTTGACGGAGCGGGTCAAACGGCAGCCCTACTCCATCATCCTGCTGGACGAAATCGAGAAGGCCCACCCGGATGTGTATAACATCCTGCTGCAGGTCTTCGAGGACGGCCAGTTGACCGACGGCCTCGGCAACACGGTGGACTTCAAGAACACCATCATCATCATGACCTCGAACCTGGGAGCGCGG
This sequence comes from Bryobacterales bacterium, assembly GCA_020852755.1. GTDB lineage: Bacteria > Acidobacteriota > Terriglobia > Bryobacterales > Bryobacteraceae > JADZAF01. The sequence goes on from JADZAF010000094.1 coordinate 18,657, forward strand.
TTTCTCGAGAAACGCAACCAGCTGGGCTTCTCGGCCCCGGCGGGCGAAGGCATCGCGGCCAAGACCGAGGACATGGTCCGGGGCGAGGTGAAGCGGGCCTTCAATCCCGAGTTTCTGAACCGGCTGGACGACATCATCCTGTTCAACTCGCTGAGCGACGAAGACCTGATCCGCATCATCGACCTGCTGGTGGAACAGATCAACGGCAACCTGGTCGCCAAGCAGATCCGGATCCATCTGCACACCGACGCTTCGAAGTACATCCTGGAGAAGACCTGCGGCGACCGCAGCTACGGCGCCCGCCCGCTGCGCCGGGCCTTGCAGAAGTACATTGAGGATCCGCTCTCCGAGGCCTTGATCCAGGGCGCGCTGCCGCGGCCGGCCGAGCTGGAGATTTACCTCGGCGACACCGGGATCTTCTACCGCACGTACAATCCGGAGGGTGAGCCGGTGACTGCCGGCGCGCCGTCCGGAGAAGGCGGAACGCCGCTGTACACCTTCTGAGCATTGCGCGTTTTACACTGAAAGGGCAGGCCTGAGACCTGCCCTTTTTTTATGCGCATTCTCGCCATTCATGCTCACCCCGACGACGTCGAGATTCTGGCCGGCGGAACGCTGGTTCTGCTGGCCCGCGCGGGGCACCAGATCACCATCGCCACCATGACTCCGGGCGACTGCGGCTCGGCCGAACTGCCGCCGGAGGAAATCGCCGCCATCCGCCGGCAGGAGGCGCGCAACTCCGCGGCGCGGATCGGAGCGGATTACTTCTGCCTGGAATTGCGCGACCTGGCCGTGTTCAACGACGGTCCGTCCCGGAGAACCGTGACCGAGGCGCTGCGGCGGGCGCGGCCGGAGATCGTGATCACGGCCTCGCCGGTCGACTATATGTGCGATCACGAGGCGGCCAGCATGCTGGTTCGGGACGCCTGTTTCGCCGCTCCCGCCAGGAATTACGCCACCGCCTCGCCCGTGCTTGAGGCCATTCCCCACCTGTATTTCACCGATCCTCTGGCAGGGCGGGACCGGGACGACTGTCCCGTGTGGGCGGATTTCTACGTGGATGTGAGCTCGGCCTTCGAGGAAAAGAAGGCGATGCTGGCCGAGCACCGCAGCCAGCGCGAATGGCTGTTCAAGCACCACGGCATCGACGACTACCTGGGATCCATGGAAGCCTGGACCCGCGAGGCGGGATCGAAAGCGGGCCTGGAGATGGCGGAAGGGTTCCGCCGCTATAAAGGCCACGCCTATCCCCAGAGTCCTCTGCTCGAGGAACTGCTGGCCCCCTGCGTGAGAAGAGCAAGTGGGGGGAATTAGTTCGCGGGGTGCGGAGGGCGGAGGTCACCGAAGGCGATGAAGCCCGGGGAGTGCTGTTTCCGAGCCGCGGCCGCGGTGCGGGACGGAAACGGAAGCCACGGAGGGCCCGGAGTGCAACCGCTCCCTTTGGTCGGTTACCAGGATAAGCCTGGCTGATCTTGTGAACTGAAAGGAGTTCACCATGTAGATTGCCTGTTCAACGTGTAGCCGAACGAGCAGGGGCTCCAGCGATGGAGTCCGTGCGACTCGGGAGGC
>JADZAF010000095.1 GCA_020852755.1 Bryobacterales bacterium
GCTCGTCCAGCCGCCCCAGGTACTCCAACTCCCCCCCTTCGGTCCACCGCGCCCGGTCCCCGCTGCGGTACAGCCGCGCCCCAGGCTCCCCGGAAAACGGATGCGGAATGAACTTCTCCGCCGTCAGATCCGGCCGCCCCAGATACCCCCGCGCCAGCCCCGCCCCCCCGATGCACAGCTCCCCTGGCACCCCCACCCCGGCCGCCTCCAGCGTCCGGTCGAGCACGTACACCTCGACGTTGGCGAACGGTTTTCCGATCAGCGGAGGACCGCCCGTCAGCCGGTGACACGTGGCGCCGACAGTGGCCTCGGTCGGCCCGTAGCCGTTGAACAGGGCCCGCCCCTGCGACCAGCGCTCGGAGACATCCGGCGGGCAGGGCTCTCCCACGGAAAACAGGGTTTGGAGCCCCGGGACGCTTTCCGGCGGCAGCACGCGCAGCAGCGAAGGCGGAAGGGTGGCGTGCGTGATGCCGCCGTCGCGGATCAATCGCAGCAGCGCCGGCCCCGATCGCACATCCCCGGACTCAGCCAGGTGCATTTCCGCCCCGCAGCAGAGTGCGGTAAACAGTTCTCCCACCGATGCGTCGAAGCTGAACGAGGCGAATTGCAGCACGCGCGTTCCGGGCCCGATCCCCGTGGTCCGGGAAAACGCGCGCACGAAGTTGGCGAGGCCCCCGTGTTGCAGCAATGTGCCCTTGGGACGTCCGGTCGAACCCGAGGTGTAGATGATATAGGCCAGGTTCCCCGGCCGCGCCAGCGGTTGGGGATCCGATTCCTCTTCGGCCGCGATGGCATCCAACTCCGTATCGCAGCGGATCACCGCCGGGCCGGGCGCCGGCATTCGCCTGGCCAGTGCATCGCTGGTGAGCACGAACTCCGCCCGGGAGTCCGCCAGCATGTATTCGATCCGATCCCGCGGATAGTCCGGATCGAGCGGCAGATAGGCTCCTCCCGCCTTGATAACGGCCAGCGCGGCGACGATCATCTCGACGGAGCGCTCCATCCAGATAGCCACCACGCTTTCCGGCCGCACGCCCCGCTTGCGCAGATAGCGCGCCATCCGGTTGACCCGCCGGTTCAGGTCCGCGTACGTCAACCGCCGCTCCCCGGCCGCCACCGCGCACGCGGCGGGCCGCAGGCGCACCTGTTCCTCAAACAACTCGGGAGCGGTCCGGGCGGTATCGAAGTCCGCCGGGTTGCGCGCCCACTCTACGGTCAGCAACCGGCGTTCCTCCGGCGGGACGGGGGAGAGTTCGCACAAGCGCCGCCGCGGGTCCGCGGCCACGCTCTCCAGAAGCACGCGCAGGTGGCCGAGCATGCGGATGACCCGGCTCCGTTCGAAACGCCGGGTGTCGAAGGCCGCCTTGAGGGCCAGCACGCGGCCCGGGCCCGAAACCAGCGTCAGCGGGTAGTTGGTCTGTTCCAGGCTGCGAATGCCGCGCACCCGTATGCTTCCGGTTCCGCTCAAAAGAGAATCGTCGACCGGATAGTTCTCGAAGACCAGAAGGCTGTCGAACAACGACACGCCGCGGGGAATTTCACTCCAGGACTGGACCTCGGCCAGCGAACTGTGCTCGTATTGCCGCAATTCGGCCTGTTCGACCTGTAACTGCCGGAGCCAGTCCAGCATGGCCATCCCGTCCGGAATCCGCGCCCGCACCGGCAGCGTGTTGATGAACAGGCCAAGCATGCTGCCCGCGCCCGCCAGTTCCGCGGGCCGGCCGGAGACGGTAGCCCCGAACAGCACGTCACTCTCGCCGCTGTACCGGCTCAGCAGCAGCGCCCAGGCGCCCTGCACCAGGGTGTTGAGCGTAAGGCCGTTCTGCCGGCACAGGGCCTGCAGCTCCGACGTGCATTCCGCCGGGAGCTGGATCTCCTCGGTCGCGTAGGTTGTCAGGTCCGGCGCGGCGGACGGCTCCGGGCCGGCCGCCAGCGGGGTGGGAGCCGCAAAACCCTTCAGGTAGCGCCGCCAGAAAGCCTGAGCCCTCGAGCGATCCTGCCTGCGCAGCCAGTCGATGTACTCCCGGTAAGGACGCGCCGGCGGGAGAACCGGCGTCCGGCCGGCGGCGGCGGCTTCGTAGCAGGCGAAGACCTCCTTCAGCAGGATGGGAAGCGACCAGCCGTCCAGCAGCAGGTGATGGTGGCTCCAGACGAACCGGTGAGTGTTCTCGCCGAGACGGATCAGCTTCAGGCGAACCAGCGGCGCTTTGTTGAGATCGAATCCCCGCAGACGCTCGCAGGCCAGCATCGCCTCCAGCCTGTGGTCCTGTTCCGCCGCCTCCAGCCCGCTCCAGTCCTCCCATTCCAGCGGCACTTCCAAGTGCCGGTGCACCACCTGGCGCGCGTTCTCCAGGCGCTTCCACACAAAGGCGGTGCGTAGAACCGTGTGGCGGTCCAGGGCCCGCTGCCAGGCCTGGCGGAAAGCGGCCGCATCCAGGCTGCCTTCGAGAATGCAGTGCAACTGCTCGACATAGACTCCGGAACCGGGCGCATACAAGGTGTGAAAAAGCATGCCCTGCTGCATGGGCGAGAGCGGGTACACGGACTCCAGGTCTTTGCGGGCGCTCATTGGGTTTCCTTGGAAAGCAGGCTCCGGGCCTCCCGATCGGAGAGCCGCTCGATTTCAGCCAGCAGGCGCTCCAGTTCGTCGCGGTTCTCCTGCCCGGCTCTGGCCTGGGCGATAGCGGCGGACATTCCGGCTACGGTCGGCTCCAGAAACACGCTGCGCAAAGGCAGTTCCACATGGAACGCCTCGCGCACCCGGGACAGCAGCCGGGCGGCCAGCAGGGAATGGCCTCGCAGGTCAAAGAAATTATCGTCGATGCCCACGCGCTCCACGTTGAGCACCTGGGCCCAGATGGCTGCAAGCTCGGACTCCAGCGGCGTGCGCGGCGCCCGGTAGGCGGAGCGAACCGCCGCCCGCCCGCCTTGCGGAGCGGGCAGAGCGCGCCGGTCGACCTTCCCTCCCGGGGTCAGCGGGAAGGCCTGCAAGGTGACGAAATCGGAAGGCAGCATGTAGCCGGGCAGGCGGCCCTTCAGGAACTCCGCCAGCCCTTCCGGCGCCTCGCCGTCGCGCGGCAGGACGTAAGCCACCAGGCGTTTGTCGCCGGCCACGTCCTCGCGCACCGTGACCACGGCCTGTTTCACTTCCGGGTGCCGGGCCAGCGCCGCCTCGATCTCGCCCAGTTCGATCCGGAAACCGCGCACCTTTACCTGCTCGTCCAGGCGTCCCAGAAACTCGATGGCGCCGCCGGCCAGGAAGCGGGCCAGGTCGCCCGTGCGGTACAGGCGCGCGCCAGGCTGGGTGGAGAACGGATCGGGGATGAAGCGTTCGGCGGTCAGCTCCGGCCGGTTCAGATAACCGCGCGCCAGCCCCAGGCCGCCCAGGTGCAGCTCTCCGGGAACGCCGGCGGGCACGGGATTGCCGGACGGATCCAGGATGTAGGCGCTCCGGTTGGCCAGCGGCCTCCCGATGGGCACCCGCTCGGGCACCGCTCCTGCCCGCACTTCAAAGGTGGCGGCCGTGATAGTCGTTTCGGTCGGCCCGTAGGCGTTCAGCAGCCGAACCGGTCCCAGCGGGGACGCCTGCCAGGCTTTCAGGACCTCCGGCCGCAGCAGGTCGCCGCCAATGATGACCAGGCGCAAATGTTCCGGCCGGCCGAGATCGGACGAGCGCTCCAGTTCGTGCACCCACTGCTCCCAATAACCCGGCGGGACGTTCACCACCGTCAGCCGCTCGCCGGCAATGCGGCGGTGGAAATCCCGCGCACTCCACAGGGCGTCCCGGACATACAGGGTGGCGCCCGCGATCAGGGGCGGCAGAATCTGTTCCAGGCCCGCGTCGAAGTTGATGGAGGCGAACTGCAGCTCGCGGTCCTCCGCGGAAAGGCCGAAGTGCGCGGCCACCTCACGGCAGTGGCGGGCGAACGCGCCGTGGGTGATGGCCACTCCCTTGGGCCTGCCCGTGGAACCGGAGGTGAAGATGACGTAGGCGACGTTCTCCGGAAATACCTGCGACGGCACATCCAGCGGGCTCGCCGCGGCGATGCGGTCCCAGTCCGAATCCAGGCACACGCACTCCGCCTGGTCCGGCAGCGCATCCATCAACGCCTTCCGGGTCAGAACCAGCCGCGCGCCCGCGTCCTGAATCATGAAGGCCAGGCGCTCGCGCGGCAACTCGGGATCGAGCGGCAGGAAGGCGCCGCCGCATTTCAGGATCCCGAGCAGCGCGACCACCATCTCGGGCGAACGGCCCACCGAAACTCCGACGATCGTTTCCGGCCCGGCGCCTCTGTCGGCCAGGTAGCGAGCCAACCGGTTGGCGCGGGCATTCAGCTCGGCGTAGCTGATCGACTCCGTCCCGAAGACGAGCGCCGGCGCCTGGGGAGAGCGGCGGGCCCGCTCTTCGAACAGCGTTCCCGCCGGAACGAACCCGCCGCCCGCGGTGGTCAGGCTGTTCCACTCCTCGACGATGAGGCGCCGCTCGGCCGCCGTCAGCAGCGGCAGTTGGGAGAGCGGCCGCTCCGGCTCGGCCAGGATGCCTTCCAGCAGAGTCCGGTAATGCCCGGCCATGCGAGCGACGGTGTCCTCGCCGAACAGGTCGGAACAGTAGTTGAGCCCGAGCCGCAACTGGTCGCGGTCCTGTTCCACGAACATCGTCAGGTCGAATTTCGCGGTCCCGCTGTCGGTCTCCAGGCGGGTGATCTCGAGCCCGGGGATGTTGTCCAGGCGCAGGGGCGCGTCCTGCAGCACGAACATCACCTGGAATAGCGGCGTGCGGCTGAGGTCGCGTTCCGGCTGGAGTTCCTCCACCAGCATTTCGAAGGGCAGGTCGGGATGCGCATAAGCGCCCAGGCAGGTCTCCCGCACACGCCCGAGCAACCCGGTGAAGGCCGGGTCGCCAGCCAGGCCGGCCCGCACCACCAGCGTGTTGACGAAGAAACCGATCAGCGGCTCGATGGCGGCCTGGTTGCGCCCCGCCACGGGAGTGCCCACCGCAAAGTCGTTCTGGCCGGTGTAGCGCCAGAGCAGGACCTGGAAGGCCGCCAGCAGGGTCATGAAGAGGGTCGCGTCGTGCTTGCGGCTCAGGGCCTGAAGTTCAGCAAGCATGCCGTCCGGCAGGGGAAACCAGCGAGTCTCTCCCCGGAAACTCTGCAATGCGGGGCGGGCACGGCCGGCACACAGGTCCAGGAAGGGCGGAAGGTCGCGCAGTTGCCGCTTCCAGTATTCGACCTGGGAGGCCAGCCGCTCTCCGGCCAGCCATTCGCGCTGCCATCGGGCAAAGTCGGCGTACTGCACCTCGAGTTCGGGAAGCGGCGAATCCGCGGACCGGGCGAAAGCCTCGTAGAGAACCGCCAGTTCGCTCATCAGCACACCGGTGGACCAGCCGTCGGAGACGATGTGGTGCATGGTGAGCAGGCCGGCATACTCGTCTTCCGCCAGGCGAAGCAGACCGAACCGCAGCAACGGCCCGCGCGCCAGATCGAAGGGCTGCGTCGCGTACTCCATCGCGCGGAGCCTGACCCGGGCCGCCTGTTCTGACAGGGCCAGGCCGCGCAGGTCCTCGACCGGCAGCGCCAGTTTCAGTTCGGCCAGGATGACCTGCGCCGGCTGCCCCTCTTCGGGGAGGAAAACGGTCCGCAGGGCTTCGTGGCGCCGGACGATTTCGTTGAGCGCCCGTTCCAGAACGGGGACGTCCACCGCACCCCGCAGGCGAACTGCGGCCGCGTTGTTGTACAGGGGGCTGCCGGGCTCCAACTGGTCCAGAAACCAGAGCCGCTGCTGGCCGAAGGAGAGCGCCAGACGCCCTTCCCGGGGGATGCGCCGCAGGCCCGGCGCCTGGGTTTTCCCGCTCCCGCCGCGGACCTCTTCCACCAGGGCGGCCAGACCGCCCACGGTCGGGGTCTCGAACAGCCGGCGCAGCGGGAGATCCACCTGGAACTTGTCCCGCAAGCGAGAGACCAACTGGGTGCCCAGCAGGGAGTGGCCGCCCAGTTCGAAGAAGTTGTCCTCCACCCCGATCTGCTCGATGCCCAGCACGCGGCGCCACTCGGCGGCGATGCTCTCCTCCGTCTCGTTGCGCGGCGCGACGAAGCCGGTCGCAAGCGCCGGACGCTCGTAGTCTCCGGCCCGCTCGGTTGGCTGCTCGCCCGCCTCTCCGTCTGGCCGGCTCCACTTCTCGACGCGCGCGGCCAGATCGGCAGTCGAAATGATGACCTGCGGGAAGCCCCGGAGGGCAAGGGCGTAGCCGAACGCGCGCTCGCCTTCTTCCGGTGTCATGGCCAGTTCCACGGCCGCCGCCGGGGCGCCGGGAAGGCTCTCGCCAAACCTCCAGCCATCCCAATTGACGCTGATCCAGGGGAACCGGGAGACCCGGAACTGCTTTTGGGCGAACGCGTCCACAAAGGCATTCGCGCCGGCGTAGACACCGAAGCCGAGACCGCCCAGGATGGAAGACAAGGAAGATTGTAACAAGCAGAAATCCAGATCCTTATCTCGCAGCAACCGTTCCAGTACCAGGCTGCCCAGAACTTTGGGGCGGAACTGGCGTTCACAGGCTTCGCGGCTGGTCTCCGGGATGGGGCTGACCGCGCCCTGTTCGGTGATGCCGGCCAGGTGAAACACTCCGTGGAGGCGGCCGAAACGCTGCTCAACCCCCGCTATCGCCGCGCGCATCGAGTCTTCATCCGCCACGTCCGCCTGCAGGGTCAGCACGCCGGCCGCCTGCGATTCCAGCGCCTTCACTTGCCGTTCCCGGTCGCTGCCCGCTTCGAGCGCCATACGGTCCAGCAGCGCGAGGCGCGCCTGGACGGTGCGGGCCAGGTAGCCGGCCAGAACCACGCCGATGCGGCCCAGGCCGCCGGTGATCAGGTAGACGCCGTTTGCGCGGAGGACGGCCGGCGGTTTCGGGGTGTCGTGGACAGCCAGAGGCTCGAAGGCCGGCACCCAGCGGCGGCCGGCCCGCAGAGCGGCAATGGGATCCTCCTGTCCTGCCTCCAGGTCCCGAGTGAGCCTGTCGAATAACTTGTCGTCGAGTGACTCACAGCCATCCAGGTCGATGTTACGGCAACTTATGTTCGGATACTCCTGAGGAATCACCCGGCAGAGACCCGATGTCAGCGCCTGAAACGGATTCAGCTCCTCTTCGCCGGTAACTTCGCAGGCGCCCGAGGTGACTACCGCGATCTCCAGCCGGGCGGCGGGCGCGCGCCTCACCAGGGCCTGCACCAGCATCAGGAGACGGTGGAAACCTTGCGTGCCTTCCCGCTCCGGCACAAACAGAACGCGGCCGGGCAGGCATCCGCTCGCAGCCAGGCCCGCGAGAACCGGGTCGCATTCCCCGGCAGGACCTTCCAGCGGGATCAACTCGTGGCCGCTTTCCCGCAGACCCGCCGCGATGCGGGCCGTGCGGGCCGAAGCGCCGCCGGCAACCAGCCAGCGGGCCGGTTCGGGCCGGTGAGGAGGAAAGACGCGCTCCTTGCGTTTCCAGGAGGGCTGATAGAACCAGGACTCCACCTCCTCCCGCTTTCCGGCGCTGCGAGCGCCTGCCCGCGTCGCCCGGTCCGGCTCCACCCAGTAGCGCTTACGCTCGAAGGAATAGGCCGGCAGGGGCACCTTCAGCCGCCGCTCTCCGGCGTGAAAGGCGTTCCAGCCGATCTCCACGCCCGCCTGCCAGAGCCTGCCGAGGGCGTGGAGCAGCACGGGTATATCCGCCCGCGGTTCGCGCGGGTGCGGCAGTGAGTTCACTACCACCCGATGGCGGGCGCGCTCGCCCTGCCGGCGGACCAGCGAGGCCAGTGTGCTGCCCGGCCCGATTTCGAGCATCGCCCGGCCGTCTTCCTTGAGCAACTCCGCCACGCCCGCCGCGAAGCGCACCGTGCCCCGCAGGTGCCCCGCCCAGTAGCGGGGGTCGACCGCCTCTCCGGCCGTGATCCAGGTTCCGCTGCGATTGGAAACGAACGGAAGGTCCGGCTCCCGGCGCCTGGTAGCCGCCACCTGCGCTTCGAACTCCTCCAGGATGGGGTCCATCATGGCGGAGTGAAAGGCGTGCGAGGTGTGCAGCAGCCGGCAGGCGGTGTTTTCGTTCTCCAACTTCCTCCGCAACCCGGCCACGGCCCCAGCGGGGCCGGAAACCACGCACAGGTCGGGAGCGTTCTCCGCAGCCAGAGACAGATCGGGGCCCAGCGCCGGCTCAACGGCCGCCGCCGGAAGAGAAACGCTCAGCATGGCGCCGGCGGGCAGGCTCTGCATCAGCTGTCCCCGCGCCGCCACCAGCCGGAGCGCGTCTTCCAGCGGGAACACGCCGGCCAGGCAGGCGGCCACATACTCGCCGATGCTGTGCCCGATCATGGCCTGGGGCTTGACGCCCCAGTGCATCCACAGCCGCGCCAGCGCGTACTCGACCGCGAACAGGACGGGCTGCGTCAGCCAGGTCTCATCGAGCCGCCGTGCCGCCTCCTCCTCCCGCCCGGCCGGCGGGTAGAGCGCGTCGCACAAGTTCAGCCCCAGGTGCGGCTCCAGGATCCCGGCGCAGCGCCGCAGTTCTTCGCGAAAAACCGGCTCTTCGCGATATAGCCCTTCCGCCATCCGGATGTGCTGCGATCCCTGGCCGGAAAACAGGAAGGCCACGGGCGGCGCGGATTCCGCGGCGGTCCCCGTCACCACCCGGGCCGAGTCGCGAGACTCCAGGGCCGCCGCCGCGTCCGCCGCGCCGCTGCACACCGCGAACCGCCGGCAGTTGAACTGGCGCCTTCCGAGGTGCAGGGTGAAGACAGCGTCGGCGAAATCGAGCTCCGGGTTGGCGCGAAAATGGGCGGCCAGGCCGGCGGTGGAAGCGTCCAGCGCCGCCGGGGTGCGGGCCGATAGGGTGACCAGCTGCCAGGACCGTGCGGGGCCGGACGGCTCCACCCGGGGCGCTTCCTCCAGCACGGCGTGCGCGTTGGTGCCCCCCAGACCGAAGGAACTCACCCCGGCCCGGCGCGGCCGCCCGCCGCTCCATTCCTTCAAAGCGGCGTTCACATAGAACGGGCTGTCCTCGAAGCCGGCGCGCGGGTTGGGCCGGCTGAAGTTCAGGCTGGGCGGCAGCAGCTTGTGCTCCAGGGCCAGGACGGTCTTGATGAGCCCGGCCACTCCGGCCGCCGCATCCAGGTGCCCGACGTTGGTCTTCAGCGAGCCGATGGCGCAGAAGGCGCGGCCGCCCCGCGAGCCGCCGAAAGCCTGCGTAAGCGCCGCGATCTCCACAGGGTCGCCCAGCGCCGTGCCGGTCCCGTGCGCTTCCACGTAGCCGATGGTTTCCGGGTCCACGCCGGCCAGAGCCTGGGCCGCGGTGATGACCGCCGCCTGCCCGTCCACGCTGGGAGCCGTGAATCCCACTTTCTGCGAGCCGTCGTTGTTGATCGCCGTGCCCTTGATGACGGCCCGGATCGAGTCTCCGTCCGCGAGCGCATCCGCCAGGCGCTTCAGCACCACCACCCCCACCCCATTGCCCGGCACGGTGCCGCCGGCCCTTTCGTCGAAGGCGCGGCAATGACCATCGGGCGAGAGGATGCCGCCCTCCTGGTACAGATAGCCGCGCTTCTGCGGCGGGCGGATGGCAACGCCTCCCGCCAGGGCCATATCGCACTGGTAGCCGAGCAGCGCCTGGCAGGCCAGGTGCACGGCCACCAGAGAAGTCGAACAAGCGGTCTGGACGTTGACGCTGGGACCCCGCAGGTTCAGCTTGTAGGAGACCCGCGTAGGCAGAAAGTCCTTGTCGTTGCCGACAGTCAGGTGGTACGCCTCCACGCCCTCGGCGATGCGGGAATTGCGCAGCAGGTGGTTGAGCAGGTAGCTGTTCAGCCCGCATCCCGCCCAGACGCCGATGGGCCCCGCATACCGCTCGGGGTCGCAACCCGCGTTCTCCAGCGCTTCCCAGGCGCACTCGAGGAAGACGCGCTGCTGCGGATCGAGGATCTCCGCTTCGCGCGGGTAGTAACCGAAGAAAGCCGCGTCGAACAGCTCCGCTCCCTCCAGCACGCCGCCCGCCTTGACGTAGTGCGGGTTGCGCAGTTGTCCGGCGTCCGCTCCGGATGCCCGGGCCTCCTGGTCGCTGAAGAACGTGATCGACTCCCTGCCGTCTCGCAGGTTCCGCCAGAATTGCTCCAGGTTGGGCGCGGACGGGAAACGTCCGGCCATGCCGACGATCGCTATGTCCAGACTGTCCGAACCGCTGGCATCGAAGTCAGGCATCGAGTGAAGTGGCGCTCCTCCTCAAATCGGGCTCCTGTGGATGATTCCGGTCATGCAATGGATGCCGCCGGCGCCTTTCATCAACTCGCCGACTTCCACTTCCAGGCAGACCACTCCGGCCTGCTCGAGAATCCGCCGGGTGGCCGGTCTGCCGGCCGGCATCAGAACCACTCCGGGTTCCAGAGCCACCAGGTTGATCGACATCCCTTCGCCGGCCTCCTCGCGGCTGGGCGCGGGAAGAATTTCAAAACCGTGGCGGCGCAAAGCCCGCGAACAGTCCGCCGGCAGCCTGTCCGGATGGGCCAGCGCCAGGCGCCGGCTCACCACGCTCAGCGCGCAATCCAGGTGCAGGCAATCCGGCGTCAGGCGCACGGGAACCACTTCCCCGATGCCCGACCCTGCCAGCAGCGCTCCCACGCGGGCCGCCCCGGCCGGGTTCGTGCGCCCGCCGCAGCCGATCAAGGCCAGCCCGGCGTTGACGATCATCAGGTCGGCCCCTTCGAAGGTGGCGCCCCCGTCCAGCGAGAGGATCACCGGCACGCCCAGTTCTCGCAGCGCGGCCCCGGCCACCTTTTCCTCTCCCGCCCGGCTGGCCGTGGCCGGGTGCGACAGGATGGCCCCGCGCGGCGTCATGGAGAAGGTGTCCCGCATGAAGTACAGGTTCGGCCGTAAGCCCTCGGCTTGCCCGGCGTAGTGCACCACCACGCCATGGGAACGGTAGATGGCGGCCAGCCGGTCGTGCTGCTCGCGCGCCCGAAGCGGGTCCAGGGGCTCGTTCCACAGGGCCGCCCGGGCGTCGGTCACCGACTCGATCTCGCTGCCGGGCCGGTGCAGCAGCACGGAGCGCAGCGCGCCGCACTCGGACCAGACGCCCCACGGGGTGGCCTTCTTCGCGGATTGACCGGATGGAAGCACCGCGGATTCAACCGGCATGGGAAGCTCCGGGATGCGGGCGGCCGGCGAAACGCGCCCGCTCTTGGAAATCAGGATCGCCCCGCGTTCGGGCCGGACGCGGGAGGCCGTCCGGGCGCAAGGAGCGGTCCTGGCAACAATCCGAGGGAACCTGCAACCGCTCCTTTTGGTCGCGGCACGGAAACGGCGCATGCCCGAATTCCCTCCCGCTGGGTGGGCCGCAGACCCGCGAGGGGTTCGGGCAGTCATGGAACCCCCCACGCCTGCGCGGCTCGGAGCGGCGCCCGAGCCCCGGAGAGGCTCTTTCGCTGTCGAGGACCGCAGGTGGTGGAGTCATAACGCAGCCTATTGACCGATCAGGGGCGAGGCCTCGTCAACGGGGACCGTGCGGCCCACCGATTATTGATAGCGTGCCTGAGGCGGCCAGGCAAGATTCAATCCTTCCATTCGTAAGTTCTAGTACTTCTAGGTCTTTTACAGCCGCCGGCCCGCTAGACCCGGTGGTACCGTGCAGGCTCTCCCGAGCCCGGTACCAGTACCCACCACCAGGCAAAACCCCAAGTCCTCCTATTACATCGCGCTCTTCCGTTGTATGATCTTCATGATTCACATAGCGCCGCACCTTTCGAGCGCGTTCGAACAGGAGGACAAGTTGTTGAGGAGAGTCTTGGTTGCCTTGGCTATTGTGAGCGGTTTGCTCGCTGTCACGGCCGGCGCATCGGTCATCGAGGACAGCAATAGCCAGCTGCAGAGCGGCTACAGCGGCTACATTCCCGGAGACCTGTATTCTTTTATCCGTTACGATCCGCCCATCACTGGCCCGATCGCCCCGGACGATTGCCCGGTCCTCACCGGGTTTTGCGCGCCGGGTTCGAACTACTTCACCTTCGGCGACGCGGCCAACTGGGGCCGCATTGACAACTTGAGCATCACCATGACGGTGATGGCCAGCGGCGTTTTGGACTCGAGCGGTTTCGACTGGGATGACTGGACCCTTCACCTGGACGGCGTCGAGACCGGGCTCAAGCTGCGAGGGTTCCCCAACCTGCTGCAATACGCGCTCAGCGGCATTCCCGCCACGCTCACCTTCAGCGGAGCGGTAACCCCGGACGTGGGCCTGGCTCTGGCCGCGGCGCTGCGCGCCGACGGCATGCTGATGGCTGCGTTGCACGATGCGGACAAGCTGCCCGACCCGTGCCCGGATGAGTGGTGTTACGGAACAGCCGAATATAACTACGTCCACATACCGCAGTTCGACGGTATCTGGTCAGGCAACTCGCTCTACGCCACGCTGTGGATCGGCGGTCTGACGATCGACGACCCTGCCCTGACCGGCATTCCGGAACCCTCCACCCTGGCCCTGTTCGGGCTGGGCCTGGCGGGTCTGGCGGTCTACGCGCGCCGCAGGCGGGCCTGACCGGGCGGTGTCATAGGGCTAACGCGCCGGCGGGATTGTACATTGCCGGCCCGGAGCCGGGAGTTTAAGTTCGCGCTCGATTCTCCCCGGGGCCCTCGGCCGGGCCCGGGGCCCTCGATGCTCACCATTCCAGTTACCCGGAAGGCATCTCACTAAGCAGTTTTTTCCGGGCGGGCTACGCGACCGGCCGGTGAGGAACGTATTGTCTAGGACGGCCTAACTCAGAAGTACTTGTTACTCATTGTCTACTTACTGTCAGATATTGGATGGCTTTGGCATTGACTCACTGGCGTGTTGATGCAGAATAGGGAGTGGCTGATGGAACGGCGGGTCGTCCGGCGGGAAAGGTGAGGATGGCATCCTGATGCCCCTGAGCGCACTGGCGGTGCTCGGTTTCAGTTTCCTGGTGGGAGCCCTGATTGGGGTCACCAGCATGGGCGGAGCCGCCCTGATGACCCCGTTCCTGGTGATCGCCCTGGGAGTTCGACCGGTGATCGCGGTGGGAACCGACCTGATCTTTTCCGCGGCCACCAAGATCTTCGGCGCCTGGATGCACTGGCGCGAAGGAACGGTAGACGTCAAAACCGCCGGCTGGCTGGCGGCCGGCAGCCTTCCCGGCGGGGCGATCGGGGTTTTCCTGATCCGCTACCTGCATCAGCTCGACCTGGACGTGGACCGCTGGGTGCGCGAGGGCATCGGCATCGGACTGATCGTGGTCGCCGCCGCCCTGCTGGTGCGCACCCTGCACGGCAAGTCGATCCGGGCGCCCAAGCGCCTGATGCTGCGGCACAGCCGGGCGGCCACGGCGATTTGGGGCTTCGCCGTCGGCCTGGTGGTGGGTTTCACGTCGCTCGGCAGCGGTTCCCTGATTATTCCCTTCCTCATGGTGTTGTATCCTCAGAAGTCGGCTCGGGCGGTGGGAACCGACGTTTTTCATGCCGCCATTCTGGTCGCCGCCACGGGAAGTCTTCACGCCGGCGCCGGTCACGTGGACTGGAGCCTGCTGCCGCTGCTGTTGGGCGGCTCGATACCGGGGGTGATGATCGGCAGTTATCTGGCCCCGCGCCTGCCCGAGCGGCCGTTGCGTGTCGGCATCGGCCTGCTTTTGCTGGTGAGTGGCGCTAAGCTGGTTTAAAGCGCCATTCCAGACGGGAGACCAACTTCATGAATTCCGAGACCGAAATCACTCTCATTGAGCCTTACGGAGGCAGGCTGGTGGATCTGCTGGCCCGGGAGGATGCCGGAGACCTGGCCCGGCACGCTGCCGGCCTGCCCTCGCTTCAGTTGACTCCGCGGTCGCTGTGCGACCTCGAGTTGCTGGCCACCGGGGCGTTCTCGCCGCTGACGCGGTTTTGCGGCCGGGAGGATTATTTCAGCATTCTCGAGACGCTGCGCCTGGCCGGCGGGACCCTGTTCCCGATCCCGATCACGCTTTCCGTCCACGACGTCAGCGGCATCCCGTTGGACGGCGAAATCACTCTGCGCAACGCGAACAACAACCCCATGGCGGTGATGCGGGTGGAGGAGATCTTCGAACGCGATCCCGCCCTCGAACTAAAACAGATCTGCGGCGGCAATCCCCACCATCCCCTGGCCCGTGAAATGGCCTCCTGGGGCCGCTACTGCCTCAGCGGCGCCCTGCGCGTCATTCAACTGCCCGTGCATTACGACTTTCCGGAACTGCGCCACACGCCGGCGGAGGTGCGACAACTGCTGGCGGCAATGGGTAACCCCAACGTGGTGGCCTTCCAGACCCGCAACCCCATGCACCGGGCACACGAGGAGCTGACCAAACGCGCGGCGGCGGAAGCCCAGGCCAGCCTGCTGCTGCAGCCCGTGGTGGGCATGACCAAGCCGGGCGACATCGACCACTACACAAGGGTCCGGACATACAAAACGCTGGTGGATCACCACTACGATCCCGCGGCAACCTTGTTAAGCCTGCTGCCGCTGGCCATGCGCCTGGCGGGACCCCGGGAAGCGATCTGGCACGCCATCATCCGGCGCAACCACGGCGCCAACCACTTCATTATCGGCCGCGATCATGCCGGACCGGGCAAAGATCCCACCGGCAAGCCGTTTTACGAGCCGTACGCGGCCCGCGAACTGGCTCTGGAGCACGCCTCCGAATTGGGCATGCGGATCCTTCCATACGATGAGATGGTCTACCTGGTGGACGGTGACCGCTACGAGGAGGTGACCGCCGTCCCGCCCGACGCCCGCATCCGCTCTATCTCCGGAACCGAGGTGCGCGAGAAGTACCTGGCCCAGGGCAGGGCGTTGCCGGCCTGGTTCACCCGGAAGGAGACCGCCGAGATCCTCGGCATGGCCTATCCGCCCCGGCACAAGCAGGGCTTCTGCGTCTGGTTCACGGGACTGCCCAGCGCGGGCAAGAGCACCGTGGCCGAGATCCTGGCCGTCATGCTCATGGAGCACGGAAGGCAGGCCACGGTCCTGGACGGCGACGTGGTCCGGACGCATCTCTCCAAAGGATTGGGATTCTCCCGCGAAGACCGGGACATCAACATCCTGCGCATCGGCTTCGTCGCCTCCGAGATTGTGCGCCACCACGGGGTGGCGATCTGCGCCGCCGTGAGTCCCTACCGCGCCACCCGCGACCAGGTTCGCGGCATGTCGCCCGGCGCCTTCGTGGAAGTCTTCGTGGATACGCCCCTTGAAACGTGTGAGCAGCGCGACGCCAAGGGCTTTTACCGGAAAGCGCGCGCCGGCGAGTTGAAAGGCTTCACCGGCGTGGACGATCCGTATGAACCGCCGCTGAAACCCGAACTGACCCTCGATACGGTCACGAGAACTCCGGAGGAAAACGCGCGAGAGATTATCGAGTACCTCGCATCCAAAGGCCTGCTGGTTCAGAATGGAAGACCGCGCACCCCGGCTGCTTCTTTTTCGCCGGTTCGCTCCCGGACGGTCTGACAGACACTCGGGAGAAGTTCCAGCCGTCCGCGCCTTCACGGTCAGGGGCGCCGTTCCGGCCGCCGCTCACCGGATGCTTGCATGTCGAATCCGAAGCTGATGTCCTCAGAACTCATGCTCGAGCGCCGGTGCCGCCCGCAAAGGGGAAGCTGTGCGCCGCGCGAAGGCGCTGCAAACCGGTGTGGGAAGGGAGCGCGGCGTGAGTCTTTCTGACCGCATCGCGGGTCTTTCTCCCGAAAAGCGGGCGTTGCTCCTGGCACGTCTGGGAAGGACCGCGCCGGCCCCCGGCACGATCCCGAAGCGCGCCGCGTCCGGACCGGCCCGCCTTTCGTTCGCACAACAGCGGCTTTGGTTCCTGAATCAGTTCGAGCCGGATAGCCCGGTCTACAATCTCTCCGCGGCGCTGCGGCTTGAAGGGACCATCGATGCAGCCATTCTGGAGTGCTGCCTCAACCGGCTGGCCGCGCGCCATGAGGCGCTGCGGACCCACTTCGAGATTCAGAACGGCGAGCCGGTGCAGGTGGTTTCGCCGGAATCTCATGTGCCCCTGACGATCACCGATCTGAGCGGCTTGCCCGAAGCGGAGAGGCGCAGCGAGGCCGCGCGGCTGGCGGCTGAAGAAGCGCGCCGGCCGTTCGACCTGGAACGCGGGCCGCTGTTTCGCTTCGGCCTGCTCAGGCTGGACGGCGGCGAGCAGGCACTGCTGGTCGCCCTGCACCACATCGTGGCTGACGGCTGGTCCGTCGCCCTGCTGGTGCGCGAGATTGCCGCCTTGTACGGCGCCCTGGCGGCCGGACGCGAGCCCTCTCTGCAGGTTCTTCCGATCCAGTATGCCGACTTCGCCGAATGGCAGCGCGAGCGCCTCTCCAACGGTTCCGCCATCCACGATTCGGTCGAGTACTGGAAGGCGCGCCTGGCAGGAGTCCCCGCGCTGGCCCTGCAGCCGGACCGGCCGCGGCCTCCCGTGCAAACCTACCGCGGGGCTCATCATCATTTCGCGCTGCCGCCGGAACTCACCGAAGCCGTGGAGACGACAGCCCGGCTGGAAGGCGTCAGCCCCTTCATGGCGCTGCTGGCCGCCTTTCAGGTATTCCTCTCGCGCTACACCGGGCAAGAGGACATCGCGGTGGGCACTCCGGTCGCCAACCGCTCACACGCGGAACTTGAAGCCCTGGTCGGTTTCTTCGTAAACACCCTGGTGATCCGCAGCCGCGTCCCGCCCGCAATCTCGTTCCGGGACCTGCTGAAACAGGTTCGCGACGCAGTGCTGGAAGCCGGACAACACCAGGAGGTGCCGTTCGAGCTGATCGTGGACGAGGTGCAGCCGGTGCGCGACCCCAGCCGGACGCCGCTGTTTCAAGCTGCCTTCCTGCACCAGCGGGATCCCTTCGAAGGTGTCGGCGGGCAACTTGGCCGCATCGGCCTGATGGACGTCGAAACGGGCACCTCCAAGTTCGACCTCCTGCTGATGACGGAGGAAGCCCGGGAAGGCATCCGGGCGGTTCTGGAGTACAACACCGACCTGTTCGAGGCGGCGACCATCGAGCGGATGGCCGGGCACTTCCTCATGCTGTTGCGCGGGGTCCTGGCGAACCTGGAGCAGCCGGTAGGCGGCCTGCCGCTTCTGGCTCCGGCCGAGCAGCGCCGGATCGTCAGCGGATTCAATCCTCAGCCCACCCCCTACCCTTCAGACCTCTGCGTTCACCAGTTGTTCGAGGCGCAGGCCGGGGTGAGGCCCGAGGCGGTGGCGGTAGTCTTCAGGAACCAGTGCCTCACTTACGAAGAACTGAACCGCCGGGCGGACGAAGTGGCCGCGCGGCTGAGGGCTTTGGGCGTGGGGCCCGAAGTCCTGGTTGGGGTGGCCCTGGAGCGCTCCCTGGAGACCGTCGTGGCCCTGCTGGGAATCCTGAAAGCGGGCGCCGCCTACCTGCCTCTGGACCCGGCCTACCCGGCCGAGCGGCTGGAGTTCATGCTGGCCGATTCGGGGGCCGCGGTGTGGATCGATGCCTCCGGACTGCACCAGCGAACCACGCCCGCGCCAAGCCTGCACCCGGTTTCGCCGGAGAACCTGGCCTACGTCATGTACACCTCGGGTTCCACCGGTCTGCCGAAGGGCTCCGGGATTCCGCACAAGGCCATCGTGCGTCTGCTGTTCGGGACCGACTATGTGCCGTTCGGTCCGGACCTGACCTTCCTGCAACTCGGCCCCATCGCTTTTGACGCCTCCACATTCGAGATCTGGGGGGCGCTGCTGCACGGCGGGCGCTGCGTGCTGTATCCCGAGCGGACACCGCTGCCTGGTCAGTTGGGCGCTCTGATCCGCGAGGAAGGAATCACCACCAGCTTCCTGACCACGGCCCTGTTCAACGCCCTGGTGGACGAGGCGCCCCAGATCCTGGCGCCTCTGCGGCACCTGCTGTTCGGAGGCGAAACCTGCTCGCTGGCCCATGTAAGGCGCGCGGTGGAACTGCTCCCGCATACACGGATCGTGAACGCCTACGGGCCCACGGAGAGTACCACCTTCGTCACCTTTCACCCGGTGCCGGCCGATCCGGGTCCGCTGACCTCCCTGCCCATCGGCAAGCCCATCGCCAACACCCGGGTGCACATCCTGGACGGGCGCTTCGAGCCGGTTCCGATCGGAGTGCCGGGCGAGTTGTATATCGGCGGCGACGGCCTCGCGCGCGGGTATCTGAACCGGCCGGAACTCACCGCGGAGCGTTTCGTTCCCGACCCCTTCAGCGGACCGGGCGGCCGCCTGTACCGCTCGGGAGACCGCGCCCGCTACCTGCCCGGCGGGGAGATCGAGTTCCTGGACCGGCTGGACTTCCAGGTCAAGATCCGCGGGCGGCGCATCGAACTCGGGGAGATCGAAGCCGCGCTGCGGAGCCACGTGGGAATCCGCGACGCGGTTGTGCTGGCGCGCGAGGATACTCCAGGCGATAAGCGCATCGTGGCCTACGTGCTGGCGGCCGCCTGCCCGCCGCCGTCCGGCGACGACCTGCGCGCCTGCCTGGAGCGCAAGCTTCCCGAATACATGGTCCCCTCCGCCATCGTGACCCTGGATTCGTTCCCGCTGAATGCGAACGGCAAGGTCGACCGGCGAGCCCTCCCGGCGCCGGACCGGACCGAGCTGGCCCGGAAGTACCTGGCGCCGAGAACTCCTCTGGAACGCTACCTGGCCAAGGTGTGGGGCGGTTTGCTCAAAACCGAACGGGTGGGCGTCTACGACAATTTCTTTGAACTGGGCGGCAATTCCATTCAGGCCGCCATCTTCACCAACCGCCTGCAGGAGCAGCTGGGCGCCACGGCGCTGGTGCGCGCCCTGTTCATGGCGCCTACGGTGGCGGAACTGGCGGCTTATCTTCGCGAGTACTACCCCGAAGCCGCGGCGAAGCTGGGCGAACCCGGCGGGGAAGCCGGGAGCGCCGAGTTCGCGTTCCAGCACCAGTTGGCCGCGGGCGGGCACGTGGATGAGGCCAAGCTCGAGCAGATCCGGCGCATCATACCGCCGCTGCCGCCGTTCCCCCCCACTTCCCCGAGAAATCCCCGCGCTCTGTTCGTGCTTTCGCCGCCGCGTTCCGGTTCGACCCTCCTGAGGGCCATGCTGGCGGGACACCCGAAGCTGTTCTCGCCCCCGGAACTCGATCTGCTCTCCTTCAACACGCTGCAGGAAAGGCGGGCCGCCTTCTCCGGCAAGCACGGCTTCTGGCTGGAGGGTCCCATCCGCGCCCTGATGGAGGTGCTCCAGTGTGACGCCGACCGGGCCTCGGCCATCATGTCCGATCTGGAGGAGCGTCATCTCTCGACCAAGCAGTTCTACCGGCAGTTGCAGGAGTGGATCGGCGACCGCCTGCTGGTGGACAAGACGCCCGTCTATCCCCTGGACATCGAGATCCTGAAGCGGGCCGAGCGCGATTTCGACAACCCGCTCTATATCCATCTGGTCCGCCATCCCTACGCCTCGGTCTATTCGTTCGTGGAGGCCAAGCTCGACCAGGTTTTCTTTCGCTACCCGCACCCGTTCAGCCTGCGGGAACTGGGCGAGCTGGTCTGGATCCTGTGTCACCGGAACATCCTGGACTTCCTGTCCGGCCTGCCCGAAGGAAGGCACTGCCGCATCAGCTACGAGGAACTGGTGCAGAACCCCCGGGATGTGATGGACCGCATCTGCGCTTTTACCGGGCTCGATTTCGCGCCGGAAATGCTGGAGCCGTACAAGGGCCGGCGAATGACCGACGGCATACGGCCTGGAGCGCAGATGGTGGGCGATTTCAAGTTCTATCTGCGCGACAGGATCGACCCGAAGGCGGCGGAGCGCTGGAAGCGCTTTCACGGCGAGGACTTCCTCAGCGACATTGCCCGTTCCATGGCACGGGAACTCGGCTATCCGGCCGAGGAGCCGGAAGCGGGTTCGGGCCGCGCGGTCCTGGGCGGGATTTCGCGGGCGCCTCGCGATACCGAACTGCCTCTGTCCTTCGCGCAGCAGCGGCTGTGGTTTCTGGATCAGCTGGAGCCGGGCAGCGCCATGTACAACGTGGCCGCGGCTGTACGGCTGAAGGGGCTTTTGAACGTGAAGGCCCTGAGCCGCAGCCTCGACGAGATCGTCCGCCGCCATGAAGTGCTGCGCACGCGCTTCGTTTCCCGGAACGGGCGGGCGGTCCAGGTGATCGATGACGCAGGCATTCTCGATCTTGATGTGGTGAGCCTGGAGAGCCTGCTTGAAGCAGAGCGCGAAGACGAGGCCATGCGCCGCGTCCGCATCGAGGCGGCCCGGCCTTTCGATCTTTCGCAGGGTCCGCTGCTGCGCGGCACGCTGTTCCGCCTGGGCAGCCGGGATCACCTCGCCCTCCTGGTTCTGCATCACATCGTGGCGGACGGGTGGTCGACGGGGGTGCTGCTGCGGGAACTCAGCGGGCTGTACGCCGCGTTCGCCGAGGGCAAGCCATCGCCGCTACCCGAGCTGCCGGTCCAGTACGCGGACTACGCCTACTGGCAGCGCAACAGCATCGATGGACGGTCGCTCGAACGCGAGCTGAACTATTGGAAGAAGCAGCTGGCCGGCAGCAGCCGCCTGGAATTTCCCCTGGACCGGCCGCGCCCGGCCGTCCAAACAGGGCAGGGCGCGACGTTCACTTTCGACCTGCCGTTCGACTCCCTGGAGCGTGTCCGGGCGTTCAGCCGGCGCGAGGGTCTGACGCCCTTCATGACCCTGCTGGGCGCCTTCAAGGCGCTCCTGCACCGCTATTCGGGCCAGTGCGACATCAGCGTAGGCACGCCGGTGGCCAGCCGGACCCGGGCCGAGATCGAACCCCTGATCGGCTTCTTCGCGAACACCCTGGTGCTCCGGACGAACCTCGAGGGAGATCCTGCTTTCCGCGACCTGCTGAGCCGCGTGCGCGATGTCTCCGCCGAGGCCCACGCGCATCAGGACGTGCCGTTCGAACGCCTGGTCGAGGAGCTCGGCGCAGCCCGGGACCTGAGCACCACGCCGTTGTTTGAAGTGATGTTCGCGCTGCAGAACGCGTCGTCGATGACCCTCGAGCTTCCCGGCGTCGAGGTCAACCGGATCGAGGTGGACAGCGGGGCGTCCAAGTTCGACCTGACGCTGATCCTGACCGAACGGCCGGACTGTCTGAGAGCGACCTTTGAATACGCTACGGACCTGTTCGACCGGTCCACCATCGAGCGGCTGGCGGGGCACTACCGGCGGCTGCTGGAGGCGGCCGTGGCGGCGCCGGAGACCCGTCTTTCGGAACTGCCCCTGTTGAGCGCGGCCGAACGCCAGCGCCTGCTGGTGGAGTTGAACGAGACCGCCGCCGAACTGCCCCGGCCGGCCTGCTTCCCGGCCCTGTTCCGGGCCCAGGCGGCGCGCACGCCGGAGCGGCCGGCGGTTTGCTTCCGCGGGCGGCAA
>JADZAF010000096.1 GCA_020852755.1 Bryobacterales bacterium
CGGGCGCCAGATCCTAAGTCTGGTGCGTCTGCCAGTTCCGCCACGTTCGCAGGGACGTGCGCCTACAGCGAATTATAGCAATCAGGCGCGGCAGCACTGGGACTGCCTGGGCGCGCGGTAGACCACTTTGAGCTGCGGCGTTTTGAGGCGGCGGTGGTCCTCCAGGCGTGAGGTGAGGCAGGCTTCCAGCATGCCGCTCACTAACAGGGTGCGCTCGACCGGGAAGGGCGCCCGGCCGGTGAGGAACATCTCCGCGATCTTGTGCACGAAGCAGGCCGAATAAGTTACGTTGGGCTCGGGCGGAAGGAAGAACTGAGTGGACTGCACGCCCAGTCCCTTCACCCGCGCGGCGAAGTTGAAGTCGCGCACGGCGCCGTTGAGCATCAACAGGGTAGCCTTCAGGCCGTCGTTGTACTCGATGAAGTAGGCGGCCGGGTTCTTCACCAGTTTCTGCAACTCGCCGGAACCCACCAGGTCCTGCGTACGGCCGTCGGCGACGGTGAGGCCCAGCGGGGAGTCGCTACGCGAGAGGGCGGCGATGAGCAGGTCCCGGGAATAGCGGCCTTCCTGACCCGCCTTCCACACGGCCTCGCCGTCGATCAACTGCACGGCCTTCACGCCGCTCTCGCCGCCCCGGCGCCGCTCCAGCATGCACTGCATGGCTTC
Source organism: Bryobacterales bacterium (assembly GCA_020852755.1). GTDB lineage: Bacteria > Acidobacteriota > Terriglobia > Bryobacterales > Bryobacteraceae > JADZAF01. The sequence continues at coordinate 667 of JADZAF010000096.1, forward strand.
CAGGGCGTGGAAATCCATGGGATCGGAACCGCCCACGCCGACCATGAGCGCGTCTTCGACCCGGCAGTTCAGCGGCAGCTCGATATCCGGCAGGCGCCAGGTGACCGGCAGCGAGGATCCGGCCAGCATGGGGAACTTCAGCCGCTTGGAGGCGTCCACCATCCACTTGGCTTTTTCGAAGCTGTAGGAAAGGTGCTTATCGTTGTAGACCGGCACGGCGCGGCCGTCCTGCTCGAAGACGTCCACGCATTGTTTGAAGAACTCGTAGCGCGGGTAAAGCACCTGGCCCTTCTCATTGCGCGGGTACTTGCCGTGCTCTCCGATGATGAGGACGGCGTCGACGGCGATCTTGGAGCCGCCGCAGCGCAGGGCCTCGGCGATGGTCGGATAGACCGTGAAGCCGAACTCCCTGGCGCGCTCTTCGCTCTGGTCGCCCTCGGGCTTCTGATCGACGAAGAGGGAGACCACCTTCAGGTTGGGCCGCTGCCAGACGCCCTCGTGGGGATAGCCCACCAGGAAGCGGTCGCCGAAGTGTTGCGCGTGGGAGAGATAGCGCCAGATGGTGGCGATCACGGCCACGCGCCGGGGACCTGCCTGGGCCGGGGCCACCAGGGGCGCGGCGGCGGTTGCTAGGAATTCGCGTCGTTTCATCGTCAGGTCCTCCAGAAAGTGGATTCCTTGGCGGGCTGGTAGCTCACGGCCAGGTGGGGCGTATCGTAGCGCTCCTGGTTGCGGTACAGGCTTTCCACGCCGGCGGCGGTCAGCCCGGTGGTCAGCAGGGTGCGCTCCACCGGGTAGGGGGGCTTGCCGGTCAGGAACATCTTCTCGATGTTGTTGACCAGGGGGCTGAAGAAATTGGCCAGAGTGGTGCGGGCCGGCGGCATGGGCAGGTACATCTGGGTCGAAAGGATGCGGGAGGGGCCTTCCAGCCGGGCGGCGAAGTTGAAATCCTGCACCAGGCCGTTCATCAGCAGCATGGTGCACTTGAGCCCGTCGAGGTGCTCATAGCAGTAGGCCACCGGGTTCCTGAGAATGCGCCGCATGTCGTCGAAGGTGGGCAGGATGTGGTTGAATCCTTTGCGGGCGGGGGTGAGGGTGTGGCTGCGGCACAGGCCGGCCTCGACCAGGTCCTTGGGCCAGGCGCCGGCCTGGTAGGCCTCCCAGAACTTCTCGCCGCGGTAGGCCTGCACCCACTTGACGCCGGACTCGCCGCCGCGCCGCCGCTCCACCATGCACTGGATGGTTTCCAGGGCGTGGAAGTCATAACTGTCCACGCCGCCGTAGCCCACGCACATGGCTTCGCGGATGCGGGCGCCGAGCGGCATCTCGATGGAGGGCGTGCGCCAGGTGACGGGCAGGCTGGAGCCGGCCATGAAGGCGAAGCCCAGCTTGCGGGAGATGTCGTACATCTCTTTGGCCCACTCCCAGTTCCAGGAGAGGTGCTTGTCGTTGAACACGGGGACGGACTTGCCGCTGTCCTCGAAGACCTTGACGATCTGTTTGTACAACTCGTAGCGGGGGTAGAGGTGCTGGCGCTTCTCGTTGTAGGGATAGCGGCCGTGCTCGCCGATGAAGAGCACGCCGTCCACGGCCAGCTTGCTGCCGCCCAGGGTCAGGGTTTCGGCCACGGTGGGATAGATCTTCATGGCCGGGAAGCGGGCCGCACGGTCCCGGCTCAGGTCGTCCTTCCCCACCTGGTCGACGTAAAGCGACACCAGGTCCATGGGCGGCTTGTGATGGGCGCCGTTCCAGCCGTAGCCCTCCAGGAATCGGTCAATGAAGTGCTGGGCGTGAGAATACTTGTGAACAATGGTGACAACCGCCGCGATTTTCATAGTCCGTGATCCGTTCCGCAGATGCTGACCTGGAGGCCCATATCGCGCAGCATGGCTGCCTTGGCCGCCAGGGCTGTGTTGGCTGACGCGGCATCGGGCGCGTAGGCTACCTGAATGTGGTTGGCCTTATGCCGGGCCATCAACTGGTCGCGGCCCACGCCGTAGAGCAGGGCATGCATCATGGGCCACTGGGCCGTGGTGATCCGCCAGCGCCGCTCGGTCTCCTCCGGCGGCAACTCGACGGCGCGCCCGCGGCCCAGGTCGGCTTTGAGCACGCCATTGTCCACGAAGACGCGGCTCCAGACGATCTCGCCAGGCTTGCTGACGCCCTTGATGGTGCCGCCGCCCAGTCTGAAGTACATGGACGGCTGGCGCTCGCTGATGGCGCCGGCGTATCCGCCCACCAGGTGATTGGGCGGCACCGCACCGGAGATCTCGAAGACCCAGACGAACTCTTCCTTGCCGTTGACCGCGAAGGTCTCGCCGTAGCGCACGTCGTGCAGGGTATTTTCGGGGTCCAGGCCCAGGGCAGTCCAGACGCGGTTGGTGACCAGGCCGTCCAGGCCGGCGCATTCATCCACTTCATTGAAGTGGGGCAAGGCCTGGCCTTCATACAGAACGCGCCCGGTCACGGCGTGTTTCACGGGCGGCCGGTCCACGTTGTTAAGCAGCCCTTCCACGAGGTCGGAGGCGGGAGCCAGGTCCTTCAATCCCTGCTGATACTGGATGCCGATGGTGTCGCAGCCGAAGTCGTCGGCGATCCGCAGGGCGGCGATGTACATCTTGCACTGCTCGAGGATCTGGGCGTCGGTCAGGTCGGTCTCGGGGTCCGGTCCGGTGTGGAAGCGCATGCCCCGGGCGTCCAGCCAGGCGCGGACTTCGGCGGCTTCGGAGTCGGGCACCTGGCGCATGGCCGCGTAGAGGGTGGACTGGCTGAGCCGCTCCTTGAAAATGCCGGTGGGGTGCAGCAATTCGTCCGGGATGATGGCGTTGTACATGCCCATGCAGCCCTCGTCGAAGATGCCCATGATGGCCTTGCCGCGGCGCAATTCGGCGGCCAGGCGGGCTCCGGTCTCCTCGGCCTGCTGGGGCAGGCGGAACCGGGAAAGCGGCCGCACGTGGCCGAGGTCGTGGACCACCTGGGCGCCGCCGAGCCAGCAACGCAGGCCGTTCAGGAAGAACTCATCGGTGAAGTCGGCGCTCCACAGCGTGCTGTAAGGGACGCCGGCCTTGGTGAGCGAAGCGTTGAGGTTCAACATGCCCACCAGCCCGGGCCATTCGCCGCTCCAGTTGGCGATGGTGAGGATGGGGCCGCGGTGGGTCAACAGCCCGCTGAAGACGTGGTGAGTATACTGCCAGACCGCTTCGACAACCACCAGCGGGGCCTCCGGCGGGAGGTTGCGGAAGACCTCCATTCCGTACTTCTGGCTGTCGATGAATCCGTGCTGCTTCTCGGGGATATAGGGATGGCCGCGGACGACGGAGCGTCCGTTGGCCCGGATGGCAGCCATGACCGCTTCTTCGACCCGCGACTGGGCGGGCCAGCACACCTGGTTGGCGGAGAGCCGCAGGTCTCCGCTGGCGACGAGATAGATTGTTTCGGCCATAGAGGTCCATTATGACACCGGGGGGTGGAGGCCACGGGGATCTGGTAACATCGATGCTCTTGGGCGGGCACGTGTACGAGTTCGGTCCCTTCCGCATCGATCCGCGGGAGCGGGTGTTGCGGCGCGGGGAGGAAGCGGTCGCGCTGGCGCCGAAGGCGGTGGAGACCCTGCTGGCCCTGATCGAGCGCCGGGACCGCTTCGTGGGGAAAGCCGAGCTGATGAAGCTGGTGTGGCCCGACGCGTTTGTCGAGGAAACGGGCCTGGCGCGCAACATCTCGGTGGTCCGGAAGGCGCTGGGGGACGATCCGGAAGGCTCGCAGTACATCGAGACGGTTCCGAAGCGGGGCTATCGTTTCGTGGCGCAAGTGCGGGAAGCGGGCGCGGGTGAGGCTGCGGCCCAGACGGCGGGGGCGCGGCGGCGGTGGTTGTGGACAGCGGCCGCACTGCTGGCGGCCGGCGCCGCGGGGTTGCTGGTCTGGAAGTACGCGGCGGGCCGTCCGGCGGCGGCTCCCATGCGATCGATCGCCGTCCTGCCGTTCCGCAACCTGTCGCACGATCCGGCCCAAGACTATTTTGCGGAAGGCATGGCCGAGGTGCTGACCCTGGACCTGGCCCGGATCGAGCGGTTGCGGGTGATCGCACCGGCCTCGGCCGCGCGCTACCGTAACAGCAGCGCGCCGCTTTCGGAAACCGCGCGGCGGCTGCGGGTCGAGGGCATCGTGCAGGGGACGGCGCAGATGGCGGGGGGCCGGGTGCGGGTCACGGCGCAGCTTACCGACACCCGCACCGGCGCGGTGCTGTGGGGGCAGAGCTACGAGCGCGACCTGCGGGACGTGTTCGCGTTGCAGAGCGAGCTGGCGCGGGCCATCGCGCGGGGCGTGCGGGCCGGCGCCGGGGCGGGCGGGTCAGAGGAACGGCCCGGCCGGGTGGCTCCCGAGGCCTGGCACGCCTATCTGAAGGGCCGCTATTTTTGGAACAAGCGCACCGAGGAGGGCCTGCGGCAGGCGGTGAGGCAGTTCGAGCAGGCCATCGCGGCCGATGCGGGCTATGCGCCGGGGCACGCCGGGCTGGCGGACGCCCTGGCACTGCTCGGGTCGAACGGCTACGACGCCATGCCGCCCAGGGAAGCGATGCCAGCGGCCAAGGCGGCGGCGCTCAGGGCGCTGGAACTCGACGATTCCCTGGCCGAGGCCCATGCCTCGCTGGCCTACGTGCACCTGTCGTATGAGTGGGACCTGCCGGCGGCGGAGAAAGAGTTCCGCCGGGCTATCGAACTGAACCCCGGATACGCCACGGCGCACCACTGGTTCGGACATTATTACCTGGCGGCAGGGAAACCCGACCAGGCGCTGCTGGAGATGCGGCGGGCGCTGGACCTGGACCCGCTGTCGCTGCCCATCAACACCGGGGTGGGCTGGTGCCTGTATTTCGCCGGGCTGACCGACCGGGCGATCGCGCAGTACCGGGAGGCGCTGAGCCTGGATGCAGGCTTCGCGCTGGCGCACCAGGTTCTCGGCGTCGCCTGCGAGCGGAAGGGGTGGCACGATCAGGCCATCGGGGAACTCCGGCAGGCGGTGGAACTGTCCGGGGAGAGTCCCAGCGCGGTGGCGGCCCTGGCGCACGCGTACGCCTCGGCCGGACGGCGAAAAGAGGCGGCGGAGGAGATCGCCAGGCTCACCCGGGCTTCGGGCAAGCGCTATGTTCCCGCCGCCTACCTGGCCGCGGCCTGGGCCGGGCTCGGGGATCTGAACCGCGCCGGGGAATGGTTCCGCAAGGCCGTGGCGGAGCGCAGCGAGTACCTGATTTACTTCCGGCACGACCCCGCTTTCCGGCACCTGGTGAAAGACAAGCGGTTCCAGTTGCCGGAGGGAGCCGGACCCTGAAGGCCGTCCGCTGCTGGGGAACGGCAAGTGCTTGCATTCGCATAAGCTTGCACCGGGTTGCATGGGCCTGCGGCCCGCGGGTCACTCCCTCCGTTCGCGGCCGGGCCTGGCGCTGTAAGAGGTTTGTAAGGCTTTTCGAAGGCTCGATCCGCGGCTTTTTCGCCTAGCATTGGGCGGAAAGGAGCCGCATCATGGGTTGGAAAGCAGGCTTTACCGTTTGGATGGCGGCGGGACTGGCCGGGGTGTTGCCGGCCGCCGCGCAGGAAGCGCCGCGGAGGGTGCGGGTGGGAGTCTACGACAACCGGGCGATCGCGATCGCTTACGCTCATTCCCCGCTCAGCCCGATTGCACAGAAGATGCGCGAACTGCGCGAAGCCAAGGCCGCCGGCGACACCGCGCGGGCGAAGGAACTGGAGGCCTGGGCGAAGAAACACCAGCGGCAGCTGCACCGGCAGGGCTTCGGGCGGGTGCCCGTGGACGACCTGCTGGCCCTGGTCAAGGACCGGCTGCCCGAGGCGGCGCGCAAGGCAGGGGTGGACATCATCGCCTGGCAATGCGATTACTGCCCGGCGAACGCCGAAGCGGTGGACATCACCAATGAACTGGCGTCGCTGTTCGAGCCTTCCCAAAGGGCGCTTCGGTTCCTGGCGGATCTCGGAAACCATCCGCCCCTGGACCTGGACGAGATCGAGCAGCACCAGGACCAGTGAGGTGCATCATGCCGGACATCGAAAGGTACCGGATCGACATCATGAGCCGCACGCTGGGCGAACTGCTGCGGCGGCAGGCGGCAACCGAGGAGCGGCTGGGGAGAATCGAGACCCGGCTGGGGATGGAGCCGGCGGCCGTGCCCGCGGCGGCGCCGGAAGCGCAGGCGGCGGCGCCACCGGTTCGCCTGCCGGTTGAGGACGAGCCGGCTCGACCGGCGTCCCCGTCGGTTACGCCCTCGCGGACGGTGTCCGCGACCGTTACGCCCTCGCGGCCGCTGGAAACCTCGATGGGGTTGACGTGGCTGAACCGGGCGGGGGTGATGACGCTGGTGCTGGGCGCCGCTTTCTTTTTCAAGTACGCAGTGGATAACGGCTGGATCGGCGAGAGCGGGCGGGTGGCGCTGGGCGTCCTGGCCGGGTTGAGCGCGCTGGCGGTGGCGGACCGGACCTGGAAGCGCGGCCACAGGATCTACGCGCAGGGGTTGTGCGGCGCGGGCACCGGCATCCTCTATCTTTCGTTCTACGCCGCCTTCGGGTTCTATCACCTGTTGGGAAATGGGGTGAGCTTCGCGCTGATGACGGCGGTGACCGCGGCGGCGGGCGGACTGGCTCTGCGCTACGGTTCGCAGGCCATCCTGGTGCTCGGCCTGCTCGGCGGCTATGCTACCCCGGTGCTGTTGAGCGGCCGGGAGGACCATCCCTGGTTCTTCTTCAGCTACGTGCTGCTGCTGACCGCGTGCGGCCTGGCGGCCGGGCGCAGGGGCAGGTGGCGCGGCCAGGAGCTTCTGACTCTCGCCGCCACCGCGGTGCTGTGGTCCATCTGGTACAGCGGGCAGTTCGGGCCCGAGAAGCGGTTCGTGGCCACATTCTTCGCGCTGCTGTATTACGGCCTGTTCGTGTCCCGGAACAACCGGATCGCGGCGGCCGCGGCACAGGTTCTGGCGGCGGTAGCATTGGCTTTGGTCTGGCAGCGGCCCCACGCGGCCTATCCGCCGCTCAGCCTGGCCCTGGTTCTGACGGGGCTGGCGGCGGCCCTGCGCCGGTGGAACCATCTGGCGCCGGCCGCCTTCCTCGCCTTCTGGATCCTGTGGACCGGGTGGCATCCAGGGCCGCACGCGGGCATCTCGTTCGTCTGGCTCACCGCGGCCTTCCTGATTTTCCTGGTCTGGTTCCTCCGCCGGCTTCCGCATGCGGCCGCGCTGTTCCTGACGGCTCTGAACCCGGCCCTGTACTTCGCTCTGTGCTACGACCTGCTGGCCCGAGGCTATGTGGACTACCGCGGCCTGCTGACGGCCGCGATCGCCGGAGTGTATCTCGCGGCGGCGTACCGGCTGCGAAACCGGGACGGCCTGACGCTCGCGCTGCTGCTGGGCATGTCGATCTGTTTCGCGACCCTGGCCATACCGATTCAGTTCTCGGGCTACCGCATCACCATGGCGTGGGCGCTGGAAGCGGGCGCGCTGGTCTGGATCGGGGCCAGGACCGGCCAGCCGCGCGCGGGACTCGCGGGGCTGGCGGTGTTCGCCGCAGTGCTTTTGCGGCTGCAGTTTCTCGACGCCTGGATCTTCCCGAGCGCAAGCAGCTACAGCCTGGTATGGAACGCGCGGTTCCTGACCTTTCTGACGGCGGTTGTTTCCCTGTGGCTGTCGGCCTGGTGGACAAGGACCACCGGGCCGCGCCTGGGACTCTACCTGGCGGGCCACTACGCGATGCTGTGGGCCCTGATCCTGGAAACGCTGGGGGTCTGCGGCCGGCTCGCGCCGGCGGATATGGCGGCCAGCGCCGGGCGGACGGCGGTCTCCATCCTGCTGGCCGCATACGCGGTGGTGCTGATTTCGACGGGCGTGCTTTCGGGCCGCGTATTGAACCGCTGGCTGGGGCTCGGCCTGATGGCGCTGGTGGTCCTGAAGCTGTATCTCTCCGACGTGTGGATGCTGAGCCGCACGGACAGGATCTGGGCCTTCGGGGTCCTGGGTGTGCTGTTGCTCCTGGTCTCGTTCCTGTATTCGCGCTACCGCGGTTCGATCGAGGGCTGGTGGCGGCAACCGGCGGTAAAATGAGGGGCAGAGGTGGGCCCGGTGCGGTTTTCCGGGATGAGACGCACTCTGGGAGTGCTCATCAGGCAGGTGGCTTCCCCGTTGGGAGGCGGCACCGCGTTCCCCGCGCTGTCGAGGATCGAGCGCGAACTTCGCCAATGCCGCGGCGCCGCGGCGGCCGCCTCCGTGCTCGCGGAGCGGAAGGCGGAGTTGTGCCGACTGCTGTCGCGGCGCTTCGCGCCGGCCGCCGCCCAGGCGCTCACGCTGAAGATCCTCAATCTCTACCTCGCCCGGCGCCATTTCCGGGAGCGCGACCGCGTGCTGTTGTCGCGGCCCTTCGGGCTGGTGGTGGATCCTTCGAACGTGTGTGAGCTGGCCTGTCCCGGCTGCGTTCACTCGCGCGGTTCCGAGGAACGGAGCGTCTTCGACTGGCCCAGGGGCACGCTGGCGGAAGAGCGGTTCCGGGCGCTGCTGCGCAGCTACGGACCGGCGGCGATCGGGATCTACTTCTGCAACTACGGCGAGCCGCTGCTCAATCTCAGGACGCCGCAGTTGATCCGGATGGCGAAGGGCTACCTGATGTCGACGGCGCTCTCCACCAGCCTGTCGGTGCGGCGGTTCGATCCCGATGCGTACGTGGAATCGGGGCTGGATTTCATGGTGCTGTCGATCGACGGCGCGACGCAGCCCGTCTACCAGGCCTTCCGGCGCAACGGCAATCTCGAACTGGTACTGGACAACGCGCGCCGGCTGGTGGCGGCGAAACGCAAGGCGGGCCGGAGGACGCCGGTGCTCTCGTGGAATTTCCTGGCGTTCGAGCACAACGCACACGAGATCCCGCGGGCCGAGCGCATGGCGCGGGGCCTGGGAGTCGACGTCTTCCGCGTGGTGAACCCGTTCGACGTCCGCTGGGATGATCCCGCGATACGCCCGGCGGCGGTAAGGCCGTATGTCCGGCGGCTGGACTACGCTTCTCTCAGCTATCCGCCCGAGAACTGGAATCCTTTCCCCGGGAGTCTTGAAGCGGGCGCGATTGCGAGCGCATTCGAGGCTCCGTGGAACGGGCAGGCCGAGGCCGCGGGCGGTCCGGGTCCCGGCCACACCTGCCACTGGCTTTACAAGAACATGGTGATGGACGCAGGCGGCCGGATTCTGCCCTGTTGCGGCGCGCCGCGGCCGGACGCGAAGCTGGTCTTCGGACGGTTCGAAGGCCGGGACGGTGATGCCTTCAACACGGACATGTACCGCCAGGCGCGGGCGCTGTTCTCCGCGGGCGCTCGCGGCGCCGGGGACGAGCCGTATTGCGCGCAGTGCGAGTGGGACCACAGCACCGTGAACATCGGGAGTCCGGAGATCCGGCGCTACTTCCGAGCGGCGGACGCCGCGTTCTTCGACCGGCGAAGCCTGCGGCTGCTGTCGGACTGGTAGTCGATGCGGACCTTCCCGGCTTCGTACAATGAAACGCTATGCCTGTCTTCCAGAGAACGTTTCAGGTTTTGGTCAAGGGCCACGGGGATGTCCGCGACATCACCGGGCCGGTCGTGCGCATCGTGGAGGAGAGCGGGATCAAGGCCGGGATCGTGAATGTGGCGGGCCGCGGGTCCACCCTGGGGATCACGACGCTGGAGTACGAGTCGGGCTGCGTGGCCGACCTGCAGAAGGCGCTCGAGAGGATCGCCCCGGAAGGCCCCGACTACGCCCACAACGCGCGCTGGGGGGATGATAACGGCTACGCCCACCTGCGCAGCGCCCTGGTGGGCACGGCCAAGAGTTTTCCCCTGATGGACGGGGAGCTGGGACTGGGAACCTGGCAGCAAATCGTACTGTGCGATTTCGACAACCGGCCGCGCAACCGGGACGTCGCGGTGACGGTGGTGGGCGAGTAGCGGTGATGGCGGGCGCGGTTTTCTGCTAGGATTCCGGTCATGCAGAACGATCTGTTTTCCCTGAGCGGCAAGGTGGCCGCGGTCATCGGCGGCGGCGGCGTGCTGGCGGGCGCCATGGCCACCGGACTGGCCGAGGCCGGCGCGGACATCGCCGTCATCGATTTCAACGGCGATGCGGCCGAGAAGCGGGCGGAGTGCATCCGCCTGTTGGGGCGCCGCGCCCTCGGTATACAGGCCGATGCCACCTCGCGGCCCGATCTGGAGCGCAGCCTGGCGGCCATCCAGGCGGAATTCGGCCGCGTGGACATCCTGATCAATGCCGCGGGGATCAATTCGGCCACGCCGTTCTTCGAGATTACCGAAGAGGAGTGGCACCGCATACTGGACGTGGATCTGAAGAGCGTGTTCCTGGCCTGCCAGGTCTTTGCCAAGGCCATGATCGACGCGGGGCAGGGCGGATCCATCATCAACATCTCCTCGGCATCTTCGGGCCCGCCCTTATCGAAGGTGTTCACCTACAGCGTGGCCAAAGGCGGCGTGAACCAGATCACGCAGTTTCTGGCCCGCGAGTTCGCTCCTCACAAGGTGCGGGTGAACGCCATCCTGCCGGGCTTCTTCCCGGCCGAGCAGAACCGCAGGATCCTGACGCCGGAACGCACGGCGGACATCATGCGGCACACGCCCGTGAAACGCTTCGGCGAGCCGGAGGAGCTGGTGGGCATGACGGTGTTCCTGGCCTCGGAGAAGGCCTCCTCGTTCGTGACCGGCGCGCTGCTGCGGGTCGACGGCGGTTACAGCGCGATCACGATCTGAGGCTCCGCCGCCGCGCGAGTACGGCGGCTGGAGTGCCGCGGCAGGTTGACAGCCGCGCACTCACCGGCGCACGGAGCCTCTTACTCTCTCAGAAATACAGCTTGAGCCCTAGCTGCATGCGCCGGGGCTCGTTGAGCTGGCTGGTCACCTGGCCGAAATCGGCGGCCTGAACGTTGCTGCTGCCGGTGGCCGGGCGAAAGCGGTTGAAGGCGTTGAACATCTCCCAGCGGAAGTCCATCCGGACCGATTCGGTGATGGGGAAGGCCTTCGCCACGGAGAAGTTCTCGTTCAAGTTGCCGCGCTGGCGGGCCTTGGGGTTGTGACGGGTGGCGTTGCCGGCCCGGTCATTGGGCTGCGAACCGAAGAACGAGGCGGGCTGGAAGAAACGGTCGCCGCCCCTCCAGTTCGGGTTGTCGTTCTGAGCGAGCCATCCTTCGTAGGTGCTGATGGTGGCCGGGCTGCGCCCGTTGAACAGGATGCTGCCGAGGGCGGCGCTGTTGGTCAGCGAGATCGGGTAGCCGCTCGAATAGGTCTGGACTCCCGAGATCCTCCAGTTGCCCAGAATCCAGGCGGCCGGGCCGCCGGTCAGCCAGCGCTTACCTTTGCCGAAAGGCATTTCGTAGATGTAGGTGAACTTGGCGTTGTGGGTGAGGTCGAATTCGCCGATGGATTTTTCCAGGCGGCGGTTGTAGTGGTCCAGGGTGCCGTTGTCGGGGTTGTAGCCGTCGGCGTCGGTCAGGAGCTTGGAGAAGACGTAGGAACTCTGGATGGTGAGGCCCCGCGAGAAGCGCCTTTCCAGTTTCAGCAGCAGGGCGTGGTAGCTGGAGTGCCCGCTCTTGTCTCCGGCGCCGGAGGCAGTGTTGATGTCGCGGAACTGGGGGAAGGGGCGCAGGGCCTGGGCTACGCTGACGGGCGCGCAGGTGGCGCTGAACTGGCAGTTGATGTCGCGGTACGGAAGCTGGAAGCCGGCCGCGACGGCCGCCGGGGAGGTGATGGGGCTGGCCAGCAGGTTGCGTCCGTAGCGTTCCAGGAGGCTGAAGGGAAGCTGGTTGTAGCGCTTCAGCCCGGCCACCAGATGCGCGCCGATGGTGGCGTGGTAGTTGGCCTCGACCACCGTTGAGTTGGTGAGCTGGCGCTGCAGCGAAAAGGTCCACTGGTAGTTCTCGGGCAGGCGCACGGCCTCCCCGTCCCAGTAGGCCGGGCTTGAGCCGTTGGCGAAGCTGGGATCGATTACCGGGGGACGGGTGTAGGGCGGCAGCCCCTGGTCATAGAGGAAGATGGGAGTGACGCCGTTGTCCAGGCTGGAGGCCGAGAAAACCAGCGTGGAGCCCTCGAAGTGCGTGCTGCCGGTGATGGTCTTGGCGATGCCGAAAGTGCGGCCCACGCTGGCGCGCAGCACGGTGGCATTGCCGATCGAGTAGGCCAGCCCGAAACGCGGCCCGATGCCGCCGTACCAGCCGGGAGTGATGGTGCGGGAGTTTTCGCGCCCGTCGCCGAAGCCCGCAAAGCGCAGAGCGCCGGGCAGGTTATCGGCTCTCGGGTTCGGCAGCTTGGGGTCGAGATCGCTCCACTTGTCTTCCTGTTCCAGAGGCGGCAGCGTGAACTCGTAGCGGACGCCGTAGTTCAAGGTCAGGCGCGGCGTGACTTTCCAGTCGTCCTGGACATACCAGGCGTGGCTGCGCCATTGCTGGCCGACGAAGCGGTCGTTCTCCGTGCCGCCGGTGAAGCCCTGGCCCAGCAGGAAGGAAGCGAAGCCGTTTCCGCCGCCGGTCGTGATGTTGTTGTCATTGGGGATGCTGGTGGAGCGGCGGTCGCCGCGCACCAGCCCGCCGATGGTCTGCTGTCCGAAGCCGTTGTAATGCACCCGCTCCCACAGGTAGCCCATCTTGATGGTGTGCTTGCCCTTGGTGATGGTCAGGTCGTCGCCGAAGGAGAAGGCGAAGTTCTCCGAGCCGTCATAGGCACGCGCGACCCAGGTGCTGTAGTCGGAGAACTCGGCGATGAGCAGGTTGCGGTTGCAGTCCCAGGCGCCCTTCAGGCAGATGCCCTTCTGCTCCCAGCCTCCATCCAGGGTGGTGGCATAGTGCGCGTCCTTCATCATGTTGATGCCGCCGAACATGTGATTGACGATGGTCGGGCGGATGACCTTGTCGTAGGTCACGCGATGCACGTTGCTGTTCTGGATGTCGACGCGGTTCTCGTTCAGGATGCCGGGCAGCCCGGGGAAGCCGTCCGGTCCGGGGACCCGCTCGTGCAGACCATGGTTGTAGAGATAGCTGATGCGGTCGTTCTGGCCGAAGTTGTGGTCGGCCTTGATGCTCCACTTGGTCCAGGGATCCAGGGCAGTGCCGGCGCTATTGATGTAGTTGTTGCGGACGTAGTCGCTGGTGCCGGGAGCGGCCCCGTTATTGGGGCGGAGCAGGTCGCGGACCAGGGCCACGTAGTTGCGGGAGAGGGTGGCGAAGCGATCCTGCGGAATCCGGTTGCCCGCAAAGGGCTGGCGGACGAAGCCGCTGCCGCCCGGGGTGGTGGTGGCCGGATCGTAGATGGTCAGCGGACGGCCGTTGCCGTCCACCCAGTTGCGGAAATCGCCGTCGTACATCTCCGGAGTAGGCACGCTGGAACGGGTGCTGCTGGCGCCGATGCGGTTGCGGAACCACTCGGCGGTGGCGAAGAAGAAGGTGCGGTTGCGGCCGTCGTAGATCTTCGGCAGGTAGACGGGGCCGCCGACACTGAACCCGAAGTCGTGCTGGCGCAGCTTGCCCTTCTCGGCTTCAAAGAAGCGGCGCGAATCCAGGGCGTCGTTGCGCAGGAATTCATAGGCGGTACCGTGCAGTTCGTTGGTGCCGGACTTGGAAGAGAAGGTGAGGATGCCGCCCTGGGCGCGGCCGTACTCCGCCTTGAAGCCGTTGGTTTCGACGGCGAACTCGGTGATGGCGTCGACCGAGGGCGTGTTGACGTTGGTCCACTGAACGGAATTGAAGCGTCCGGTGAGCACGCTGACCCCGTCGAGGGTGGCGCCGTAGGCGCCGGCCTGCCCGCCGCCGACGTTGAAGCTGTCATCGCCGGGCTGATTGGCCTCCGGGGTGATCAGGGCGAGGTCGAAAGCTCCGCGCATGGCCCCGCCCACGACCAGCGGCAGTTCGTCCACCATCTTGTTGACCACCGCCGTGGAGACCTTGGTGGTGGTGGTTTGCAGCAGTTCGAGGGAGGCCTCGACCTGAATGGATTCGGTCACGGCGCCGACCTCGAGCTGCGCGTTGACGGTGACGGTGGCGCCGGCGGCCACGGTGATGTTTTCGCGCAGGGCGGCCTTGAAGCCCGGCTTTTCGATGCGAAGGTTGTAGGCGCCTACGGGCAGCGCCGGGACGGTGAAGTCGCCGGTGCTGGTGGTAAGGGTGGCGAAGGCGACGTTGGTCGCCCGGTTGGTGGCGACGACATTGGCTCCAGGAACGGCCGCCCCCGTCGAATCGGTCACCGTTCCGTTAATGAGGCCGCGGTCGGTCTGAGCGAAGAGCAGGGAAGCGGCGACAATACACGGAAGGAGTCGCAACATCTGTCTCATGGTTTGCTCCCAGAAGTGGAGTTCTTGGGCCGGGGCTATGGTACTACCGGAACTCCCCCCTATGAGCGCCCCGGTTGCCCCCTGAAACCCTGATCATGTATATTCCAACCCAAGCGGAGTGTCAACCCCATAGCGCATCTCTTTACACGGCAATGTACGCGTCTTCTCGCAACGCGGGCGGGATGCCGGGAAGTAAGCCGCAATTGACGCTAACCGCCCTCTCGGGTACACTAAAAACTCTGTTTCCGCGGCCGCTCGCCTGATCTCTCCACAGATATGTCCGAGGTCGCCGCCGCAGATTGTGCCCTTTCGGGACGCGGCGGAGCGCGGAGCGCCACGGCTTCACGCCCGAGGAGGAAGAATGTCGAACAAGCAGCGGACCATATTCACGTCGGAGTCGGTGACCGAGGGTCATCCGGACAAGGTCGCGGACCAGATTTCCGACGCCGTGCTGGATGCCGTGTTTCAGGAGGATCCGTACGGCCGGGTGGCCTGCGAAGTCCTGGTGACTACCGGGCTGTGCATTGTGGCCGGCGAGATTACGACCCGCTGCTACGTGGACGTTCCCAAAGTGGCCCGCGAGACGATCCGGGACATCGGTTATACCGACGCGGCGTTCGGCTTCGATTTCCAGACCTGCGGCGTGTTGAACGCCATCCAGGGGCAGTCGCCGGACATCGCCATGGGCGTGGATCCGGGCGGCGCGGGCGACCAGGGCATGATGTTCGGGTACGCCTGCGACGAAACCCCCGAGCTGATGCCGCTGCCCATCATGCTGGCCCACAAGCTGGTGCGGCGGCTGAGCGATGTGCGGCGTGCCGGGACGCTGGACTGGCTGCGGCCGGACGGCAAATCGCAGGTCAGCGTGGAGTACGCGGGCGGCATGCCCAAGCGCATCGATGCGGTGGTGGTATCCACGCAGCACGGCGACGGGATCTCGACCGAAGACCTGCGGGCGGAAATCAAGAAGCACATCATCGACCCGGTCATTCCGGCCGGCATGGTGGATGCGGCGACCAAGTTCCACATCAATCCCACGGGCCGTTTCGTGATCGGCGGACCGCACGGCGACACCGGGCTGACGGGGCGCAAGATCATCGTGGACACCTACGGCGGCATGGGCCGGCACGGCGGCGGCGCGTTCTCCGGCAAGGATCCGACGAAGGTGGACCGCTCGGCCTGCTACATGGCCCGCTACATCGCCAAGAACGTGGTGGCCTCGGGCCTGGCGCGGCGCTGCGAGGTGCAGCTGGCCTATGCCATCGGCGTGGCCGAGCCGGTTTCGGTGAACTGCAATACATTCGGCACCGGACAGGTTGACGAAGATCGCATCGTGGCCCTCATCCGGGCGCATTTCCCGCTGACGCCCAAAGGTATCATCGACCATCTGCAGCTGCGCCGCCCGCTGTACCGCAAGACCGCGGCTTTCGGGCACTTCGGGCGCAGCGAAGCGACATTCAGTTGGGAGGCCACCGACAAGGCGGAAGTCCTCCGCGCCGAAGTGGCCGTCGCGGCCGTGAAATAACCGTAGATGAAAGAGGAAACCATGGGAACCGAAGTACAAGCGCAAGCCGCCTGCGACGTAAAAGATCTGAGCCTGGCTGAAACCGGGAAGCGGCGCACGGAATGGGCCTTTCAGTTCATGCCGGTGCTGCAGAACATCCGCAAGCAGTTCATCAAGACGCAGCCGCTGGCGGGCATCCGCATCGCGGCCTGCCTGCACGTCACCACGGAAACCGCCAACCTGATGATCACCCTGCGCGACGGCGGCGCCTCGGTAGTGCTGTGCGCCTCCAACCCCCTCTCGACGCAGGACGACGTCTCGGCCACCCTGGTCCGCGATTACGGCATTCCCGTTTTTGCCGTGAAGGGGGAAAGCAACGAGGTTTACTACCGTCACATCGCGGCGGCCCTCGATCACAAGCCCAACATCACCATGGACGACGGCGCGGACCTGGTGAGCATGCTGCACACCAAGCGGCGCGACCTTCTGGACGGCGTGGTGGGCGGCACCGAGGAAACCACCACCGGCGTGATCCGGCTGCGCGCCATGGCTAGGGAAGGGGTGCTGCGCTACCCCATCATCGCGGTGAACGACGCGATGACCAAGCACCTGTTCGACAACCGCTACGGCACCGGGCAAAGCACGGTGGACGGCATCGTGCGGGCCACCAATGTGCTGATGGCCGGGTTGAATTTCGTGGTGGCGGGCTACGGCTGGTGCGGGCGCGGAGTGGCCATGCGGGCCCGCGGGCTGGGCGCCAACGTGATCGTGACCGAGGTGGATCCCACCAAGGCCATCGAGGCGGTGATGGACGGGTTCCGGGTCATGTCGATGAACGAGGCGGCCGAAATCGGCGACGTTTTCGTGACCGTGACCGGGAACAAGAACGTGATCGCCAAGAGCCATTTCGAGCGGTTGAAGAACGGCGCGATCATCTGCAATTCCGGCCACTTCAACGTGGAGATCGACCTCGAGTGCCTGGCCAAGATGGCCTCCTCGCGGCGGCAGTCGCGCGAGTTCGTGGAAGAGTTCGCCATGCGCGACGGGCGTAGAATCTACGTGCTGGCCGAGGGCCGGCTGGTGAACCTCTCGGCTGCCGAGGGGCATCCGGCCTCGGTGATGGATATGAGCTTCGCCAACCAGGCGCTCTCGGTGGATCACATGATCAAGAACCACGCTTCGCTGGAGAAGCGGGTGTACTCCGTGCCCGAGGCGCTGGACAAGACCGTGGCGCGCCTGAAGCTGGAGGCCATGGGGGTGAAGATCGACCGCCTGACGCCGGAGCAGGAGCACTACCTGGCCAGCTGGTCGGAAGGCACGTAGTCAAGGCAGGTCCGCGGAAGCGTTCGCAAATCCGGGGACAGCCCGGCCGGTTCCCAACCGGCCTCCGCAGGGCGGGTTTAGGGCCTGTTGGCAAGCGGCCAGCGTTGGATTCGCCCGGCCGCAGCAGGAGGAAACTTGCCGTACATACTCGCTCTGGACCAGGGCACCACCAGCTCGCGCGCTATCGTCTTCGACCACGACGGAAACATCCTGGCCTCGGCCCAGAAGGAGTTCACGCAGCACTACCCGCGGCCCGCCTGGGTGGAGCACGATCCGCACGAAATCTGGGTTTCACAAATTGGAACGGCCGCGGAAGCCGTGGCGGGCGCGAGGATCCGCCCGGACGAGATCGCCGCGGTGGGCATCACCAACCAGCGCGAAACGGCCGTGGTGTGGGACCGCCGGACGGGAGAGGCGATCCACAACGCCATCGTCTGGCAGGACCGCCGCACCGCGCCGCTTTGCCGGCGCCTGGTGGAGGAGGGCTGCGAGGCCATGATCCAGGAGCGCACCGGCCTGGTCATCGACGCCTACTTCTCGGCCAGCAAGGTGGCCTGGCTGCTGGAGAATGTGCCCGGCGCCCGCCAGCGCGCCGAGCGGGGGGAACTGGCCTTCGGGACCGTGGACACCTGGCTGCTATGGAAACTCACCGGGGGCCGCTGCCACGCGACGGACGCGTCGAACGCCTCCCGCACGATGCTGTTCAACATCCACACCGGCGCCTGGGACCCGGAATTGCTGCGGCTGTTCGGCGTTCCCGCCGCCCTGCTGCCGGAGGTCCGCAGTTCCAGCGAAGTCTACGGAACCACCGCGCCGCTGCCCGGCCTGGGAGAAGCGCCGGTGGCCGGCATCGCCGGCGATCAGCAGGCGGCCCTGTTCGGCCAGGCCTGCCTCTCCCCGGGATTGACCAAGTGCACGTACGGCACCGGCTGCTTCGTGCTGCAGAACACGGGAACGTCGCCTGTGAACTCGGGGCAGCGCCTGCTCACGACGGTGGCTTCGCGGATCGGAGGCACGACGGCCTATGCGCTGGAGGGCAGCGTCTTCATCGGGGGCGCGGTGGTGCAGTGGGTGCGCGACGGCTTGGGACTCATCCGCTCGGCGGAGGAGATCGAGGCGCTGGCGCGATCGGTCCCCGACAACGGCGGGGTGTTCCTGGTGCCGGCCTTCGCCGGGCTGGGCGCGCCGCACTGGGACCCTTACGCGCGGGGCGCGGTCCTGGGGATCACCCGCGGGGTTACGTCGGCGCACCTGGCGCGCGCGGCGCTGGAGAGCATTGCCTACCAGGTAGCCGACCTGTTGCAGGCCATGCGCGACGATTCGGGTATCGAGCTGAAGGAACTGCGCGTGGACGGCGGCGCCTCGCGCAACGACCTGCTGATGCAGTTTCAGGCCGACCTGCTGGGCGCGCCGGTGGTGCGGCCGGCGATCACGGAAACCACCGCGCTGGGCGCGGCCTACCTGGCCGGCCTGGCCACCGGCTACTGGAGCGGGACGAAGGACGTCGCCGCCCACTGGAGAGTGGACCGCCGCTTCGACCCCAGCATGCCGGCGGAGCAGGCCGGGAGGCTGAAAGCGCGCTGGAAACGGGCCCTGGAGCGCGCGCGCCACTGGGAAACGGAGTAGGCGCATGAACCGCGCCGCCATGCTCGCGCAACTGGCAGGCCGGAGCGAGCCCTGGGACGTGGTGGTGATCGGCGGGGGCGCCACCGGCCTGGGCATCGCGGTGGATGCGGCCTCGCGGGGCTATGCCGCGCTTCTGCTGGAGCAGAGCGACTTCGGCAAGGGCACTTCCAGCCGCAGCACCAAGCTGGTGCACGGCGGGGTGCGCTACCTGGAGCAGGGAAATATCGCGCTGGTGATGGAGGCGCTGAAAGAGCGCGGCATCCTGCGCCGGAACGCGCCCCACCTGGTTTCGGACCTGCCCTTCGTGGTGCCCAACTACGACTGGTGGGAAGCGCCTTTCTACGGCCTGGGACTCAAACTCTACAACCTGCTGGCCGGCAAGTACGGCTTCGGCCCCTCCAGTATCCTCTCCCGGGAGGAGACTCTGGCCCGCCTTCCCAACATACGGATGGAAGGACTGCGCGGCGGCGTGGTTTACTACGACGGCCAGTTCGACGACTCGCGCCTGCTGATCCACCTGGCGGCGACCGCCGCGGAGCAGGGAGGCGTGCTGCTGAACTACGCTCCGGTCACCGGGCTGGTGAAGGGCGGCGACGGGTGCGTCGAAGGGGTGGCGTTCCGGGATGCCGAAACCGGGCAGGCGTACGAAGCCGGCGCGCGCGTGGTGGTCAACGCCACCGGTCCCTTCTGCGACGCGGTACGGCGCATGGCGGACCCCGAGGCCCGGCCGATGATCGCGCCCAGCCAGGGCATCCACCTGGTGTTCGACCGCTCTTTCCTGGCCGGCGATCATGCCATCATGGTCCCCCATACCCGGGACGGGCGGGTGATGTTCGCCATTCCCTGGCACGGCCACGTGGTAGTGGGGACCACCGACACGCCGGTTCGGGAGATCCCCCTGGAGCCGGTCCCGATGGAGGCGGAGATCGAGTTCGTCCTGGAGACGGCGGGCCAGTACCTGGCGCGGCCTCCGGGGCGCGAGGACGTGCTCAGCGCCTTTGCCGGGATACGGCCGCTGGTGGGGTCGGGCGAGGTGAGCACGGCGTCGCTCTCGCGCGGCCATGCCATTCACATCGACCGGTCGGGGCTGCTGACGATCACGGGGGGCAAGTGGACCACCTACCGCCACATGGCCGAAGACTGCGTGAACCAGGCGGCCACGCTGGGGCGGCTGCCGGAGAGGCCGTGCCTCACGCGGGAGCTGAGGATCCACGGTTTCGAAGCGGAGGCGGGGGGCCACGGCCACCTGCGGGTTCACGGCTCGGACGCCCCCGCGGTGCTGGAACTGGCGCGCGCGGAAGCGGGGCTTGGGGAGCGTCTGCACCCGTCCCTGCCCTACCTGGGCGCGGAGGTGGTATGGGCGGCTCGGCGGGAGATGGCCCGCACTCTGGAGGACGTGCTGGCGCGGCGCACCCGGGCTCTGTTCCTCAACGCACGCGCGGCCGGGGAGGCGGCGCCGCGCGCGGCGGCCCTGATGGCGCGGGAACTGGGCTGGGACGCCGCTCGCGAGGCGGCGGAGGTCGCGGGCTTCCGCAGGCTGGCCGCCGGGTACCGGGTGTAGCGCAAGTCTTGCGGTTCGGGGCGCGGGTTTCTGCAGGAATTGCGCGGCGGCATCCGCGCCCGGAGACCGTATCCGGCCGGCGGAACAGGCGGTTCCCGAACTGGCTCGCTTCGTGCACTCCGATCATCGGAGGCCCCGATGAGAGAGTTCTTCACACTGAACCTGCCGGTCATCTTCCTCACGGGCGTGACTGCGTTCGCCGTGGCCGTCCTGGTGGCCGTGGCGCTGGATCTGTGAGCGGCCTCCGGTGCTACAGGCCGAGCGCTTCCCACTTGCGGCGCTCTTCGGGCGTCATTGAGGAGCGGTACCTAGCGACGACCGCGGGAAAGTCCCAGCGGGTCTTCTGATCCGGGCGCCGGTCGAGGGAGACGCCCGCGCGCGCGTTCAGCCAGGGCCGCGATTCGGGCAGATGTAGCACGATGCGCCGGGGTGCCTCGCGCAGCGGCCCGGTCATCTCCACGGCCACGCCTCGCGCCATGCCCCGCACCAGCAGGTCCATGGGGCCGAAGTGGGTGGGCAGGCGCTCCACCCGGATCTCCCTGCCCTCCTCCAGCCACCAGTCGGGGACGGCGGCCAGCAGGTGCAGGTCGCCGCCATCCTCGTGCACCAGCATATGGCGCAGCAGGATGGCGTAGTTGGAAGCCCCGGTCACGTGCGGGATGGTGTCGCTCCAGGCGAAGCGCCGCTTGTAGAAGATGCCCTCCGGAAAAGCGTTGGCGGCAGTGCTGTGCAGCAGGTACCAGTAGAAGCTCTCCGCCACCTTCTCCGCTTCGCCGCGAACCAGGGTGTTCATGACGGTGTAGGCGCCCATGTAGGGGTGGATGGCGTCCTCCATTTTGGGGGACTTCCAGCGGATGGTGCCCTCCACGTATCCGCCGGTGAAGTCCTTTTCCAGAAACTCGATGGAGGCGGCTACGCGGGGATCCCGCGCGTCGAACAGGCGGGTGGGCCAGAGCGTCTCCGTGTTGCCCCAGTGAGTGCCCGCCGTTTCCCAGCTGGGCGGGAAGTAGGGGACTCCGGCGCGTTTCCAGGCCGCCTCGATGGCCGCCCGGTACTCATCCGCCTCGCTCATCAGGAAGGCGGCATCCCCGGTCCGGCCCAGCGTGCCGGCGGCATCGGCCGTCAGGAGCAGGCCGCGGAGGTTCCAGAAGTCGTAGCCCACGATGTGGTGCTTGCCGTCCCAGAGGTATTCACCGTCGGCCGGGGCCGCGGTGAGGAGGCCGTGGAAGGGTGAGCCGGCGGCGGCCTTGCGCCGCTCCCGCATGGTCCAGTTGACGGCGCGGAGCATGCGCGGGTAAACACGCTCGAGATACCCGCGGTCGCCGGTGATTTTGGCGTACTGCCAGAGGGCCCAGACGGCCTGGCCGTTGGCGTCGTACTGATCGCGCTGCGATTCGAAGCGGCCGTCGCGCTGCTGCCCGGCCATGTAGCGGTGGATGGCGCGGGCGGCGAATTCGTCGAGGCCGGCCTCTTCCAGTTGCATGACCTGGTAAGCGCCGTCGCGTATGTAGAACTCGTCGTAGAAGCCCTCGCCGCCGTGGACCACCCCGAGGTCGTTGGCGATCATCTGGCAGACGTGGGCGGCCAGCAGGGCACGGGTGGCCTTGCGGCAGGGGACTGCGATGCGGGCGGCCGGGGCTACGATTTCACGCCAGAAGGATACGGTGCGGTCGAGCCAGAGGCCGGCGGGGGCGCCGTCATAGCGGGTAGCCTCGGAGATGGGGTAGAAGGTGTAGCGGGCAATGCCTTCCCGGGACTCACCGGGGGCCAGGGTCCAGTTCCAGGCGTATTCCCGAGTGTGCTTTCCGGCGGTTGCGAACTCCTGGCGGGCCGGCTTCGCGGCGGGGACGGGGCGCACGTCCGCGCGGGCCTCGGCGGGCGCGCCGGAGGCGTTGGTGGCCTTGACCGAGATCCAGCACAGGAAGTTCTCGGTCTCCCCGGGCCAGCGGAAGGCCTTGCGCCAGTCCCTGGAATCGGGCAGGGGGGTGGCCCAGAAGGTCACGTCGTAGCGCACGCCGCCGCCCGCGTCCGCCACCTGGATGACCGGCAGCCATCCCTCCATGGCCCGCTTGCCCAGCTTGCGGGTCAAGGGCGCCAGGCCGCGCCCGGTGCGGACCTGGATCGCGGCGCCGCCGGCCAGAAGCATCTCGGAGTCCGGAGTGATGCGCGCGCCGAACATGTAGTCGGGCAGGCCCACCACATTCCAGTTGTTGACGAAGTAATCGAAATCGTCCTCCACCGCCGGCCGCGCCGCGGGGGCCGCGAGGAGGGAGAAGAGCAGGAGACTGACAGCGGTTCTCATGATCGCCTCGAACCACTGTTATAGCAGCGCGGGACGCTTCGCACGCACCGCCTTCTTGGCGGAGGCCGGCCGGTTGCGGTATGGTGCAAGTACCTTAGGAGACTTTCGCGATGAGCATGCCTGAAGACCGGCGGGCCGTGGACCGCCGCGGATTCCTCAAGCACACGCTGGCGGCCGCGGCCGCCCCCATGATCGTGCCCGCGCACGTGCTGGGGCTGGGCGGCGCGGTGGGCCCCGGCGAGAAGATCGTGCTGGGCGGCATCGGGCTGGGCCCGCGCGGTTCCTACGATCTGAGCACCATCCTTCCGCAGAAGGACGTGCGTTTCGTGGCCACCTGCGATGTGCAGCGGAAACGCGCCGAAAGCATCAAGCAGATGGCCGACAAGCACTACGGCAACAGCGACTGCGTCATCTACCGGGACATGTTCGAACGGCTGGCCCGGCCGGACATTGACGCGGTGCTGATCGCCACCGGCGACCGCTGGCACGCCCTGGCCTCGCTGCTGGCCGTCCGGGCCGGGAAGGACGTCTATTGCGAAAAGCCCTGCGGGCTGACCGTGGCGGAGGTCCAGGCGCTGGCGGACGGCGTACACCGCTACGGACGCGTCTTCCAGGCCGGAACGCAGCGCCGCAGCCAGGCGCAATTCCAATACGCCGTTCACCTGGCCCACAGCGGCCAGCTGGGCCGGCTCCATACTCTGCACGCCTCGGTCTACACACCTACCAAGCAGTACGACTGGCTTCCGGGCGAACCGGAGCCGCCCAAGGAAGAATGCGACTGGGATCGCTGGCTGGGTCCCGCGCCCTGGCGCCCCTACAACCACCTCTACGTCGCGGGCCGCTGGCGCGGGCATCACGATTTTGAAGCAGGCGGGAATTTTCTCGACTGGGGCGCCCACACACTGGATCTGTGCCAGTGGGCCAACCAGAGCGATCACAGCATGCCCATCGAGTACGAAGCAGGGCCGGGAAGCATCACGGCGCGCTATGCCAACGGCGTGAAGATCGTCTGCGATTTCCTGAAGACGCCGTTCGGCGACCGCGCGCCCCACTACCGCACTTCCACGGGAACCTGCCCGGTGCGGTTCGAGGGCGACGAAGGCTGGGTCGAAACCGGCGACAGTGCGGAGATCATCCTTTCGGACGGGCTGGTCGAGAAGGCGCGGAAGATCGTGGTGGGGACCTCGCTGAGTCCCGCCGCGCACGCCCGGAATTTCTTCGACTGCATGCGCTCGCGGGCCAAGCCGGTGTGCAACCAGGACGTGATGCGCCGCACTCACATCGCCTGCTTCGCGGCGCAGCTCTCCTGGCAGCTTGGGCGCAAGATCACCCTGGATCCCGTCAAGGAGGAGTTCGTGAACGACGAGGAGGCCAACCGGATGCGCCGGCGCGCAACCAGGGAACCGTGGACCTTTCATGTTTGAGGGCGCCATCCGATGAGAACGAACTGGAACCTGATTGGTTTTTTCCTGGCAGGCCTGGCAGCGCCGGCCTTGTGGGGGCAGGCGCCAGCCCGGCCCCCGGTGCGGGAGTTGATCGGCGTTCTCGGGCAGTCCGGCGCCGGCCTGCACGCCAGGGCGCGGGCCTGCCAGCAACTGGGCGAATACGGAACCAGGGAGGCGGTCCCGGCGCTGGCGGCGCTGCTGACGGACCCGGCCCTGAGCGCGTACGCGCGCAGCGGCCTGGAAGGGATTCCGGACCCCAGCGCCGCGGCGGCCCTGCGGGCGGCCCTGGGCCGCCTCAAGGGCGATCTGCTGATCGGGGTGGTGAACTCGCTGGGCGTGCTGCGCGACGAGAAGGCGGCGCCGGCGCTCGGCAAGCTGGCTGAGAACCCTGCGTCCGGGGCGTCGCACGCCGCTTTACTGGCACTGGGCCGCATTTCCAATGGCGAGTCGATCCGCATTCTCCGGCGCGCGCTTGCGAGCGGCCCGGAGGAACTGCGGCCCGGCGCGGCGGCGGCCTGCCTGCTGGCGGCCGAATTCCAGGTCCGGCAGAACGCCGGGAACGCGGCTGCCCTCTACGACACCGTGCGCGCCTCCGCGGTTCCCATGCCGTACCGCATGGCGGCCACCCGGGGAGCGATCGTCGCGCGCGGGCCGGGCGGAGTGGATCTGCTGGTGAAACTGCTGCGGTCGGACGAGCGCGAGATCCGCAACGTGGCGCTGTACACTGTCCGCGGGCTTTCCGGCGCCAGCCTCTCCGCCGCGCTGCGCGGTGAACTGGAAACAGCCCGGCCGGAGGTGCAGGCGCAGCTGCTTGTCGCGCTGGCGGATTGCTGCAGGGATGCCGGAACGATCCGCGCGATCCGGGCTAAAGTCTCGGCCGAAAGGCCGGAGGTCCGGGCAGCGGCGTTTCAAGCGCTGGGCAAGATCGGCGACCCGGCCGATGCGGCGGCGCTGTTGGAAGGGGTGGTGAGCCGCCGGAGCGCGGAAGAGAGCGCCGCGGCGGCCGGAAGCCTGGCGCGGATTCCGGGGTCCGGAACAGACTCGCTCGTTCTCCGGCGCCTGGCCTCCACCGCCGATCCCGAATCGCGCGCCGCTCTCATCGATGTGATTGACGCCCGCCCGCCTTCGCAGCACGCCGCCGGGGAGTTGTTGAAGCAGGCCGGCGATCCCGACCTGCGAGTGAGCATGGCCGCCCTGCGGACCCTCCGGTCGCTGGCTGGAGTCAGCCACCTGCCTGCGCTGATGGCGGTCACCAGGACCTGCAAGGACGGTAACCAGAGAGCCGCCGCCGAGAGCGCGCTCCAGTACGCCTGCACCAGAAGCAAGGACACGACGCGCGCCGGGGAGCTGCTGCTGGCCGGGTTGAAGCAGGAAGGCGAGGACCTCGACAAGGCGTCCTGGATCCGCACTCTCGCCTCCATCGGCTACGCACCGGCCCTGCCTACGATCATGCAGAGCCTGCGATCCCCGAATTCCTGGCTGGTAAGGACGACCCTGGACAGCCTGGGGAGATGGCCCGATCCGGCTCCCGCGGGGGAACTGCTGGGGATTGCGGAATCCACCCCTGACGCGGCTACCCGTACGCGGGCGTTGACTTCGGCCGTACGGCTGGCCGCCGCCGCCGCCGAGGGGCGCCAGGCGCCGGATGAAACCGTGGCCGGGTGGTTTCGGCGCGCCGGCGCGGCAGCCCGGTCGCCGGAGGAAAAGCGCCTGATCGTCGCCGGCCTGGGCCGCTGGAGAAGTACTGCCGGTTTCCGGCTGCTGGCCGCGTACCTGGACGATCCGGAGGTGAAGGCGGAAGCGGCGAATGCGGCAGTGAGCGTGGGCCAAACGCTGGCCGAGGGCTCCGATTACCTGGCCGTGAAGCCGGTCCTGGAGCGGCTTCCCGCCACCACGGACCAGGCTTTGAGCGACAGAATCGAGAGGCTGAGGAAGACCGTCGCGGCGGCAGAGGCCGGGCGCCGCTGAAGACGGGTGGCGGCAGGAGTGCCGCCACTGTACGTTAATAACGTGCGCCACCTGTCACAACGCCTCGCGCAACCGCTCCATGAAGTAACGGTAGTTGGTGAAGGGAATGTCGGGCGGGGCGCTGTGATCCAGCATGGGGATGTAGCCGCCGTCGTCGATGAGCGGCTTGCGGCAGGCGATCTCCGCATCGATCTCCTTCTTCCCTTTGGTGAGCGCGCGCTTGTCCACGCCGCCGAAAAGCCGCAATTCCCGGCCGAAGCGCTTGCGGACCTCGCAAGCGTCCATGCCCGCCTGCACCTCCCACGGATAGACGATGTCGATCCCGGCGTCCATCCAGACCGGAACCAGCGAGTCCACCTTCCCGTCGCTGTCCAGGCAGAACCATTTCACGCCCCGCGCCCGCGCGAAATCGACCACCCGGCGGTAGCGCGGCAACATGTACTTGCGCACCATGGCGGGCGAAATCAGGGGACCGGCTTTGTAGCCCATGTCCTCCCAAAACCCGAACAGGTCGATCGAGGTCTCTTCCAGGATCCGTCCCAGCATGCAGATGAGAAAGTCGGCATCCGCATCCATCATTTCTTCGACCCAGGCGGGATCGTCGTAGAACAGGGTGCACAGCTTCTCGACCCCTACCAGGTTGCGCAGCGAGCCGAAGAAGCCTCCCCAGCGGTCCGCCAGCACGACGAACGGATAGTCGCGGCCGCGATGGACGCGAAGCGCGGCCCGCCAGTCCGGCCCGATGCGCGAGGCGAGGTCCGGCTGCATGCGCTCCTTCCAGAAGCGGCGAAAGTCCTCCCGGGTTTCCACGGGGAAGCGCACGAACAAGGGCATCGAGCTGGCGGGATTCCGCTTGAACTCCTTCTGCAGAATCCCCTGCGGGTCCACGTAGGTGATGTGCTCGTCGTCCTCCTCGACGATCTCGCGCGCGAAAGGCGGGTCCGGAAAAAACCAGTTGAAGTGAAACACCCACCGGTCGCAGCCAAAAGGGTTATCGGCCGGGCGGTAGCCGCCTTCCCGGGCCCACAGCTCTTCGGTCTCCGGCCAGGTGGGCCAGAAGAACTCGTGAAACGGCGCGCGGTCGCGCGGCGCGTAATTGAGGGTGGCGTGAAACCGCTCCAGGTCGTTCATACGGTCTCCCATCATACTCACGGCCGGCCGTAAAGGCCCGCCTGCGGCATCACGGTCCGCGTCAACTCCCGGTCCACCCGGACCACGCCTCCGGTCCGCAAGGTCACCCGGCCCGAAGCCGGGCCCCCGGTTCCAAACAGCACCCGCCACTCCTTCCCGCCGCTTCGGAACTCGACCCCCACCAGCCCGTCCCGGCGGATCAGCCGTGAATCCACCATCCGGGCAGCGCCTGCCGTGTCCACCTGGATCAGGTGCAGGAAGAGATCTCCGGCACGCGCCCGGCGCGGCGAGACCTCCACGCGCCACTGGCCCAGCAGGGGGGTGGTATCGGGAGTGCGATAGCCTTTCGGCAGAGGCCAGTTGCGGCCATCGGACCAGAACTGTCTGCCCGGCCCGCCGATACTGGCGAGAGCCGCATCCTCGGGCAGGAGGGTACGGCAGAACAACCGGCCCTCCTCATGTGCCGCGGTGAATTCCCGGCGACCGATACGAGGCTCCTCCACCGTGTGCAGCAGCCAGGCCTTCCTGTATCGCGGATCCGTGGAGACCACGCGGTCGAATACCACGAAATGGTCCGGCGGGAGGAAGACGAACTGTCTCAGGGCCAGGCGGCACTTCCGCTCGTGGTAGGTGGGGGTGGCGTCGCCGGCCACATAGGAGTAGTCGCTGTTGGTCTCGAAGGCGACCACTCGCGAGCCCAGCGCCTGGCGCTGCCCGCCGTCGTTGGGAACCGGCAGCGGCTCTTCGTCCGGCGCGGGACTGCCCCAGTAGCGCGGCATCTCCTCGCCCGGCATGCGGATCAGAACGGCGTTGTGCGCCACCGTCCGGCAATAGTAGTGGGTCAGGTGCTGGCCCGGCTCGGGGCGCGTGCCGGTGTCGATGGCCAGGAAGCCCTTCTTGTAGATCGTGAAATTGTTATGGTCGAACTGCTTGTGGGAGACCAGCACGCCTCCGGCGGTGAACATGGCGTAGGTGTCCTCCGGCCCGGATCCCGAGCGCAGGAAGACCTGCCCCATGTTCTCGAAGTGGCGCGCCATGGGCATGCGGGCGAGCGGATCCCGCGCGGGAGCCGTGTCCGGCATGGCGGTCAGCAGGAAGCGTGCGTAGGGGAACACAGGCGACTCCCGGGGCGGGCGCGGCGTCTTCTCAAGGAACCAGGCGGCGAAGGCGGCGGCCTCCGGCTGGCTGGACCCGTAGAGATGGATGAGCCCCGAGAGGTGCATGTTCAATCCGGCCACACCGATCTGGTTGGTGGTGTGATAGGCGTCGCCATAGCCGAACTCGCGCCCGCCCGGCAGCCAGTTCCAATAGATGTACGCCGGCAGCCAGGCGACGTGCGGCCACTCGCGCGCCAGGTCCCGCCCCGTGGCCGATTTGTAAGTGTGGAAGAAACCGAACTCGGCCCACGGGTAGGCGCCGAGCGAGTAGTTCAGGGCGCCGGAGGCGCTGCCGCCGTCGTCTCCCGCCGCGCGGCGCCGGAACTCCAGGACTTCGAGGAACAGCCTGTGCCCTTCGGCCAGGAATTCCTCCGCCCGCGCGTCGTCGATCCCCGCGCGGTGGGTGGCCAGGCCCGCATACCATAGCAGGCTCGGCGTGCTGTAGAAGCCCGAGTTGGTCCCGCCCCAGTTCTCGCGCTCGAATGCCTGGCGCGACCGGGTGGGCTGCGCGTCCGCGGTGGCCTGGAGAAAGGCCTTGCCCAGCCTGACGCGCTCCTCGTCGGAGAGCCGGTCGAACAGCCAGTCGAAAGCCGCCCAGGCGTTGATGCGGGAATACGAGTACCAGTGCACGGTCCGCTTCTCCTTGAAGCACTGGTTGTAGTAGGCGATGCTGGCGGCAAGAAGCCGCTCGGCCAGCGCGCCGTATTTCTCTTCCCCCGTCACGCGGTAGACGAAGGCGGCCTCGGAGGCGGCCGTTCCGAAATCGCCTGCTGCCGCGGGTTTCGCGGCCGCCTCGTCGACCCGCGAGCGCAGGGCCTGGAAGGCTGCGCGCTCCTCGCCCAGCGCGCGCGCCTTGACGGCGGGCCAGGTGTCGCGGTTGAAGAACAGCCGGGGATGATCGGGCCGCACCGCCGCCTCGAATCCGGCCGCATGCAGCGCACAGCCCGGCAGCCCCATGATCCACAGAGCGGCTATCGTTCGCTTCATACCGGTTTCCGCCTCCCGAACACCGCAGGATCTCACGTTCCGCGGCCCCCGGCCGCGGCGCCGGCACGCACGGTCTTCCCGTTCCCGGCCCGAACGCGGGGCGAGGATCGACGGTCTCACCCGGCTGCACGGCGCCGATGAAACCGTGATAGTCTGGTGCGGCTCGGTTCCATTGTGAACGGGCTATTGAAATCAGGAGCTTCAATCCGTGAAAGTCAATCGGCGTGAATTCGTATCGGCCGCTGCCGGCGGCGGCCTGGCCTCCCTGCCGTTCCTCTCCTCCTGCGGCCGTTCTCCCGGCACGGATCCGGCCCAGGCCGGGGGAGCGCGGAATCCCCGCTACGCGAAGCTCGACGAGATCCTGAAGCAGCCGGTGCTGAAGAAGCAGTTCTTCGACAAGCCGGTCATCATCGAAACGCTCGAACTGCTGCGTTTCCAGAACAGTTTTCTATGCCGGGTGCGTTCGCGGGACGGCGCCGAGGGCATCTCCGTGGGCCACAGCGGAATGAGCACGCTGTTTCCCATCTTTCTCAGGAACCTGCAGCCGTTCTTCATCGGGAAGGATGCCCGCGAACTGGACCTGATCCTGGAGAAGGTGTACATCTTCGGCTTCAACTTCCGGTACAACGGCATCTCGCTCGGCCTGCCCCTGGCGACTATCGAATTCGCCATCCTGGACATGCTGGGCCGGATCGCGGGAAAGCCCGTGGGGCAGCTGATCGGCGAGATCCACAACCCCGAGGTCGGCGTGTACGTGGCGACGGAGTGGCGGGAGAAGCCGGTGGAGGAATCCATCGAGCTGATCAAGAAGGCGGTGAGCGAATACGACGCCCGGGCTTTGAAGATCAAGGTCGGCGGGCTGATGTTCATGACCACCGACATGTACGCGGTGGGCCCTCCGGGCAGGACCGAGAAGATGATCCCGCTGGTGCGCCAGACCTTCGGCGACGACATGGCGCTGTACGCCGACTCCAACAGTTTCTACACGGTTCCGGAAGCCATCCGGGTGGGCCGTCTGCTGGAGGAATACAAGTACCGCTACTTCGAGGAGCCGGTCATGTTCGACCACCTGGAGGAGATCAAGGAAGTTGCCGACGCCCTGACCCTGCCGGTCTCCAACGGCGAGCAGGACTACAGCTTCTACGGCTTCCGCTGGCTGATCGCCAACGACGGCGTCGATATCGTGCAGCCTGACAACTACTACTTCGGCGGCCTGATCCGGTCGATGAAAGTGGCGCGCATGGCGGAAGCCTTCGGCAAGAGCATCATCCCGCACATGTCCGGCGGGGGCCTGGGCTACCTGTACAATATCCACTTCGTCTCCGCCGCGCCGAACGCGGGCGAGCACCACGAGTTCAAAGGGCTGCGAACCCACGTGCAGTTCGAGTGCAAGACCTCGCCGTTGAAGGTGGTGAACGGCAAGCTCAAGGTGCCCACCGGCCCGGGATTCGGGGTGGACTTCGACCCGGCCTGGGTGAAGAAGCACCAGCCCGTGAAGCTGTGATGCAGCGGGGAGGAAGCATGTCTCGAAAAGCGGTTGTGGCCGGCCTGAGTTTCAGCGCGGCTCTTGGTTTTCTCTGCGCCTCCGGCCAGCCGCCGCCCGCCGCCGGGACCGCGCAGCAGCGCGACGCGCGTATGAAGTGGTGGCGCGAGGCGCGCTTTGGGATGTTCGTGCACTGGGGACTCTACTCGGGACTGGCCGGCACGTGGGAAGGCAAGCCGGCAGGCGCCCGGGGGGGCATGGAATGGATCCAGCAGCGCGTCAAGGCGGATACGGAGACTTATGCGAAGCGGGCCATTCCGCTATTCCGCCCGGCGCCCGGATTCGCCCGTGAGTGGGCCCGGCTGGCGAAGCAGGCCGGCTGCCGCTACGTGGTCGTCACCAGCAAGCACCACGAGGGCTTTGCTCTGCACGATTCCAAGGCGGGCGATTACGATGCCGGCTCGGTGCTGCGGCGGGACCTGCTCAAGGAGATTGTCGAGGCGCTCCGGGCGGAGGGCCTGCGCGTGGGCTTCTACCACTCCGTCATCGACTGGCACCACGACCAGTACGAGTACGCCAGGTCCCAGCAGCTGCCGCATCCGATGAAAGGACGGCCCTATCCCGAAGGCCGCCGGGACCACGCGAAGTACGTGGAGTACCTGCACGCCCAGGTGAACGAGCTGGTCTCCCACTACGGCCCGGTGGACATCCTGTGGTGGGATTACAGCTCGCAGGACTTCCAGGGACAGGAGGCCTGGCGGGCCTTCGACCTGATGGCCAAGGTGCGGGCGAGGCAGCCGCGAATCGTCATGAACAACCGGCTGTTCCGCATCCCCGAGGCAGGCTTCACCGGCATGGGCACCGCGGCCATCGCTCCCCGGCTCGACCCGCGCTACGGCGACTTCATCACTCCCGAGCAGCACATCCCGGAGACCGGCATGCCCGGCGTGGACTGGGAGACCTGCATGACGATGAACACCACCTGGGGCTACAGCGAGCACGACCACCAGTGGAAATCCGAGGAGACGCTGATCCGCAACCTGATCGACATCGCCAGCAAGGGCGGAAACTACCTGCTCAACATCGGCCCCAAAGGGGACGGCAGCGTACCGCCGGAGAGCGTCCGGGCCATGCAGGCGATCGGCGCCTGGATGAAGGTGAACGGCGAGTCCATCTACGCCACCGGGGCCTGTCCGCTCGGCAAGCTGGAATGGGGCCGCTGCACCGGGAAGCGGCTGGCCGGCGGCGGGACGCGCCTCTACCTGCACGTTTTCGACTGGCCGCAGGACGGCAGGCTGGCGCTCCCGGTGGCTGCGGGCTCTCGCGCGAAGGCCCGGCTGATGGCCGGCGGAAAACCGCTAGCAGTCACCTCCTCCGGCGGCCGGACCTCCATCGCCGTGGGCGGCCAGGCGCCGGACAGGATCGCCAGTGTGGTTGAACTGGACCTGGACAACCCGCTCCAGCGGTAGCTCGCGCCTTGCAGGTTCGT
Source organism: Bryobacterales bacterium (assembly GCA_020852755.1). GTDB lineage: Bacteria > Acidobacteriota > Terriglobia > Bryobacterales > Bryobacteraceae > JADZAF01. The sequence goes on from JADZAF010000096.1 coordinate 32,978, forward strand.
GGTAACCTCTTCGGGTGATCCGAACCCCGCCGCCGGACGCCGCGGAACAGGTCCGGTTCCTGAGGAACATTCAGCGGCTGCTCGAGGAGACCCGGACCACGTCCACGTACAAATTCGCGCTTCTCCTGGCGCTGGCCGATCTGTCCGTGGAACGCGGCGCCGATTCCGGCGCGGCCCTGCCCCTGAAGACCCGGTGGGTCGCCGCCAAGTTCGCCGCCTACTACTGGCAGCAGACTCTGCCTTTCGAGACCGCTTCGGGACTGCATGTTCTCCGGCAGAACACCGACCGGAAACCGCGGGTTCTGAAATACCTGGCGCAAGCCAGGAAGCAGGGCGCCTCGCTCACGGACGTTCTGGGCGACGCCCGGCTGCTCAAGCGGATTCAGCGGGCGGTTTGTGAGATGCCGCTGCCGAGGCTGCAGCGTATCGGAAAAACGTCCTTCGAGTTCCTGTACGGCGAGCCGGAGGATTCCGAGCATGTGGAGTTGCGCCCCGGCGCCGCCTTCTGCTTCCGGCGGTTTCACGGACTGATCCGCGACCTGGTGCAGGGCGCCTGGGTACGCTTCGTCCGGGAGTTGAATGCGGAGTGCCTGGGCGCCCGCGTCGATCTGGCCGAGTTTCTCTTCGGCAGCAGAAGGTCCGACCTGGCCGCCGCGCGCCGCGCTCTGGAAGAGGTGGAAGGCAGCCGCTGCTTCTACTGCCGGCGGGAAATACCACCCGTCCGGCTGCATCTCGATCACTTCGTCCCCCGGAGCCGCTACCCGGTCGACCTGGGGCACAACCTCGTGCTGTCCGACCGTGCCTGCAACTCCTTAAAAGCCGACCGGCTGCCGGCAATTCCGCACCTGCGCCGCTGGGTTGACCGCAACACGGTCCTCGCGCCGCGGCTGGAGCAGTCGTTCGCGCGCCACGGCGTCTCGCGCGATCTTGACATCACTTTGCGAGTGGCCTGCTGGGCGTACACTGAGACCGAGGCTGCGGAAGGGTTGACCTGGGAGCGCGCCCAGGTGATGGTGCCGCTCGAGTCCGGATGGCGCGCGCTGTTGAACCGGTACGGGTCGACATGAAAGCAGAGACGGAAAACACCAGCCATGGGAACACCACCCGGCGCGGTTTCCTCGCCGCCGGGCCGTCGCTGCTGCTGGCTCGGCGCCGGGCCGCAGCGGCCGCCGCGCGGCCCAACATCCTGTACATCATGACCGACCAGCAGCACGCCGGCATGATGAGCTGCGCGGGCAACCGCCGGCTGAAGACACCGGCCATGGACAGCATCGCGGCTACGGGCACGCGGTTCGACCTGGCGTACTCGGCGAACCCCGTATGCGTTCCGGCCCGCACGTCGATGATGACCGGCCGCTATCCCAGCTACTTCGGGATGGAGAGCAACCAGCCGCCCGGACACCCTCCGCGGGACCTTTCGCAAACGCTGGGCAACCTCTTCCGCGAGGCCGGATACCGCACGGTGTTCGGCGGCAAGACCCACTGGCCGCGTCCCATGACGCCGGAGAGCCTCGGGTTCGAGTACCTGACCGCCGACGAACGCGATGAACTGGCGGCCCGGTGCGCGGAATTCCTCGGGAGGAAGCAGGACCGCCCCTTCCTGCTGGTAGCCTCCTTCATCAACCCGCACGACATCTGCTACATGGCCATCGACGCGTACACACGGGCCAAGAACCTGCCGGCCATGTATCCCCAATCGACGGTCGAACGGCAGCGGGTGGCCGAAGCAGCGGCGTTGCCGCCCGGGGTGTCGCGCCAGGAGTTTTTCGCCCGGCTCTGCCCTCCCTTGCCCGGCAATCACGGCCCCACGCTGGGCGAGCCGGGCGCGTTCGCGGGCTTCGGAAGCTTCCGCGGCTACGTCCGCCGCCACTGGTCGGAAGAGGAGTGGCGCCTGCACCGCTGGGCCTACTGCCGCCTGACGGAGCGGGTGGACGCCGAGATCGCCCGGGTGCTGGAGGCCCTGCGAAGATCGGGCCTGGACCGCGGCACTCTGGTGGTCTTTTCAAGCGACCACGGCGACATGGACGCGGCGCACGGCTTCGAGCACAAAAGCCTTCCCTACGAGGAAGCGGCGCGCGTGCCGTTCATCGTCTCCTGGCCCGGGCATGCCGCTCAAGGGAGGGTGGACCGGCGCCACCTGGTCTCGGCCGGCGTGGACCTGCTGCCCACGCTCTGCGACTACGCGGGCATCCCCGCTCCAGCCGGTCTGCCGGGCCGCAGCGTGCGGCCGCTCGCCTCGGGACGGCCGGCCGCGGGCTGGCGCCGGGACCTCCTGATCGAATTCACGGGCGGCCGCTGCCTTCGCAGCCGGCGGTATAAGTACGCCCGTTTTGAAGGCCCCGAGCCGCGCGAGCTGCTCCTCGACATGCAGAAAGACCCGGGCGAGATGAAGAACCTCGCGTTCGAGCCCTCCCTGGCGTCCGTGCTGGCCGGGCATCGCGAGCGCCTGCGCCAAAGCATCGGGCAACCGGGAGGGCCGGCGGATCAGGCCGCGCAGCGGCTTCGCGGGGTTGCGCATCCGCATGTGCGATAATGAGCAGCCTCATGAAGCGCACCGTCCTGCTCCTGCTCTTCACCCTCTGCCTGCGGGCCGCCGAGCTTCCCTGGCGCCTGGCGGATCTTCAGAGGACTCCGCAGTCCTGGGAAGCGCCCAGCCCGGAACCCGGAGTGAAGGCGGTTTGGATTGCAGGCCCGCCGTACAAGGGGAAGCCGACGCGAGCCTTCGCCTATTACGGCATCCCGGCAGGCAGCGGGAAAGCGCCGGCCATGGTTCTGATTCATGGCGGGGGCGGCACGGCCTTTGCCGAGTGGGTGCGCATGTGGAACGGGCAGGGCTTCGCCGCCATTGCCGCCGACAACGTCGGCGCCGTGCCGGAGAAGGCGGATGGCAACCCCTGGAATCCGCCGCGCAAGCGTCACGAATTTTCAGGCCCCGCCGGCTGGGGCGACTTCTCCAACGTGGACGCTCCCGCCGCCGACCAGTGGAGCTACCACGCCGTGGCGGTATCGATTCTGGCCCACTCCTTCCTGCGCTCGCAGCCCGGCGTGGATGCGAAGCGGACCGGGGTCACCGGCATCAGCTGGGGAGGTTATCTGACGAGCATCGTGGCCAGCCTGGACCACCGTTTCCGTTTCGGGATCCCGGTCTACGGGTGTGGCTTTCTGAGCGAGGACTCGGCCTGGCTCAAGGAATTCGCCAAGCTCGGCCCGGAGAGAACCGCCACCTGGGTGCGCTTGTGGGACCCGTCGTCCTATCTGTCCCTGGGCCGCCGCCCCATGTTCTGGATCAACGGCACGAACGACTTCGCCTACGTCATGCGGTCCTGGCAGAAATCCTACCGGCTGCCGCGCGGCGAGCGCATGCTGAGCCTGCAGGTGCGCATGAAGCACAGCCACCCCGACGGCGCCAGGCCCGCGGAGATCTTCGCCTACGCCAGGGCGAAGCTGCTGGACGGTCCGCCGCTGGTGCGAATCCGCGAGCAGGGCGCCGCCAGGGACGAGGCGTGGGCGGTCTATGAACGCAAAGTCGCGCCGCGCAAGGCCGAGCTCTGCTTCACGCGCGACACGGGAAGATGGCAGGACCGCAAGTGGGAGACCCTGCCGGCAAGCATCGATCCGGGAAGGCGCCGCGTCACGGCAAAGATCCCCGATGACGCCCGCGCCTACTATCTGAACCTGGAGGATGAGCGCGGCCTCATCGTCTCCACCGAGCACCTGGAGCGCTAATCGAGTCGAACATGAAGGCAAACCGGAGTATTCCCCTGGGACTGGCGGCGCTGGCCATGATGGCGCTGGCGGCCGGCGCCCAACCGCCCATCAGCGAGAAACGGGTCCAGGAGCTGAAGAACCTCCGTTTCGGAATGTTCATCTGCTGGTCCTTCAGCACCTTTTCCGGAAAGGAATGGACGCCGGGAGTGAAAGACGTCTCCTTCTTCCGCGCTACTGAAGTGGATGTCGAACAGTGGGTGCGGACGGCGAAGGAGGCCGGGATGGGATACATCCTCTTCCTCACCAAGCACCATGACGGCTTCTGTCTTTGGGACACCAGGACCACGGACCGGAAAGTAACCAATGCTCCGCTCGGCCGCGATGTGCTGGCAGAGCTTCGCAAGGCGTGCGACCGCCACGGGATCAAGCTGGCGCTGTACTTCTCCGAAGGCGACTGGACCTGGCCCGGCGCCGAAGACGGCAAGTCCGGCAAGGGAGGATCGAACCCGGAGATAAAGAAGGCCCAGCTGAAGGAACTCCTCAGCGGCTACGGCCCCATCCAGTACATCTGGTTCGACCATGCCGTGGGCGACGGAGGATTGAGCCATCGCGAGACGCTGCGGTGGGTGAAGTCGATTCAGCCGGACTGCTTCGTGGGGTTCAATCATGGCGATCAGGAAGGCGCCGACATCCGGCTGGGCGAGATGGGGCGTCCGGGGCCGCTGGAGGACCACACCGCGGCGGGGCCGCACATGCGCAATCCGCCTTCGCGCAGCTACCGGCTGGCCGAGTTCACCTATCCCATTCTTCCTCCGCACAAAGGCGGGGCGATGTGGTTCTATTCGCTGCCGGAGCACGACCGGCTCGTCCACCCGCCCGAGAAGATCCACGCGGACTACCTGGGCGCCGTCAAGTACGGCAATATTTTCTCCCTCGATGTGGGGCCGGACTACCGCGGCCGGCTGCGGGATATCGACGTGCGGACGCTGCGCGCGGCCGGCCGCATGATCCGGGGCCGGTAGTCCCGCCCCGCATTCAGCGCGCGAGAGCGCCTCGCGGCGTGCATGCGGCCGACAGCGAAAGACGGTCGCGGGTGTGCGTCCAGCCGGCCGCGCCTCCGGCCAGGGGAACCGCGCAACCCGGCGAAGATCCCGGCAGGGTCTGGGCCTGCAGCAACGGGTGAAGGTGTGGCAGTGCTATCAGATTACAAGGACTGCTTATCCGGTTCATCCGCTGTTACGCTACGCTGTTACGTGGCCCTGACGCCAGTCAGCGACTCTTAGGAGGAAGGTAATGAACAGCTTTTTCAAGCTAAACCGCAGGATGTTCCTGGGAGCCGGCACGGCGGCCGGCATCACCCTGGCCGGGCAGACCACCGGGCGGGCGGCGGAGACCGCGGAAAGAGACGAGTGGCCCAAACTGCGGCCGGCGACAATCTACAAGCTGTACGTCGGCCGGTCGGGGGCAATCACCAACGCTGCCGGCAGAAGCGTCCAATACCTGACCTGGGGGAAAGACGAGGTGGTGAAGATGGACAACTACCTCCGCGACCTCGAAAAGAAGCTCGGGGACGTGACCTTCACCGGCGGTGAGACCATCCCGCCCGCCGATGTCGCGCAGGTGGCTGCCAGGGCCGCCTCGGCCGACGGCGTCCTGCTGATCTGGCTCTCCGGGCACGGGGGCGATTACGCCACGCTGGAGAAGCTCAGCTTCGGCCTGGACAAGCCCGCGGTTTCCTTCTTCCAGCCCTTCAGCGGACACGGCTGGATGTGGCACCAGCAGTGGAAGAATCGCAAGGTCGTACTGCTCTCGACCACCGATTGGAGGGAGCTCGACGAAGCCGTCAGCCTGCTGCGTGTGCCGGCGCTGATGAAGCAGACGCGCATCCTGGCGGTCAACGGACCGCGCGGCACCAAGGCGGCCTGCTCCGCCGAAGAGGTGAAAAGGAAGCTGGGCGCCGATCTGGTGACGATCCCGAACGAACAGATTCTGGAAATGGCCAGGTCGATCGATCCAGCGGCCGCCGAGGCTGAAGCGGAGCAGTACTGGATCAAGCCGGCCATCGGAATCCTGGAGCCGACGCGCCAGGAGATTATCGATTCCGCGAGGTATTACCTGGCGGTCAAGCAGCTGATGATCCGGGAGAAAGCGCAGGGCATCTGCAGCGCCGCCTGCATGGGCAACCCCCGCGCCTGCCTGACCTTCAGCAAGCTCAACGACCTGGGCTTCGCAGGCGCCTGCGAGGGCGACATCGATTCCACGCTCACCATGCTGCTGTTCGCCTACGCCTTCCGCGCGCCCGGTTTCATCACGGACCCGGTGGTGGACGAGTCAAAGAACGCGCTGGTGCAGTTCCATTGCACCTCCTTCACGCGCAGGGCGGACGGCAGCCGCATGCCGTTCCTGATCCGGAACCAGACGGACAGCGGCGGCGGCGTTGCCCTGCAGGTGCAATGGCAGGTAGGGGAGCCGGTCACCATGGCCAAGCTCGTCAACCTCGACACCATGCTGGCCGTGCCCGGCAAGATCACCGAAACAGGCGCCAGCCCCCTGGCCTGCCGCACGCAGTTCACCCAGACGGTGCGCGATGCCCGCCACCTCTTCCTGAACTGGGGCGGCGGCGCTATCGTGGCGCCCGGCAGTCCCGGCGACCTCTCGCAATATGCCGGCGCCATGCCCATGCTGCACCGGGCCGTGTTCTATGGCGACCATATGCGGGGCATGAAGCGCCTGGGCGACCTGATGGGCTACAAGGTGATCGAAGAGGATATCGCCTCGTAGAAATCGTGGCGGAGTTCGCGCTGCGAGGGGAACGCCGTCTCCGAGCCGAGGGGTCGCCAAACTGCGGTACAGTTCCCTGGTAGGCCTTTCATGAACCGGTTGACCCTGATCTGCATCTGCGTTCCGGCGGCCTGCCTTACCGCCGCCGAGATTACCGTGGCCGGCGGGCAGGCCGTGCTGAAGTCGGAAACGCTGGAGCGCGTCATCCGCTTCGGCGAGGGGAACATCCGCACCACCCGGCTGTCCGTCGGAGGCAGCGAACTGCTGGCGGCTCCCGCACGGGAGTTCTCCGTTTTCATCGCCCGCGAGCAATCCAACCGGCCGCCGCGAGGGCTGCGGGCGGACGAGATCGCCGAGCAGAACGATTTTTCGAGCATGAACAGCGGTCGCTGGCGATCGGAGGGATTCGATCCCACCCGCTACGACGACCCCCGGCCGGACGCACCCAAATGGGTGGACGCGCGGCTCGTGCAGGCTTCGGCCTGGCGCCGGTTCGCGGGTGCTCCCGAGACCGCCGTCACGCGCCCCGTGCCCGGCGCCACGCGCCTGGCCATCCGCTCGACCCTCGAAAAGGACCCGGTCCTGAAAGGCGTATCGATCGAACTGGTCTACGAGGTCTACGATGGCTATCCGGCTGTGCGAAAGTGGATCGCGGTGCGCAACGGCGGCCCGCTCTGGCTGCGGCTGGACCGCCTGATCATCGACGATCTCCACCTCTCGCCCCTCACCCGCAAGTCGCTCGCGGCGGCCATGTTCGGAGTGCAGCCCAGCGTGGTGGCATTCGAAGCGCCGGGCGCCCGCGCCGGGCTGATCGCCGCCAGCGAGGTCCCCTCCGCTCTGCGCTCCATCTCGGAGCAGGGGGCCATGGGCTACACCTCCAGCCTGTTCGAATGGGTGCTCGGGCCGGGCGAGGAGTTCGTGAGCGAGCCGGTGTTCTACTACGGCTACAGCGGCGCCGCCGCCCCCACACTCTCCTCGGTCTCCACCCCGCTCGACCGCGCGCTCGAAGGCCCCTATATGGAATTCGTGAAGCGCCGCGTCGGAGTTGCGGCGGAGACCGCGCCAATTCACGGTCCCCAGTGGATGACCTGGGCGTTCTTCTACGACCGGATCGACGACGGGCTGGTGCGCCGGCTGGCGGACATCGCGGCCCGCGCAGGCTTCACCGAAATGCTCTTCGACGATGGCTGGCAGAAAGGCCGCCTGGGCACCGAGGTGGACACGGTGAAGTTCCCGGATTTCGAGTCGACCTCACGCTACGTGCGGTCGAAGGGCCTGGCGCTCGGCCTGTGGGTCTCCTGCTTCCGCGACCGCGATTCGCGCGACCTGGCCGCCATGCCGGATGCGCGCATTCTGCCGCCTCTCATCCGGAGCCCTTCGCTGCCCGGTTTCGCCATGAGCTTCGCCTCTCCGTGGCGCGATTTCTTTGTCCAGGACCTGGTGGCCCTGTCGCGGCGCTACGGCGTGAGCTACTTCAAGCAGGACTTCACCAATATCATGTACGGCGACCTGGCGGAAGGGCACGAGAGCCGCACCCGCAGGGAATCCCTGCTGCGCGGCTTGCGCGGTCTGCTGGCCGCCCAGGCAGCGCTGCGGCGCGCCGCGCCCGAGGTAGTCAACGAGATCACTCACGAAATCTACTGGGGCACGCCTGGAGTGCCCGCCGACCTGGCCGCGCTCAAGCACACCGCCCGGTTCCACATCCCGCCGAATGAAGCGACCGGCACGAACATTGCCCGCGAATTCGGCGGCCGCGCCATCAGCTCCGCGGAGCATGCCGAGGCACTGCGGCGCGGCTGCTGGCTGGCCCGCCAGCGCTTCTACTCGCACCGCGGGCTGCCGCTCTACCCGCTCGAGTTCTACGCCGCCGCCACCACCAACCACCTGGGCAGCCTCTCGCCGCGGATTCAGGACCGGCAGGTGGCCAGCTGGCTGATGGGCATGCCGGTTTGTTTCTCCGGCGACGCCCGTACCCTGACCGAAGAGAACATCGCCCATTACCGCGGACGGCTGGACGCCGTCCAGCGCCTGCACAAGACCTACGGGATCTACAGGCATTTCCAGTTCAGCGGAGTTCCGGAGCCGACCGACGTGGACTGGCACTGGTGGGGCAAGCTGAACGCGCAGGGTTATGGCGCCGTGGTGATCCTGCGCGGCAGTGCTGGCGCGGACTTCCGCCGGATCAACATTCCCTGGGTTCGCCGCGGCGCCGTTTACTCCGTCGCCGGCCTTTTCTCCGGCAAACAGTACGGCAGGTTCAGCGGGGAAACGCTTCAAACCCGCGGCATCCGGATCGAGCTGCCGGACTACGGGCAGGAGTTGCTCGAACTCGCGCCGCCGGACCCGCGAGAGTAGAAGGCGTGATCTTCCCGGCGCAGGATCTCAACGCGCGGCGTCGCCGCCTCCCGGGACGCGGAACCACCAGGCAATTCCTCCCAGCCACGCCAGCACGCTGATCGCAGCCGCGATCTTCGACCCCAGTCCGCTCTCGAAAATCAGGCGGATCGACGCTTGCGGGGCAGGGCGCGGTTTCAACAGCAGGAAGCCCAGCGCGTCCTTCTCCACGGGAATCGGCGCTCCGTCTTGAAACGCCTTCCAGCCCGGGTGATGGGTGACCTGCACGGAAACCCGCATCCCTTCGGGAACCCGGCCGCGAATCTCCAGGGCACTGGCGCCGGCCCAGCGGGATTCCAGCTTCGGCCGCTCCGGATCCTCGATGGCCTTGACGTAGGATTCCAGCAGGACGGCATCCCGGCCGGTCGGGACGCGGCCGGGCATCTCCTCCGGGCGAACCAGGTGAGCGTAGGAAACGAAGGGGACGCGATAGACGGCGTCGCCTTCCCGGACGTAGACGCGCTCCAGCAGCCCCTCGAACTTCGCGGGATTGCGGAAATCGCGGTAGAACTCCCGCGACCCGGGGCCATGCACGGCGACGTACTCCACCGCCAGCGCTTTCAGTTGCAGGACGGCGGTGGCGCCTTCCTGGCCGGGCGCGTTGCCCGCGCCGCTGAGAATCTGGTAGTTCAGATCGATCGGAACCCGGTTCCGCACTCCCGATTCGAACGTCCCTCCGGTCTGCGGGATCGCAAAGCGCGAGTTGAGATGGAAGCGCGTGCCTCCGGTCACGAAGACCCGCCCGGCGGGCTTGCGGCTATTCAGGAAGCCGGCGACCCGGTATTCGGGAGTGTTTTCCCCGGCGAACGGGGTAAGTTCCAGGGCGGGCTTGGTGGCGTAACGCCAGACCTGCCTCGCGCCAAGCGCCATTCCCGCCAGGGCCAGAAGCGTCATGGCGGCGCAGAGTGCCCGGCTGCGCCGTTCCAGCGCGCGTTTGGCCAGCGCGAAGTAGAGCAGCACCGCGAACAGTTCGGCTTCCGGCGTGTAGCGCCGCGATTCGGGGATCGTCTCGATTCCGAACCAGTGGTAGGCCAGCGCCACGTATCCGAAGCTGAACAGGCACAGGCTCAGAAAGCACAAGTACGGTTTCCCCGAAAAGCGCCCGAACAGGAAACGCATGAAGAGCGCGCCGCAGATCAGCCCGAGCAACAGCGCCTGCTGGGAGAGCTGCATGCGGTAGTTGAAAGCGTCCACGGGCCAACTGGAGGCAACCGTGGAGACGAAGCCGGGCGTCAGCCAGAAGCAGGAGAACAGGTAGGCCAGCCCGGCTGAAACCGCCAGAGGGCGTAGGGATTTCGCCCACGTGTAAGGACCGGCATGGCTGAGAAGCAGCATCAGGCAGCACCACGCCAGCGCCAGGGCGGCCACCCAGTTGGTGAGCGCTACGGCCGCCAGCAGAACGGCGCCGGCCAGGATTCGGCGGCGGGTCCCGTGCCGCAACGCGGCGAGCAAGGCCAGGACGGCGAGCGGGAGCAAGGTCAGGCCGGCGATATGGGGCGCCTCGCCGTACTTGATCTGCAAGTGCAGGCGGGAGGGAAGCTGGGCCACGCCGGCATCCAGCGACAGGTACGGGATCAGGATGTAGAAAGGCGAGAAGAAGGTGTACACCGCGCCCGCCGCCAACGCCCACCGGCGGTCCCTGAAGAGATAGAGGGCCAGAAAGAAGAAAGCCACCGGCCCGAACGAGGCGAGGGTTACGGTGATCACCCGGTATACCTGGCTCGGATCGCCGCCCGACAGCCAGATGCCGGCCGCCGCCAGATAGGGCAGTCCGGGCAGATAGGCGAAGCGCGCGGGCAGGCCGCAGTAGTGCTCCGGCTTCCAGCCCCAGGGATTCGGATTCTCGGCGACGAAGCGCGCCATGGAGACGTAGCCCGGCTCGATGCTCCCGCGATACAAACGCTCGCCGGGCAGGAAGAGCACGCTGTTGAGGATTACATTGAGTGCCAGCAGCAGCACGGGCGCCCATGCCGCCGCCCATGCCCGCCGGAGCGCACGCGAACTCGAAGTCGTCTGTATCACGGAGAGGGCCTCGCGACCGGGAAGAGGAATTATAGCGCCAGGAGCCCGGCGGGCAGGCGCAGCATACCGACTCGCCTGGCCGGCTCCGGCGCGATGCCCGGCTGGTGCTTTTGGCACAGTCACGGGCGTCAACATGTAAAAAGTGCCAATCCACACACGCCGGGTCTTCCCGGCTGCGGCGGATCGCATGCCGCACAAATTCCGGCATTTCCGGCCCCCGCAACGTGCAACCCCGCAGTTGCATATCCGCCTGGCCCCCGAGTTGCTCCATGGTGAGCCACTCCGGGCAATACCAATACTCTGGGAGCAGACGTTGATCACACTGAACGTAAACGGGAAAACGGTTCAAGCGAACGTAACCGACAAAGACACTCCTCTCCTTTGGGTCCTGCGCGATGTTCTCGGTCTGACCGGCACGAAGTACGGCTGCGGCATCGAGGTCTGCGGCGCATGCACCGTGCTGATCGACGGACAGCGCGAGCACTCCTGCGTGTTTGACGTGGGTTCCGCGATCGGGAAGCAGATTGTGACGATCGAGGGCCTCTCGCCGGCGGGCACGCAGAACCACCCGGTGCAGCAGGCCTGGATCCGGAATCAGGTGCCGCAATGCGGCTATTGCCAGCCGGGCATGATCATGGCCTGCGTGGCGGGCATGAAAGCGGGCCATCACGGCAGCGAGCTGCTTTCGGAAATGAAGCACCTGTGCGTGTGCGGCACCTATCAGCGCATTCGCGACACGGTCGCCAATCTCTAGAGGAGCGTCGGAAACACCATGGCACACGGCACACTGAGGACACCTGCGGGCGAAGAGAAGAAACACAGGATCGGCCGGCGCGGCTTCATCGCATCGGCGCTGGGCGGGCTCTCCGTCGCATTCACCCTTCCCGAGACGGGGCGCGTTCTCGGTCTGAAAGCGGCGCAAGGCCCGGATCCGGGAACGCTGGCCAACGCGTACGTCCACATCGGCACGGACGGCAGCATCACGCTCATGTTCGGCGGCGCGGAGATGGGGCAAGGCATCAAGACCGGGCTGGCGCAGATCCTGGCGGAGGAACTGATGGTGGACTGGGAGCAGGTCACCGTTCAGCAGTCCCCCGTGAATCCCACCGTGAGTTACCTGACGGGCGGCAGCACGGCGGTTTCGGGCCGCTATAACAATCTCCGGACGGCGGGCGCCGCGGCACGCGAGCTGTTGATCCAGGCGGCCATGACCGCCACCGGCGACAGGGATCGCAACCATTACAGCGCCGCTCACGCGGTAGTGACGTACACCGGTCCGAACGGGGGCCCCCAGTCCTGGCCTTACGGATCGCTGGCCGCGCGGGCGGCGTCGGAAGCGGTGCCGGCCGATCTGCGGCTTACCGCCCCGGCCAATTTCCGCATCATCGGCAAGCCGGTTCCCCGCGTGGACACTCCGTCCAAGGTGGACGGCAGCGCCAAGTTCGGCATCGACACCTGGTTTCCGGATATGGTATTCGCCGCAATCAGGCACGCGCCCGCTATCGGCGGCACGCTTGCGGGAACGCCCGCGAAGCCGGAAGGGGCCATTGCGGTGGTGCCGTGCAAGGCTTCCGATAACCGCGGCAGCGTGAAGGCCGGCAGCATCAACGCGGTCGCCGTGGTGGCCAGCAACACCTGGCTCGCCAAGAAGCTGGCGGACAAGCTCTCCGTGAAGTGGAATCCGCCGCCTTCCCCGGCAAGCGTGGACAGCGCGCAGATCGCCGCCCAAGCCGCATCGCTGCTTGCCGGAGGGGCCGCCCTGGTAGCGGAACCGGCGGCGCCGGCCGGCCAGACTCCTGCCGGCTACGCGAGCGTGATCGAGCCGCAGGTGGCTAACGCGCTGGGCACTCCCGCGCTGGACGCAACCTACACGCTCCCCTTCCTCTCCCACGCCACCATGGAGGTCATGAGCTGTTCGGTGCGCCTGACGTGGGCCGACAGCAGCAAGACCCTGGTGACCCGCTGCGAGATCTGGGCGCCGACGCAGGCCGCGAACTGGGTGGCAGGCACCGCCGCAGCGCTCATCAATGCCGGGCAAGCCACGCCGATCTCCCCGTCCGCGATTGAGGTGACCACCACCTACCTGGGCGGCGGATTGGGCCGCAAGATCGAACAGGACTACATCAGCCAGGCGATCCAGGTGGCCCTGGCGGTCAAGCTGCCGGTCAAGCTCACCTGGATGCGCGAAGAGGATTTCTCTCACGACAACTACCGCCCCACTGCCGCGGTCCGCGTGCAGGCCACACTGGGCGGGGGCGGCGTCACCGCATGGTGGCTGCGCAACGTATCTCAGTCCATCCTGGGACAGCGCGGCTGGCTTCCTCCCGGCGCCGTCGACAGCCAGGCCGTGGAGGGGGCAGTGCATCTGCCCTATACCATGGGCATTCGCCTTACGGAATGGGTTCCGCTGCCGGCCGGAATTCCGGTGGGCTTCTGGCGCTCGGTGGGTTCCTCGATCAATACCTTCGCGGTGGAATGCGCCATTGACGAACTCGCCCAGCACGCCGGCGCGGACCCCTTCGCGTTCCGCCAGAACCTGTTGTCAGATCCGCGGCACATTGCCGTGCTCCAGGCAGCCGATCAGATGAGCCTCTGGCGTCTCTCGCTCCCCAAAGGGCACGCCTGGGGCCTGGCCATGTCGGAGTGGAACGGCACCATCGTGTGCCAGGTGGCCGAGATCTCGCAGCCGGCCGCCGGCTCCCTGACCGTTCATCGCGTGGCCTGCGCGCTGGATTGCGGCCAGGCCATCAATCCGGACCAGGTCGCGGCGCAGATGGAAGGCGGGATCGTACACGGGCTCAACGCGGCGCTGTGGGGCCAGGTCACCTTCACCGCCGGAAAAGCGGATCAGAAGAACTACAGCCGGTACCGCATGATTCGAGTGAAAGAGATGCCGCAAGTGACCGTACAGCTTGTGCCCAGCGGCAACCCTCCCAGCGGCATCGGCGAAGCGGCGGTGCCGCCCATCGCGCCGGCGCTTGCCAATGCCTATTCGCGGTTGCGCGGCTCGCGGGTGCGCTCGCTGCCGTTCTTCCCCGGCGCGACCATGGGCGGCCTGTGAGAGACGGAGGTGCGAGCGATCCGCGATGAATGAACTCGACGCCATACTGGGCATGCGGCGGGCGGAGCCCGAACGAACGGGCGACGCGGTGCTGGCTACCGTGGTGCACGTCCGGGGCTCCGCCTACCGGCGGCCCGGGGCCCGCATGATGATCCTCTCCGACGGCACCCGGATCGGAACCGTGAGCGGCGGGTGCCTGGAGCGCGATGTTTCGCGAAAAGCATGGTGGCTCACCGCGAGCGGCCGGCCCGTGGTGCGCGCCTACGACACGTCCTCGGATGAAGACGCCGTCTGGGAGTTCGGCCTGGGCTGCAACGGCATTGTGCATGTTCTTTTCGAAAGACTCGACCGCCGTGAGACGGGGGAGATGCTGGACTTCATCGACACGAACCGGTCCGCGGGCCGCGGCGTAGGGGTGGCCACGGTGATCGCGGCCGCCGAGGATTGCCCGGCGCGAGTCGGCGAGCGGTTGCTGGTGGATCCGGCGGGCGCTCGCCGCGGCGCGCTGGCGGGGTCGCGGCTCGAATGGGAGATCCTGGGCCGGGCCTCCGATTACTTCCGCCGCCGGGAGAACTGCCTCGTGCACCTGCCCGGTTGTTCCGTATTTGCCGAGTGGATCGGACCGCCGCTCCCGCTGATCGTTTTCGGGGCGGGACACGACGCGGTGCCCGTGGCGCGGTTCGCCAGGGAACTCGGGTGGCACGTGACCGTGGCCGACGGGCGGCCGGCATATGCAACGCGCAGCCGGTTCCCCGAGGCCGGCGAGGTGGTGCTGCTGGACCGCGAAGATCCGCTGGGCGGCATCCGCATCACCCGCGACTCCGCCGTGGTGCTGATGACCCACAACTACCCGATGGACGTGAAACTGCTTGAGCGAATTCTGCCGCTGAGGCCGCGCTACCTCGGCCTGCTGGGGCCGCGCTCGAGATCCGCCAGGTTGCTGGAGGAAGTGGGGCCGCCGCCGCGCGGTGTCGATGTCCATGCGCCGGTAGGGTTGGATTTGGGAAGCCAGACCCCCGAATCCATCGCGCTTTCGATCGTTGGCGAGATCGAAGCCTTCCTGCACCGGCGCCCCGGCAGCCGCCTGAAGCTGCGCGAGGGACCGATCCATGCAAATCCTCGTGAGGTGGGCCTGCCGCCGGAATCCCTGGCAGCGCCCTTGGAGAACGCAGTTTGTGAACTGCGCTGAGAAGGCCTCATGAGGACCGGACTCATCTTGCTGGCGGCCGGCAACTCGGAGCGTATGGGCGCCTCCAAGCAGCTCCTGGAGTACCGGGGCCGGCCGCTCGTCCGGCACGCTGCGGCCGCGGCGCTTCAATCCCGCTGCCGTCCCGTAATCGTCGTGCTGGGGGCCCGCGCGTCAGCGGTCCGGGAGGCTCTGGCCGGTCTCCCGGTCGAGTGCGTGGAGAACCCGCGCTGGGCCGAAGGCATGGGGACCTCGATCCAGGCCGGCCTTCGCGCCGCCATCGCGCACGAAGTGGACGGAGTGGTTTTGGCCCTGGCCGACCAGCCGCTGGTGACGGCGGGCTCCTATGACCGCCTCACCGCGGAACACGCCGCTTCGGGCAAAGCCATCGCCGCCTCGGAGTACGCTGGAACCGTGGGCGTGCCGGCGTTTTTCGCCGCGGAGTGCTTTCCTGAGCTGGAGGCGCTGGCGCCCGGCCAGGGATGCAAAGACCTGATTCTGGCGCACGCCTCCGCCGCCAGGGTCGCTTGCCCCGAGGCCGGGACGGATATCGATACTCCAAGCGAATACGCCCGCCTGAACGCAGCCGGTTGACTCCTCAGGCCTTCGGCCTGGCTCTCCAGGCGACCTGGCCGCCCGAGCCGGCCAGGAACTTCATGGCTTCCTGGTGGCAGATAAGCTGGGCGTCCAGCAGGTTCTCCGGGGTGTGAAAGAACGGCCGGCCGTTGCGCTTCGCTCTCGAAAACGCGTGCGAAGGCGACTCCACCAGCACGGACAGCGATCCGCAATGCATGTTGAGCGCCGAGTCCAGGTTGAATACGGAAAGGCGCTCGCGGGCCGGGTTCGCCACTTCCGCCGGGTCATCGGAACGCTGCAGTCCCGCCGCCGTCAGCTGTGTCATCACTTGCCGGTACAGGTCCTCGAAAGCGTTCGTCAGCACGGGCTCAAGGAAGGGCCGCAGGGGGTGCAGGAAGTCGGCCCCGGTGTGCATGTTCAAAGTCAGGTCCGGCCGCTCGCGCGCCGCCAGTTCAAACAGCGCGCCGGTCTCCGGCTGCCGCTTGCCGAAGAAATCGTCGTGCTGGATATTCACCCCCGCGTCGTTTGGATAGCCGCCTGGGAATTGAACCTTGGAAAAATCGACCGGGATGTCGCGTTTGCACTGCGGCCAGCCAATGATGGAGCCGTCCAGCTTGCCGCCGGTATTGAAGTACTCGCTCACGGTGAAGTCGGCTCCCTGCGGCGGAATCATCCGCAAGGGGACCCGCGCGCGCCCGTCCACGTTCGTGATGGGAATAATCACGATGCGGTCCAGGCGCCTGGCCGCGGCGGAGATTTCCGGCCACTCGCGTCCCCGCAGGTCCTTGCCCGATTCCAGCACCGACAGCAGGTTTACCGCGCCGACGATGCCCTCGAATTCGGCGCCGTGAACCGAGGCCATGGCCAGGTAGACCTTGCGCTCATGGTCGGGCCCAATCCAGGCCCGCACGTCCCCGTATCCCAGCGCGCCGGAGAACGTGGTGCTGCCCCTGCCGCCGCGGGGCCGTCCGTAAAACACCGCGCGGATCGGCCTTCCTCCGGCCGTGTTGCCGATCACCGAGACACTGCCCTGGCGGACGTTCTCCTTCAGGAAAAGGGTGACTTCATCGACCGAGCAGCGCCAGAAATCGGGAACCGGCGAATGCTCGCGAAGATAATCCGGCCGGATCGGAAACTTCTGAGGAGCCCCGGCAAGCGCCAGGGTGGGAGCCAGGGCGAAACAGTCTCGCCGGGTAACATTGCGGTTCGACACGGCTTGATTCCTGAACGTACCCCCTATCATAGCGTCCGGGCGGCCCGGCTATGACTCCAGCACCTCTCCCAGGCTGCACGCCAGATCGCTGCCCAGCGCCCGCGCCGCATCCGCCGTGACCACCGCACCCCCGGCATTGGCGTAGGGAATTTCGAGACTGCCGGCCGCCCATATGCCCGGCAATTCGGCTGCCCAGCCGCTGAAAGACTTGCCCTGCGAGGTGTTGGCCGCGGTGTTCCAACTCTTCCCGAACGGCAGGTTGTTCCGGGCTCGAAAGGGCAGGGGTCCCGTCTGGATGGACTCGAGCACCGCGGCCAGGCGCTCGATGCGCGCCCACGACTCCTTGGCCGGGCCGCCGACGAAGTGAATCTCCTCGTTGCCGGCGCCTCGCAGCCAGGGACAGTGCAGATCGAGCGCGAATCGCAGCCGGCCGGCGGGCCAGGAACCGACCAGCTTGCGGATGGCCGCCGGGGACGCGTGCACGCTGGCTCCCGAATAGTCGCGGTTGTGATCGCGCGGCCGCCGGTTCTTGCCCTGGTCGCCGTCTTCCACGCCGTCCTTGTCCACAAACGGAACGGCCAGGAAACGGAAGTTCCGGCGAAGCCGGCCGCCCGGTTCTCCCGCGTCGAGGACGGCGCCCAGCAGCCCTTCCAGAGTGAAGCCGGCGATCGACTCGCAGGCGTGGTGCCGCGCGGTCAGCAGGATGACGGGGCGCGTCTCGTCTCCGACCGCTCCGGCCTCCAGGAGTTCCACGGACCTGCCTTTCGCCGTCCGGCAGAGCACGCCGGTTCTGAGAAAGCGGCTCCGCCGGTAACGTTTCAGGAAGGCGCGCAGGTTCGATTCCAGGTACGGAATGGTCATGCAGAACCGGGCCTCTTGCGAGCCTGAAGGAACGGCGTAGGTGAACGATTGCCTGGCGGCGTCCGCCGTCTCCGACCATTGCCAGGAGAGGCCCCGGTCCAGGCTGACCGCGGGCCCTCGTGCGCCGATCACCGCGCTGCGCGTGAACCGGACGGCAAGCGTGCGGCCGGCCGCGCCGCGAACCCGGAAGTGCCAGTAGAACCAGTCTCCGGCAGTATCCCGCAGGTCCTGGCGCAGGGAGACGGTCGCGCCTTCGATCGAATCGACCATGATGTTGCCGCCCGGAAAAGCGCAATCCACGCTCACGTCGCCGGACGCCGCGCGCAGGCCCCCGGCGGCCGCGGAGAGCGCGGCCATCCGGGCCAGCTCCCGCCTCGTCATCCGAGCCCTCATCGTTCCGCGTCCCTCAGCCTGGGGTAAGGGGTGGCCATCCCGCGCGTGGCCCGCCACACGATGCGGTTGAGCGCCTGCTCCGGAACGGCGTCCGGCTCGGAGAAGTCCATCCGCATGGACGCGACCGCATCCCGCAGCGCCTGTCCCTTCAGTCCCCGCAGAGGGGGATTCAGTTCATCCAGCGGGATGTTGTTGGGCAGCGCCGTGTAGGGAGTGAAATCCGGCTTGCCGGTGAAGCAGGAAAACATGGGTTCCGCCGCCAGGTCGAACTGGTTCTGCGGCGGCAGGCCCAGGATCTGTTCGATGGTGCGGTACAGGTTGATGGTGGTGTAGAAGCTGCTGTCGACCGCCTTCCGGCGCACCCAGGGGCTGATCAGCAGCGCGACCGTACGGTGGCCGGCGACATGGTCGAGTCCGTTCTGCGCGTCGTCCTCTACCACGAAGATGGCCGACTCCTTCCAGTAGCGGCTCTTCGAAATGGCCTCGACAATGCGCCCCAGGGCCAGATCGTTGTCGGCCACCGAGGCGCGCGGCGTCGGCAGTCCCGGCGCCGTACCGTTGGTGTGATCGTTGGGCAGCAGCAGGATCACGAGGCGCGGAAGATCGCCGCTCTTCTCGAACTGCCGGAACTCCCGGAGAAAGATATCCGCGCGGTACTGATCGGGGATCTTGCCGCCGAAGGCCGGGTAGTCGGGGTGATAGATGTCCATGAGGCCGCGCACGAAGGTCCGCGGCTTGATGGTCACCGTCATGTTCCCGGACTTCCACCCCTGGTAGATGTCCATGAACGACGCCGAGGCGGGCGTGATGGTGTTGACGCCCCGCTCTCCGTACGACCGCACGGAGATGCCGTGCGCCTTGGCGGTATCCCAGAGAAAATCGTTGGGAGCGTAGAGCATAGGGTTGGCGTCGTTGCGGGCGTTGCCGTACTTGAAGATCCAGTCGCTGGCATAGCCCTGGGTGCACCAGCGATGCCCCAGCGCCGACTGGTCGGCCGGCGTGTAGAAGTTGTCGAGCAGGACGAACTGCCCGGCAATGGCGTGGTGGTTGGGCGAAACCTCCCTGCCGAACTGGACCAGCGAGGGATCGCCATTGCCCTGCGGCAGGTCGCCGAACACCTGGTCGTAGGTGCGGTTCTCCTTGATGATGTAGAAGACGTGCCGGATCGGGGAGGCGCGGCCCGCGTGCATGGGAACCGGGTGCCCGGAACCGGGAGTGATTCGCGGCCCGGCGAGCCTGTTGTTGGCCATCACCTGCGCCGTGCTGCGCCGCAAGCCTTCCCGGTTGGGGATCTCCACCAGCGATACCACTCCCGCGCGGTCCCGGTAGCTCCGGCCGCTGCCTCCCGAGGCAGGCGGCGCCACCGAGCCGAACCCGTAGCCGCTGGCCACCCACAGCCGTTTCCCATCCCCCGCGGCGGCCAGCGCCGTGGGATACCAGCCGGACGGCAGGAAGCCGAGCACCCGCTCGGGGCTCGACCGGATATCCACCACGGCGACGGCGTTGTTGGCCCCGTTGGCCACGTAGAGCGTTTCCCCGCCGGGACTGACCGCCAGGGCGTTGGGCGCGCTCCCGATGGGCGCTCGGACGCCCGGGCGCACGTTGATGGAACTCACCACCGCGTCGGTCCGGGTGTCGATCACCGAGACCGTGTCACTGTTGGCATTGGCCACAAACAGGCGGGTGCCCCCGGGGTTCAACACCATGGCCGAAGGGTGCAGGCCGACCTCGACCTCCCGCACCACGGTCCTGGTTTCGGTGTCGATCACGGACAGCGTCCCCGTGTTGGGAATACCCGTGCGGGGATCCACCACGATCCTGTAAAGCTCGTCGGTCACATCCCCCGGCCGGGCCTTTCGACCCGCCCAATTCGAAACGTAGACCTTCTTGCCGGAGGGCGCGACAGCCGTGGTGTAGGGATGCATGCCCACCGGAATCTGGGCCACTTCGCGCGTCGAAAGGTTGATGACGGCCGCGCTGTGCTTCAGGTTGAGCGCCACGTAGAGCGTGGAGCCATCCGGGGAAAGCGAAAGCCCGCTGGGGGCGCCGCCGGGGATCGGGAATTTATCCATGCGCTCGAATTTCCCGTCCGCCCGCTCGCCCAGCACGATGACTTCATCGGAAGCGCCGCCGCCCACGTAAAGCCTGCGCCCGTCCGGGGAGAACGCGACGCCCACGAACGAGTTGCCGATGGGCACCGTGCCGAGCAGGGCAGCCCGCCGCGCGTCGAGAATGTGCAGGGCGCGCGGCGCGAAGTTGGAGCCGGTCACCACGGCCAGACGCGAGCCGTCCGGGCTCAGCACCATCCCGAGCGGACGGTCGTTCACCTCGA
>JADZAF010000097.1 GCA_020852755.1 Bryobacterales bacterium
CGCGCGCCGATTCCGGTCAGAAAGTCCATGACGATTCCGGTGTGATCTTTTCCGGCCTCAAACCGGGTACCCCCACTCGCGGAAGTTCCGGGCCCAGGCCCGGGATACTTTTTCGCGTACCGGACCCGGCAGCGGAGTGAAGACGTTCTTCTTATAGCCGGATAACGACGCCGCGTACTGCTCGATCTTCGGCAGGGCCTGCTCGAAGTCCGGCAGGTTCAGCTCCCGGTAGACTCGCCGGATCTGCCCAACCGGATCTTTCTCCAGGTCTTCGAAGCGAATCTCGCACAGCGCCCCGGCGGGGATCAGGCTCCGGTCTTCGAAGTAGGCATCGTACATCGTCGCGTAGCGCCTGAGGATGCCGTCATCGCGGCCTCCCTCGGGCGGGCGCTGCAGATAGGCAAGAGAAACCGTCTTTTCGTACAGACGGCCCATGGATTGAAATACTGCGTAGGGATCGCGGCAAATGTGCACGAAGCGGGCCTGTGGAAACGTTTCCAGCATCAGCCGGACCCTCGCGGTATGGCCGGGAGACTTCAAAATCACCGGCCGGTTGTATCTCCAGGTCAGCTTGCGCAGGAACAGGATGAGCGCCCGGCGGAAGGCCTCGACTTCCTCCGGCGAGGCGTCGCGGAAGGTCAGGTAGCGCTCGTAGTATTCCTCGCGGCGCGGAAACGACCAGCCCAGCAGCGGGGAGCACAGGCTGAGCACCGCCAGCCCGCCTTCGTCCTCCCCCGGGCTGCGAAACGTGATCTCCATGTTGTCCATGGCGCGCTTCTGCGACGGGGCGCTTTCCAGCGCCTTGATCACCAACGCTTCCCGCGACAGGCAGCAGTGCGGGAAGGAGATCTGGAACATGTTGGGGTAGGCGAACCGGTCGTCCTGCGCCAGCAGGGTGTGCAGCAGGGTGGTGCCGTTGCGCCAGTGGCCCAGCACGAACACCGGCGGCTGGATCTGCACGTTCCGCAGCGAAGGTCCATGGAGGCGCTCCTCCCTGCGCCGGAAACGCGAGTTGAAGACGCTGGCGATGGTGAGGTGCGCCACCCTGCGCCAGTAGCGAAGGTCCACGTCAAAACGGTTCCGGGCCAGCAAACGGCACCAGTCCCCGAAAGTAATTCCGATCAGTCCGTCCACTTCCCGGTCAACCTCCCTTCGCCAGGCGGCGGATCAGGCCGCGCGATTCAGCCGTGAAATCCCGCGCCAGCGTTTCCACGGTGCTGCGCCTGTGCAGGCCGCCGCTGTAAAGCCACCGTACTCCGAGCCTTCCTCCGCTTACTACCGCCACGACGTACAGTAACGCTTTCCTCCGGGCCCCGGGGTCCTGCTCGGGGCCGGGCGATTCCCGCGCCAGGCGGATGGGCAGGGCCTCGCCCCGGCCCACCTGGTCGAATTGCCCCAGGTAGTTGAAATTGACCTGCGGCTCGGGATGGCGGCCGAATTCCGCGCGGATCGCCGGGTCGGGGTGCAGGTAGCGCAAAATGCCGTACCCCGCGCCGCGGTTGGGAATCGCCGCGATCTGTTCCCGCACGGACTCGAACTGGCGCCCGGCATCTTCGCTGCCGCCGAGGTCGAGCAGCACCGGGTACTCGGCGGTGAACCAGCCGACTGTGCGCGAAAGATCCAGACCGCCGGCGATCTCCTCGCGTCCGTGGCCGAGCGTCTCCACCAGCAGGCGCGGCGAACCGGTCCGGCGGCGCAGGGCGCGGGCGAGAGCGGTGAGCAGAACGTCCCGGGCCGGCAGCCGCAGGAGCGACGCGGTTTCGGCCGGAGTGAGCTGCAGGGTCACCGCGCCCGTCGCGCCGTAGGTGTTCTCTCCACCAGGAAAATCCAGCGGCAGGGGCGCCGCGCCCGCCTCCGCGACGCTCCGCCAGTACTGAATTTCCTTGTCCGGCCCGCCCGCGGCGGCGTACTCCGCCAGGCTCCGGGCCCATCGCGCATAGGAAGTGGTCTTGGGTGGAAGCTGCACTCTCTCGCCGCGAGCCAGTTGCCGGCAGGCGGTCTGCAGGTCCTCCAGAAGAACCCTCCAGGAGAATCCGTCCGCCACCAGGTGGTGGAAAACCAGCAGCAGCCGCGCGTTGCGCCTGCGGCCCAGGTCCAGCCAGCCGAACCGGCACAGCGGGCCGCGGGAAATGTCAAAACCGCGCTGCAACCCGGCGCAAGCCTCTTCGATCGCGCGGCGGCGCTCTCCCCGGCCCACCCGGGAAAGATCCTGTACCACCAGTGGGGAACCCGTGCCGTCCGCGGTGAACTGCCGCCAGCCCTGCGCGGTTTTCTCAAAACGGAGGCGCAGGGCGTCGTGATGGGCGGCCAGGCACGCGCCGGCTTCACCCAGGACGCGGGGATCCACGCCCGGCCCCACTTCCAGCAGCATGGAGGTGTTGAAGTGCTGCGGCGCATCTCCGTGGCGCTCCAGGAAGGCCAGTTGGACCGGGGTCAGCGGCGCCGGTCCCGCCTCCGCGGCCGGCTCCTCACGTGGAGGGACGGCCGCTACAGCGGCTCCGGCCAGCGCTTCCAGCGTGGCGAATTCGAAGATCTGGCGGGGCGTCACCCGCAGTCCTTCGCACGCCGCCAGGGCGATCATCTGAATGGCCAGGATGGAGTCACCCCCCAAGTCGAAGAAATTGTCGTGGATTCCCACCCGGCCGGCGCCCAGCAGCCGCGACCAGATGCCCGCCAGCAGCCGCTCGTTGCCGGTGCGCGGCGCTACATAGACGCCCGCCCCGGGCTTGGGCCTCTCCTCGGGCGCATCAGCCGGCACGAACCGCTGCCGCCCGTCATCTCCCGCGGGCAGGCTGGAAAGCGGTGTCCGTGGATCGGCCGCCGCGGCTTGCAGCAGAGCCTCGAACCGGCGCGCCATCCCCTCCACCGTGCCGGCGTCGAACAGATCGCTGTTGTACTCGAATACGCCCGTCAGGCCCCCGGCGCCGCCGGCCATGTTCAGCGTCAGGTCGAACTTGGAGATTCCCGCGTCGGCCTCCAGGGGCGCAACCCGCAACCCGCCCAGCTGCTGCGCGCGCACCGGGATGTTCTGCATCACGAAGACCGCCTGGAACAGGGGGGAGTGGCTGGTGCTGCGTTCCGGCTGGACGGCATCCACCACCAGCTCAAAGGGGGCGTCCTGGTTCGCGTACGCCTCCAGCGCGGCCGCGCGCACTCGCCCGAGCAGTTCCCGGAACGTGGGATCGCCGGAGAGGTCCGCGCGCAGCACCAGCGTATTGACGAAGAAGCCGATGACGTCTTCGAGTTCCGGACGGCTGCGGTTGGCCACCGGGGTGCCGACGGCAAAATCCTCCTGGCGCGAATAGCCGTGCAGCAGCGCCTGGAAGGCCGCCAGCAGCGTCATGAACAGTGTGGCATTCCCGGTGCGGCTGAGCGCCTCGACCCGCCGGGCCAGTTCCTTCGGAAGCTCGAACCCGACCACGCCGCCGCGGTAGGTCTGATACTTCGGCCGGGGCCGGTCGGTGGGCAGCTTCAGGAGCGGGGGCAGGCCGGCCAGGCGGCGCTTCCAGTAGTCCAGCTGCGCGGCCAGTACGCCGCCCTCCAGCCACTTGCGCTGCCAGACGGCGAAATCGGCATATTGCACCGCCGGCTCACCGGGCGGATCCGCACCGGCGTAGAGCGCCAGCAATTCCCTCGTCAGCACCCCCATCGACCAGCCGTCCGCCACAATATGATGCAGCGTCAGCAGCAGCGCGTGGTCCTGCGGGCCGAGCCGGATGAGACTCGCCCGTATCAGCGGTCCGGCGGACAGGTCGAACGGCCGCCGCGCTTCCTCCGCCGCCCGCTCCAGCGCTTCCGGCATTCCGCCCGCTGCGAAGACCTCGAGCCGCAGCGAGAGCCGGGGCGCGATCACCTGGGCCGCTTTGCCTTCAACGGTGGCGAAGGTCGTCCGCAACGATTCGTGCCGCCGGACGATCTCGTTCAGATTCTCTTCCAGGCGGGCGGCATCCAGAGGACCTTGGAGCCGCACCGCGTTGGGCAGGTTGTACAGCGGCGTGCCGGGCTCCAGCTGATCCAGGAACCAGAGCCGCTGTTGGGCGAACGAAAGAGGCAGGGGTCCGCTCCGCGGGGCGCGCTCGATGGGATGCGCGGCCAGGCGTTCTCCGCCGCGTACGCGGCCGGCGAGTCCCGCCACGGTGGGCGCTTCGAAAATGGCGCGCAGCGGAAGATCGACCTGAAAGGCCTGCCGCAGACGCGAAACCACCTGAGTCGCCAGCAGCGAGTGCCCTCCGAGATCGAAGAAACTGTCGGTGACGCCCACCTTTTCCACGCCCAGCACGGAGGCCCAGATGCCCGCGATGATCTCTTCCTCCTGGCTGCGCGGCGCCACGTAGCGGCCCGAGACGGCCCCTTCCGGAGCCGGAAGCGCACGCCGGTTCACCTTGCCGTTGGGGGTGAGCGGGAAGGCATCCAGGCGGACGAAGGCGGAGGGGATCATGTATTCCGGCAGGCGCTCGGCCAGCCGCGCCCGCGCGTTCTCCACGGACCGGCCGGTGTAGTAGCCCACCAGCCGGCCGCCGCGCACCACGGCCAGGGCCTGTTCCACTCCCGGCATTGCCGCGAGCGCCGATTCCACCTCGCCCAACTCCACCCGGAAACCGCGCACCTTCACCTGGTCGTCCGCGCGGCCCAGGTACTCGATGACGCCGCCGGAAAGGTAACGGCCCAGGTCGCCGGTCCGGTACAAACGCCCTCCGGGCTCCGGCGAGTAGGGGTCGGGAAGAAACCTCTCCGCGGTCAGGGCGGGCTGGTTCCAGTATCCGCGGGCCAGTCCCGCTCCGGCCACGCAGATCTCACCCGGAATCCCGGCCGGCACGGGTTCCAGGTTGCGGTCCAGGATGTACGTACGCGTGTTGGCGATCGGCCGGCCGATCGGCACCTGCCGCGACCGGGCGGCCGTCTTGCCGCACGGGTAGAAGGTCGGACCGATGGTGCATTCGGTGGGACCGTAGGCGTTGAAGAGCCGGCGGCCCGGGCTCCAGCGCTCCACGATCTCCCAGGAACAGGCTTCTCCGGCCGAGATCAGGCAGGACAGTCCGGGCAACTCCTCGGGTGAGAGTACCGCCAGCAGCGAGGGCGGCAGCGTGACCGTGGTGATGCCTTCCTCCCGCATCAGCCGCACCAGGTCGGGGGGCGACATGAGCACCTCCCGGGACGCCAGGTGCAGCGCGGCGCCGGTGGTCAGCGCCATGAAGATCTCCGAGACCGAGGCATCGAAGCTGAACGAGGCGAACTGCAACACCCGGCTGTCGGGCCCGACTCCGAAACCCCGGGTCTGCGCGCGCACCAGGTTGGCGAGCCCTTCGTGGTGCAGCATCACGCCCTTGGGCCTGCCCGTGGAACCGGAGGTGTAGATCACATATGCCAGGTTCCGCAAGGCGAGCGGAGCCGGTGCGAAGGAAGGCGCCCGGCGGACTTGCAGGCCGGTCCGGTCAATCAGCACGGCCGCCCCGGAGTCTTCCAGCATGAAAGCCAGCCGTTCGGGTGGATAGTCCGGATCCATGGGGAGGTACGCGCAGCCGGCCTGCAAAACGCCCAGGATCGAGACGATCATCTCGACCGAGCGCGGGAGCGAGATGGCCACCAGCGTTTCCGGTCCCGCTCCCAAATCACGCAGCTCACCGGCCAGCCGGCGGGCGCGCGCGTTCAACTCGCCGTATGTGAGGCGCTGCCCCTCGAAGACCAGGGCCGGGGCGTCCGGCGCCCGGCCGGCCCACTCCTCGAACATTTCGTGAACCGTGGGCGGGCCGGGGAATTCGAAGTCCGTGCGGTTCCACTCCTCCAGCAGCGTCCGGCGCTCGGCCGTTTCCAGCAGCGGCGCGCGCCACACGGACTGCTCCGGATCGGCGGTGAAGGCCACGAGCAGCGACCGGAAATGCGCGATCATCCGGCGTATGGTCGCGGCATCGAACAGCTCGGTCGAATACTCGATGACGCCGCCGCGCTCGTTCATCGAAAGCGTGAGATCGAAGGTGGAGACCCCGGCCTCGGCCGCCAGCGGCTCCAGACGCAGCCCGGGCAGCTCCCGCGCATCGAGCGGCGTGTTCTGCATCACGAACATGGCCTGGAACAGGGGCGGGCGGGTCAGGTCGCGGTCGGGCTCGACGGCTTCCACCACCATCTCGAACGGCACGTCCTGGTTCGCGTAGGCGTCCAGGGTGGTCTCGCGCACGCGCTTCAGCAGATCGAGAAAAGAGGGGTTCCCCGCCAAGCCGGTTCGCAACACCAGGGTATTGACGAAGAAGCCGATCAATGGCTCGATTTCGGCGCGGCCGCGGTTGGCGATCGGGGTTCCCACGGCGATGTCGTCCTGCCCGGTGTAGCGCGCCAGCAGGGTCTTAAAGGCAGCCACCAGGGTCATGAAGGGAGTCACACCCTGCCGGCGGCTCAGCTCGCGCACACCTTCGATCACGGCGGCTTCCAGGGTGAAACTCTCGGTGGCGCCGCGATAGCCGGGATTCGCGGGCCGGGGATGATCGGCCGGCAGGTCCAGCGGAACCGCGCCGCTCAACTGCCGGCTCCAGTAGCCAAGCTGCCGCTCCAGCGTTTCGCCCTCCAGCCGGCGCCGCTGCCAGACCGCGTAGTCGGCGTACTGCACCGGCAGCGGCGGCAGAACGCCCCCGGCATAGAGGGCCGATATTTCGCCCATCAGGATGCCGCTCGACCAGCCGTCGGAGACGATGTGGTGCATCACGAAGATGACCACGTGATCGTCCCCGGCAAGCCGCAGCAGTCGCGCGCGGAACAGAGGCCCTTCCGTCAGGACGAACGGGCGGCGGGCTTCTTCCGCCGCCAGGCGCGCGGCCTCCTCCAGCGAGGCAGCCGGCTCCGCCGCCAAGGCAACATGCAGTTCCGGCGCGATCACCTGCACCGGATCGCCATCCATTTCCTGGAAAGTGGTCCGCAGCGATTCGTGCCGCCGCACGATCTCGTTCACCGCCGCCTGCAGGCGCTCGGCGTCCAGCCAACCCCGCAGGCGCGCCGCGGCCGGAATGTTGTACGCCGCGCTGCCGGGCTCGAGCTGATCGAGGAACCACAGCCGCTGCTGCGCGAAGGAGAGCGGCAGGGGCGCGGAGCGGTCAACGGGCTCGATGGGCGGCAATTGCGCCCGGGCGGTCCCTTCAATCGAGCGGGCCAGCCCTGCCACCGTGGGCGTTTCGAAGACCGTGCGCAGCGGCAGTTCCACGCCCAGCGCCTCGCGCACACGGGAAACCAGGCGGGTAGCCAGCAGCGAGTGCCCGCCCAGTTCGAAGAAGGTGTCGTGGATGCCTACCCGCTCCAGCTTCAGCAGCCCCGCCCAGATTTCCGCCAGCGCCTCCTCGACCGGAGTCCGCGGCGGCGCATAGGCGCGGGCCAACTCCGGCCGCTCGGCACCCGGTTCGGGCAGCGCGCGCCGGTCCAACTTGCCGTTGGGCGTCAGCGGCAGGGCCGGCAGCGCCACGAAGGCGGCGGGAATCATGTACTCCGGCAGGCGCTCCGCGAGAAACGCGCGCAGCACTGCGGCCGGCGGGGACTCCTCACCGCGCGGAACCAGGTAGGCCGCCAGGCGGCCGCCGCGCATCTCCACAGCCGCCTCGCGCACCGCTTCGTGCTGGCCGAGCACGGATTCGATCTCGCCCAGCTCCACCCGGAAGCCGCGGACCTTGACCTGGTGGTCCACCCGGCCCAGGCACTCGATATTCCCGTCCGGGCGATAGCGCGCCAGGTCGCCGGTCCGGTAGAGCCGCGCGCCCGCAATGCCGCTGAACGCGTCCGGGATGAACCGTTCGGCGGTCAACGCCGGCTGCCGCAGATAGCCGCGCGCCACGCCGGCGCCGCCGATGTACAGCTCCCCGGTGACGCCAACGGGGACCGGCTGCCCGCGGCGATCGAGGATGTAGAGACGGGTGTTGATGATGGGACGCCCGATGGGCGCCGCGTCTTCAAAGCGCTCGCCGGCGCCGGCCGTGTACACGCAGCAGCCCACCACCGTCTCGGTCGGGCCGTACTCGTTCACCAGCAGGGTCCCGGGCGCATGTTCCTGCCAGAAAGCGATGTGCTCCGGCAACAGGTTCTCCCCGCCGATGATGAAGGCCCGTGTGGCCGCGCGGGCCTGCGCCGGCTGCAACTGCCGCCCCAGCAATTGCAGATGGGCGGGCGTGATCTTGATGAGGCTGAAACCGCCGCCCGCGCGCAGAGCCGCCGCCAGGCTCTCGACCTGCGGTTCCTCGTCGATCAGCATCACCGGACGCCCGGCCGCCAGGGGCGCGAACAGCGCCGTCACCGTAAGGTCGAAGGCCACCGAGGAGTAGACCGGGGCTCCCCCGCCGCCGTCCAGCGGATAGGCGCGCAGGCACCAGCGCAGGTAGTTGGCCAGGCCGCCGTGGGTGATCATGGCGCCTTTCGGCAGGCCGGTGGAACCGGAGGTGTAGA
Organism: Bryobacterales bacterium; assembly: GCA_020852755.1. Classification (GTDB taxonomy): domain Bacteria; phylum Acidobacteriota; class Terriglobia; order Bryobacterales; family Bryobacteraceae; genus JADZAF01. The sequence goes on from JADZAF010000097.1 coordinate 8,413, forward strand.
TCACGTAGGCCAGGTCGTCCCGCCCGCTGACGTTCTCCGGGTTCTCCGCGCTCTGCGCCGCAATCCGCTCGCGATGCTCCTCCAACCATTCCCCGGTAAGCAGAAAGGCGGCTTGCGCGTCGGAGAGCATGTACTGCTGCCGCTGCGGCGGATAGCCGGGATCCACGGGCACGTACGCGGCGCCGGCCTTCAGGACTCCCAACAGGCTCGCCAGCAGGTCCAGGGAGCGGTCCATGCGAACCCCAACCAGGGTCTCGCGGGCCGCACCCAGCGATCGGAGGTAGCGCGCCAGCCGGTTGGCCCGCCGGTTGAGTTCCGCGAAGCTGATCTCTTCGGCGCCGCAGCGCGCGGCCGCGGCATCCGGCCTCCGGGCGGCCTGCGCTTCGAACATCTGGTGCGCGCAGCACGGCCCCCCGGGCTCCACCGCCGTCGCATTCCACTCCCGCAGCAGGCGCTCCCGCTCGGCTTCCGGCAGCAGAGGCAGGGCGGAGATCTTCTGCCCGGGAGCGGCTGCGGCCGCCTCCAGCAACCGGCGGAAGTGCCCTGTCATGCGGCGCACCGTCGCGGCATCGAACAGGTCCGTGTTGTATTCGAAAGCGCCGCCCAGTTCGCTGTCGCCCTCGGTGATGAACAGAGTGAGGTCGAACTTGGCCGTGCCGGGGTGCGCTTCCGCCGCCGTGAGTGTGAGCCGGGACTCCCGCAACTGGCGCGCCGGCGGCTGCGCGTTCTGCAGCACGAACATCACCTGGAACAGCGGCGAACGGCTCATGTCGCGGTCCGGCTCCAGAGCGTCCACCAACAGCTCGAAGGGCGTGTCCTGATGCGCATAGGCCCCCAGCGCGGTCCCGCGCACACGCTGCAGCAGCTCGCGGAAGGTGGGATCTCCCGAGAGATTCGCGCGCAAAACCAGCGTGTTGATGAAGAACCCGATCAGCGGTTCGACCTCCGCGCGGTTGCGGCCCGCGATCGGCGTTCCGATGGTGAAGTCCTCCTGTCCGGAGTAGCGGTGCAGGAGCAGCTCAAACACCGCTGTGAGGAGCATGAAGAGGGTCACCCCCTCGCGGCGGGCCAGTTCCCGCAGCGAGGCCGTCAGGCCGGAAGGCAGGGTGAACTGCTCGTAGGAGCCGGCAAAAGTCTGAACGGCCGGACGTCGCCGGTCGGCCGGCAGCTCCAGCAGAGGAGGAACCCCGGCCAGGCGTCGCTTCCAGTAGTCCAGTTCGGCCTCCAGCGCCTGGCCCTGCAGCCATTCCCTTTGCCAGGCCGCGAAATCGGCGTATTGCAGCGCCGGCTCGGGCAGCGGCGAGGCGCGCCCGGCCGAGTAGGCATCGTAAAGCGCCGCGGTCTCCTGCATGGCGATGCGCGTGGACCAGGCATCGGAGACGATGTGGTGCATCACCAGCAGCACCAGGTGATCCTGATCCGCCAGCCGCACCAGCCTCGCGCGTATCAGCGGGCCGCGAGACAAGTCAAAGGGCTGGCGCGCTTCTTCAACGGCCAGACGCTGCGCCTCCGCTTCGCGCTCGGCCTCGCGGAGCCCGCGCAGATCGGTGACGGGCAGGGCGAGAGTGAATCGCGGGGCGATCACCTGCACCGGGCGGCCGTCGGCGGCCTGGAAGGTGGTGCGCAGGATCTCGTGCCGCCGCACCACTTCGTTCAAAGCGCGCTCCAGCGCCGCAACGTGCAACGGCCCGGTGATCCGGTGAAACTCCGGCAGGTTGTAGAAGGCGCTGCCGGGCTCCAGCTGATCCAGGAACCACAGCCGCTGCTGGGCGAACGAGAGCGGCAGTTCACCGTCGCGCGCCGCCCGGCGAATGGGCGGCGCGGCCGGCCCCGCCGCTTCACGCCGGGCCGCTTCCACGTGTTCCGCCAGCGTCCCCACGGTGGGCGATTCGAAGATGCTCCGCAGCGGCAGCTCCACTTCGAGAACCTGGCGGACGCGCGAGATGGCCTGGGTGGCCAGCAGGGAATGCCCGCCCAGCTCGAAGAAGTTGTCGTTCACGCCCGCGCGGGCCACGCCCAGCACTTCCGCCCAGATATCCGCCAAAGCCTCTTCCACCGGGGTGCGCGGGGCAACGTATTCCCGCTCGGACTCGCGTCGCGACCAGTCCGGTTCAGGCAGCGCCTGCCGGTCGATCTTCCCATTGGGCGTCAGCGGAAGGTTCTCGACGAAGGTGTACGCGGACGGCGCCATGTATTCCGGCATGCGCTCCAGCAGGAAGCGGCGCAGATCGGCGGGCGCGGGCTGTGTATCTCCGGCGGGAACAAGGTAAGCCACCAGACGCCTGTCCCCGGCCCTGTGCTCCCGCGCCAGAACCACCGCCTGCTCGATTCCGGGATGCTGGCCGAGCACGGATTCAATCTCGCCTGGCTCCACCCGGAAGCCGCGGATCTTCAACTGGTAGTCCGAGCGCCCGAGCAGTTCGATGTTTCCATCGGGAAGAAATCGCGCCAGGTCCCCGGTGCGGTAGAGCCTTTCGCCGGGAACGCCGCCGAAGGGGTCGGGGATGTAGCGTTCAGCGGTCAGGTCCGGCCGGTTCAGATAGCCGCGCGCCAGGCCCTCCCCGCCGGCCAGCAGTTCGCCGGGCACGCCGACCGGCACGGGCCGCAGCCGTGAGTCGACAATATAGAGCCGGGTGTTGGGAAACGGCCTGCCGATGGGCACGGGCTGTTCGGCCGAGGCGGGGCTCCACTCGCGCGAAGCTTCGAAATACGAGCTGTCGATGGTCGCTTCCGTCAGCCCGAAGGAATTGATCAGGCGGGTCCGCGGTCCGCAGAGCTGCAGGAACTTGCGGTATTCGCCCGCGTACCAGCTATCCGAGCCGCAGATCAGCAGGCGCATGAAATCCAGCCGCCGGCCGGATGCGATGAGATGCTCGGCCAGCCCGCGCAGAACGGCGGGGACGAATTCGGCGCAGTCCACCTGCTCTTCGAGCATCAGGCCGCAGAGGCGCGGCGGGTCCAGCAGCCACTCCCGCGGGCAGATCACCAGCTTGCGGCCCGAGCACAAGGCCCGGACGAAATCGCCCGAGAAGACATCGAAGGAGAAGCTGGCCATCTGGAGGTGCGCGCTGGTTTCCTTCAGCGCATACTCGTCCTCCCAGGCCCTGTAGGCGTTGAGCAGGCTGCGCCGCTCCACCAGCACGCCTTTCGACTGCCCGGTGGAGCCGGAAGTATAGATGACATACGCGAGATTGCGCGGGACGGCACGGCGGCCGGCCGGCCGGTTTCGAATCGGCCTCACCCCCTCGCTATCGACGAGGAGCCCGGCGCCGGAATCGCTCAGCATGTAGGCCTGGCGCTCCGCCGGATAGCTCGGATCGATGGGCAGGTAGGCCGCTCCCGCCTTCAACACGGCCAGCGTTGCCACAATCATCTCGACCGAGCGTTCCATCCGCACCGCGACGATCGACTCCGCGCCTGCCCCCAATTCTCCCAGCCGTGCGGCCAGATCCCCGGCTCTGCGATCCAGTTCCGCGTAACTCAGCCGCCGGCCGCCACAGACCACCGCCACGGCCTCCGGCGTGCGCGCCGCCCAGTCCTCGATCAACTGGTGAACGTCGCGCTCCCGGCTATAGGCCCGCTCCGTCCGGTTCCATCCCGCCAGGACCTGGCGCTGCTCCGATTCCTCCATCAACGGCAGATCGAGGATGCGCTGCCCGGGATCGCGTGCAATCGACGACAGCAGGCAGCGGTAGTGGCGCAGCAGCCGCTCGATGGTGGCGCGGTCGAACAGGTCGGTCGAGTACTCCGCGGAAACGTCCAAAGCCTGCGGCCCCTCCGCGATCGAGAGAGTGAGGTCGAAGGTGGAAGTACCCAGCTCCGCCTCGATCCGCCGGATCGAGAGCCCCGGCAGTTCCTGCACCCGCGACGGCGTATTCTGCAGGATCAACATCACCTGGAACAGCGGCGAGTAACTCATGGCGCGATCCGGCTGGAGCGCGTCCACCAGCATCTCGAACGGCACGTCCTGGTTCGCGTAAGCGCCCAGCGCGGACTCACGCGTACGGCCCAGCATTTCGTGAAACGGGGGGTTCCCGGAGAGGTCGCCGCGGATCACCAGGGTATTGATGAAGCAGCCGATCAGACCTTCGAGTTCCTTGCGCGTCCGGTTGGCGACCGGCGTCCCCACCGTAACGTCCTCCTGGCCTGTATAGCGCGCCAGCAGGACCTGGAAGGCGGCCAGCAGGGTCATGAACAGCGTCGCGCCTTCCTTGCGGGTCAACTCGCGCAGGGGACCGAGCACCTCGGCCGGGATTTCAATCCGGGCGTTGCCCCCGCGCGAACTCTGCACTGCCGGACGCGGGCGGTCCGCGGGCAGCTTCAACACCGGAACGTCGCCGCCCAGGCGCCGCTTCCAGTACGCCAGCTGTCGCTCCAGCAGCGCGCCCTTCATGTACTCGCGCTGCCACTCCGAGAAGTCGGCGTACTGGATGGGCAGGTCCGGCAAAGGCGAAGGCCTGCCGCGCGAGAAAGCGTGATAGAGCGCCGCGATCTCGGACACCAGCACGCCCATCGACCAGCCGTCCGAAACGATGTGATGCATCGTCAGGGTGACGGCGTGATCGGTTTCCCCGAGCCGTATGAGGCCTGCTCGAAGCAGCGGACCGGTCGAGAGATTGAAGGGCCGGCGGGCATCCTCGGCGGCCAGGCGCAAGGCTTCCGCTTCGCGTTCCGGCTCCGGCAGCCGGGACAGGTCGTTCACCGGAACTTCGAGTGTGAGGCAGGGCGAGACCACCTGCACCGGCCGGCCGTCCATCACGGCAAAGGTGGTGCGCAGCGATTCGTGGCGGCGGACAATCTCGTTGATGGTGCGCTCGAAGGCCGGCAGGTCGAGCGGGCCGCTCAGCCGGACCGGCGTGGCGATGTTGTAGAAGGGGCTGCCCGGGTCAAACTGGTCGAGGAACCACAGGCGCTGCTGAGCGAACGACGCGGGAAAAACAAAAACGTCGTCAGCCTGAGCGGCGCCGGCCTGATCCGGGCCCACCATTACGGCTTCGCCCCCAACTCGGAGCGCTTGACGCGGCGCGCCTCCCGGGAGATCGCTGGTATAGCGGGTCCGGCCGGTTCCACCGCCGTCTTCCTGGCCTCTTCAATGCGCGCGGCCAGGCCGGCGATGGTGGGCGCTTCGAAAATGGCCCGCAGCGCCAGCTCCACCCCGAACCCTTCCCGCACCCGCGACAGCAACTGCGTCGCCAGCAGCGAATGCCCCCCCAGCTCGAAAAAACTGTCCTCCACCCCGACCCGCTCCACCCCCAGCAACTCCCCGCACAGCCCCGCCAGCCGCCCCTCCACCTCCGTCCGCGGCGCCACGTACTCCCGCCCCAGCTCCCCCC
>JADZAF010000098.1 GCA_020852755.1 Bryobacterales bacterium
GGCCGGGCGATGGTGCGGCTGGGCTTGCGGCGGGAATTGTGGTGGGACGAATCCCGGCTGCTGGATGCGGTGATCGCCCAAGTGGACCCCGGCCATCCGGAACTGAACCCGGACGGGGTGCGGCGCCTGCAAAGCTCCATTCCCGAGCCGGGATCGGCCGAGGCGGAAGGGCGGCTGTGGCTGTTCTACTGGCAAGTGTGGCGCTGGCTGATGCAGGGCCAGCTGCCCCAGGCGCGCCAATCGCTCTTCGCCGCACAAAACGGCGCTTCGCGTGATCCGGCCGCCCCCACGGCGGATTGAGCTTTCTTCCGGACGGTTTGCGCGTTTGTGATCTCAACTGGTGGCTTTTGCGGCCAATCTGTTCCGGAATGGCCGGAGCCGTCCGTTTCAGGGGAAGTTTTCCGCAAGGACCGGTTCGTGAGCTTCGGAGCCCGCGGCTCGCTCGTGGATAGTGGCAGGCGCGGCGGGACTCGAACCCACGACCCTCGGCTTAGAAGGCCGATGCTCTATCCACCTGAGCTACGCGCCCGCGCAGGTTAGCTGCATCCACGATCATACCAAGCGCGGCGTTTCAGCACCCGCAAAGCAGGGCCGTTGGCCGATCCGCGCCGCGGCGCTCAGGCCTCTCCGCTTCCACCCGGGCAGGCGCCGGATCCGAGCCGCGACCAATGGAGGTTGAATGTTCCCTCGCCTGGTTCCCAAAAGCCCGCGGTCGCGGCTCGATACGGTCGCCCGAACGCGGGGCGAGCATGATTTTATGAGGGCCCCGGCCTTTGCCGGGCCGCGGGCGCATGACATTCGCGGTTGCGATATCATGCACTCGCTATGCGCAAAGCGGCAGTTCTTGTTCTGCTGGCCGGCGCCGCCCTCTGCTGGGGACAACCCTACCGGCGCTTTTCCCGTACACCCTACCTGAAAGCGGACGATCCCGAACGGGGGGCGGTCCGCGGCACTCTGAAACTCGGCGAGACCGTGGTGATCGAGGTGCCCGGCGGCGCCGATGCCGATTTGAAGCCGGGTATGGTGCCCGATCCGAACGTGACCAGGCCGCGCGGCTCGCGGCGCGGAGGGCCATTCGCCATCGACGGTATCAAGGCGGGCGATTGGGTGGCCATACGGATCGTGGCCGTGGAACCCGGCCCCTACGGCTACTACAACAACTACGGTCCCTTTCGGGGACCGCTGCGGTCGGTAGCGCCGGTTAAGGACGGCATGCTGCATTTCCCGCCGGATTTCGTGGTTCCCATACGCCCCATGATCGGCACCATCTACCTGCAGTCGGCCTCGGCCGTGCAGAGCGCCGCCTGGGATCACGGCGGCAACATGGACTGCAACTCGGTGGTGGCCGGCAGCACGGTGTACATACGGGCGCAGGTGGACCAGGGAATGCTGACCATCGCCGACACCCATGCCTACCAGGGCGACGGGGAGCTAACCGGCACGGGCGTGGAGATCGACACCACGGTCACCGTCAAGGTGGAGCGCGGCCCCTCGTTCCCCACCGGAGGGGTGGTGGTGGAGACGCCCGAGAAATGGTACACGTTCGGTATCGGCGCGAACTGGGAGGAGGCGATCAAAATCGCCTGGTCGGAAATGGTTGCCCTGGCGGCCCACCTGCATAACACCACGGCCGAGCACGCCAACCGGATCGTCGGCACCATCGGGGATGCCCTGCCGGGCTACGCGGCGGGGAATATGAATACGCGGGGCTTCCGCAGCCCCTCCGCCTACGTTACCTGCCAGATCGGCATCCCCAAGAGTCTGCGGCGCACCGGGAAGCCTTTCACGCCATAGGGCCGGGCGCGAAGCCGGATCAGCGGGAGCCGCCGGCCGGGGGACGGGCGGGCACGGTCCAGAAGTAGACCTTGCGGCCGTCGATACTTACTTCCTTTTCCGGCTTCCAGTCACCCATATCGAAGCTGTGGGAGACGATCCGGGTGCCGGGCCTGAGATCGTGCCACAGCTTGGGACGGAGCTTCACGTTGAGAGAGGTCAGCAGGTACAGGGTGACGACTGTGGCTTCTTTGATGTTGGCCTCGAACAGGTCCTCGTTGCGGAAGGTTACCCGGTTGCCCACGCCCTCGCGCTTGGCGTTCTCCTGCGCTTCCTGGATGCGCTCGGGGTTGATGTCGATGCCCACGCCGCGGGCGCCATACTTCTTGACGGCCGTGATGGCAATGCGGCCGTCGCCGCAGCCCAGGTCGTACACCACATCGTTCCTGGTGACCTTGGCCAGCTCGAGCATCCCGTCAACCACTTCCTGCGGCGTTGGGACGAAGATCACGTCCGGTTCGCGCAGCGTCTTGTTCTCCTGGGCGGGCACAGCGATGGCGCCGGCCAGAAGCAACACCAGCGCGAGGCCAAAAAACCTGCTGTAACGCATGGAAAGGTTCCTCCTTCGAACGCCGTTCCGGACGCAGGCCGGGAAATCGGCGAATCTTCCATTAAACCAAAATCGGCGCCCGGCCAAGCTCGCCGGCCGCCTGGGAACGGACCGGGGCCGTATTATTTCCGGCGCTTATAGGTCTTTGGCGTTCCGGTGCGCCCGTTGGTAACGGTGAAACTGCCGTCCTTGCGCGCGGAGACCCTGATCCACTTGCCGTCCTCTCCCCCCTCGAGGTTGGCGATGAACTCCTCGGGCGAGTTGGCCTGCGGGCCTCCGGGAATCGAATAGTGCAACTGCCAGAGGTCTTCCAGCCCCGGAGAGGAGCGCACCGACTGCCAGCCGCCGGGCGCGCCGCCCTTCTTGGGTCCGTTGTTCATGATCGCCACGCGCGGCTGCAGGGCGTGTACCAGGGCGGGCGAGTTGGAGATGTCCATGCCGTGATGACTCACCATGAACAGATCCACGGCGCCGATGGGATTGTTGGGGCACATGAGGGCCAGTTCCTTGTTCCAGGTCAGGTCCGCCAGATCCAGCATCCGGAAATTGCCGTAGGTGAACAGCAGGCCGATGGACATGGCGTTCTCGGAGACATCCTCGTTGCCGCGCGGCCATTTCCTGGGCTCTACCGATGCGCAGAAGGCGTTCGGGGCGCCGGCCCCCTTCAGGGGCGCCGCCAGTTTCTCGCCGGCCGAGGCGACCACCAGGACGTCCAGGCCCTTGATGGGAATCCTGTCCCCGGGCTTCACGCTGAGCCGCTTTGCCTTGGCCGCCAGTTGCTCGTAAGCTTCCACCGTTTTCCGGCTGCGCGGATTGCTGTCGGCGGTGGGCCCGTGATCGACGAACACGCGGGCTGGAATCCGGGATACCGTATCCGGCACGTTGGCTACGTGATCCAGGTCATAGTGGGTCACCACCAGGTAGTCGAACTGCTTGACCCCGGCCGCCCTGGCGGCTTCGACGATGCGCCCGGTGTCCCGCCCGTTGTAGCCCGGGAAGCCCGCATCCAGCAGCATGGACTGGCCGGACGGCGAGATGATCAGCAGGGCCTTGCCTCCCTCGGTGTCCACCACGTACATCTCGAGGTCCCGGGCGGGGAGGGCCGCCGCCACCAGAAGGAAGACGATCAGGAAAACTGCGGTTCTCATCATGGGGTTGATCCTAGCACCGCAGCGTGACAGGTCTCAACCGAAACGGCCCCCTGGAAGACGGCCGCAACCTGGCATCCGGGGTCGGGAAAGTCCTTGATGGCCCGGCTATGCTGGATTCCAGGCGGAGGGCCATGGCAGGCAACCCGGACGCGATCGTGATAGGGGCGGGCCCCAACGGACTGGCGGCGGCGATCGAGATTGCCCGGGCGGGCCGGAAGGTGGTGGTCTACGAGGCGCGGCAGACCATTGGGGGCGGGGTCCGTTCGGAGGAATTGACGCTGCCCGGATTCATGCATGACGTCTGTTCCGCGGTCCACCCGCTGGCTGCGGCATCTCCCTTCTTTCGAACCCTGCCCCTGGCGGCCCATGGCCTGGCATGGGTGGAGTCTCCGGCCGTTCTGGCCCACCCGTTTGAGGACGGGCGGGCAGTGGTGGTGGAGCGCTCGGTTCCCGCCACGGCGGTCAACCTGGGGGTAGACGAGCTGGCTTACCGCAACTTAACGGCTCCGCTGGTCCGGGACTGGCCGCAGTTGGAGGAATGGGTGCTTGGACCGATGCGCTGGCCCAGGCGGCCGCTTCTGGCGGCCCGTTTCGGGCTGCAAGCGCTGCAGCCTGCCCGGGACCTGGCCTCGCGGCTGTTTCTCACGGCCCGGGCCCGCGGCCTGTTCGCGGGCCTCGCGGCTCACGGCATGCTGCCTCTGGAACGGCGGCCGTCGGCGGCTTTCGGCCTGATGCTGGGGCTGCTGGCCCACGCAGCGGGCTGGCCGCTGCCGAAGGGGGGCGCCGGCAGTCTCTCCAACGCCCTGGCGTCGTACTTGCGGGAACTGGGAGGCGAAATCCTGTGCGGAGAACCGGTGGGCTCGGTGGACGAACTTCCGCGCGCCCGGGCGATCCTGTGCGACCTGTCGCCCGGACCGCTGCTGCGCATCGCGGGCCACCGGTTTCCCGGCGGGTTCCGCCGCAAACTCGAGAGTTACCGCTACGGCCCGGGCGTCTTCAAGCTCGATTGGGCGCTGGACGGGCCGATTCCCTGGCAGGCGGCGGAGTGCGGGCGGGCCGCCACGGTGCACCTGGGCGGCGCCCTGGATGAGATCGCTCAGGCGGAACGCGAGGCGTGGGAGGGCCGGCCGTCCGAGCGGCCCTTCGTGCTGCTGGTGCAGCCCGCCCTGTTCGATTCCACCCGCGCTCCGAAGGGAAAACAGACCGCCTGGGCCTATTGCCACGTGCCGCGGGGATCGGCCTTCGACATGCGGGAGCGCATCGAGCGGCAGGTCGAGCGTTTCGCGCCCGGTTTCCGGGAGCGGATCCTGGCGCGCAGCGCGATGGGACCGGCGGAAATGGAACGGCGCAACCCGAACTACGTGGGAGGCGACATCGGCGCCGGGGCGGCCGATCTGCGGCAGTTATTGTTCCGTCCGACGCGCCGGCTGTACTCGACGCCCGTACGGGGGCTGTACATCTGCTCGGCGTCGACGCCCCCGGGGCCGGGCGTGCACGGGCTGTGCGGATATCACGCCGCCCGGCGGGCCCTGCAGGAAACGCTGCGGGAATAGAGAGCGCGCGGGGCTGCGGGCGCAGCGTGGTGACGGCGCAGCGGCCCTACGGGCCGCGTCTGTGGCACGGTCGGACCCGACGCTATACTGTTGTTCAGATGTCCGACACTCCCTTCGTCCACCTGCACTGCCACACCGACTACTCGATGCTGGACGGTGCTTGCGGGATCCCCCAGTTGATGGACCTGGTACAGGCCCAGCAAATGCCCGCCGTGGCCATGACCGATCACGGGAACCTGTTCGGCGCGGTCGAGTTCTTCACCAAGGCCAAGGCGCGGGGGATTCACCCGGTGATCGGCTGCGAGGTGTACGTGTCGCAGCAGGGGATGCGTACCCGGTCGGAATCGGACCGCTATAACCACCTGGTTCTGTTGTGCGAGACCCAGGAGGGCTACCGGAACCTGATCCGGCTGGTCTCCACGGCGTTTCTGGAAGGCTTTTACTACAAGCCGCGGATCGACAAGGACCTTCTGGCCCGCCACTCCCGGGGCCTGATCGCCATGTCGGCCTGCCTGCGGGGGGACATCAACGAAGCCATGATGGCGGAGCGGTATGAAGAAGGCCGCCGCCTGGCTCACGGGTACGAGGATATGTTCGGGAAGGGCAGTTTCTTCCTCGAACTGCAGGACCACGGGCTGGAGCCGGACCGGCGGGTGGGCCCTCTCATCCACCGTCTTTCGCAGGAGACCGGCATCCCCCTGGTGGTCACCAACGACTCGCACTACCTGCGCCGCGACGACGCGCGGGCGCACGAGATCCTGCTCTGCATCCACTCGGCCAAGACCATCAGCGACCCCCAGCGCATGAAGTGGCCCACTGCGGACTTCTACCTGAAGACCCGCGAGGAGATGATGCAGCTGTTCGGCGAGCTGGAGGACGCCCTCGACCGGACCTGGGAGATCGCGCAGCGCTGCCAGGTCACCCTGGACAAGATCGAGGAGCCGTTTCCGAAGTTCGAAGTGCCCGAGGGCCACTCGACCGACAGTTACTTCGAATACGTGGCCCGGCAGGGCTTCGAAAAGCGCCGCGTCCGCCTGGAAGCCATGCGGGCGGCGGGCCGCCTGAAGCACGAGCTGGCGGAATACGCGGAGCGGCTGGACCGGGAGATCCACACGATCCAGCAGATGAAGTTCTCCGGGTACTTTCTGATCGTCTGGGACTTCATCCGGTTCGCCCGGTCCAAGGGCATCCCGGTGGGGCCGGGGCGCGGGTCGGCGGCCGGCAGCCTGGTGAGCTATGCCATGCAGATCACCGACATCGATCCGCTGCAATACGAGCTGCTGTTCGAGCGTTTTCTCAACCCCGAGCGCATCAGCCTGCCGGATATCGATATCGACTTCTGCATGAACCGCCGCGGAGAGGTGATCCAGTACGTCACCGAGAAGTACGGCCGGGAGCAGGTGGCCCAGATCATCACCTTCAACACCCTGGGCGCCCGGGCGGCGATCAAGGACGTGGGCCGGGTGCTGGACATGAGCTTCGCGGACGTGGACCGGATCACCAAGCTGATCCCCAACGTCCTGAACATCAAGCTGAAGGACGCTATCGCCGCCGAGCCGGCTTTGGAGGAGTTGAGCCGCAAAGACGCGCGGGTGGGCGAGGTGCTGGAAGTGGCCCAGCGCCTGGAGGGGCTGGCGCGCAACGCCTCGGTGCACGCCGCCGGCGTGGTCATCTCCCCGGAACCCCTGAAGAACCTGGTGCCGCTGTACCGCACCAACAAAGAGGAAATCGTCACCCAGTTCGACATGAGTTCGCTCGAGAAGCTGCAGCTTCTCAAAATGGATTTCCTGGGCCTCACCACGCTCACCGTGGTGGACGATACCCTGAAGCTGATCGACGCAAACCACGGCGTGAAACTGGCGGTGGAGGACCTGCCGCTGAACGACGCCTCCACGTACGAGATCTTCTCCAAAGGCTACACCAGCGGGGTATTCCAGTTCGAGTCCGAAGGCATGCGCGACATCCTCCGGCGCTACCAGCCCAGCCGGCTGGAGGACCTCACTGCCCTGAATGCGCTGTACCGTCCGGGGCCGCTGCAAGGCGGCATGGTGGGCGACTTCATCGACCGCAAGCACGGGCGCAAGGCGATCACTTACGAATTGCCCGAATTGAAGCCCATCCTGGAGGAAACCTACGGGGTGATCCTGTACCAGGAACAAGTGATGCAGATCTCCAACCGCCTGGCCGGATATTCGCTCGGCGAGGCCGACATCCTGCGCCGCGCCATGGGCAAGAAGAAACCCGAGGAGATGGCCAAGCAGCGCGCGCGTTTCCTGCAGGGAGCGCTGGCCAACGGATTCCCCAGGAAGAAGATCGAGAAGATCTTCGACCTCATGGAGGAATTCGCCGGATACGGTTTCAACAAGTCGCACTCCGCCGCCTATGCCTTCCTGGCCTACGTGACGGCTTATCTGAAGGCGCACTATCCGGTGGACTTCATGTCCGCCCTGCTGACCTCGGAGACGGGCAATACGGCCAAGGTGGTCAAGTACATCAACGAATGCCGCGAGATGGGCATCACGGTGCTGCCGCCGGACGTGAACGCCAGCCGCTGGCACTTCACCCCGGACGCCAGCGTCGAGGGTGGAAAGGCCATCCGTTTCGGCCTGGGAGCCATCAAGAATCTGGGGCAGGCGGCGGCGGAAGCGATCCTGGCGGGGCGGGAGCGGGCCGGGCAGTTCCGCAGCATCTATCAGTTCAGCGAGCACGTGGACCTCACCACGGTGAACAAGCGCATCATCGAAAGCCTGATCAAGGCGGGCGCGATGGATTCGCTGGAAGGGACGCGCGCGCAGTTGTTCCTGGCGGTGGACGGCGCCATCGAGTCCGGGCAGCGTGCCTGGCGCGACCGTCTGGCCGGACAGGCGGGGCTGTTCGGCGAAGAGTTCGGGCCGCAGGAGGAGTTCGAACGGCCGCTGCCCCAGGCGCCGGACTGGGCGGAACGCGTCAAGCTCCAGGGCGAAAAGGAAATGCTCGGCTTCTACGTCACCGGACATCCCCTGGATCAGTTCCGCGACCGCATCGCGGACCTGGCCACGCACGACAGCAGCTCCCTGGAGGGCCTCGCCAAGAACACGGAGGTGGCCCTCTGCGGCGTGATCTCGCAGGTGCAGCGCAAGCGCAACAAGGAGGGCAAGGCCTGGGCGTCCATGCAGTTGGAGGACTTGAGCGGCAGCATCGACGCCCTGGTCTTCGCGTCGCAATACGAGCGCCTGGCCCAGGAACTGGTGGAGGACCAGGCCGTGCTGGTGCGCGGCCTGGTGCTGCCCGAGGAGAGCGGCCCGCCCAAGATCTCGGTGCAGGACGTGACCGCGCTGGAGAAAGCCCGCGTCAATCTGCCGTCCCTGATCTCGATTCGGGTGCTGCTGGGGCGCGGCACGGGGGACCGGGCGGCCTCGCTGGAAAAGATCTTCCAGAACAAGGCGGGAGAAACCCGGGTCCGCTTGAAGCTGGAGAAACCGCGCGATTTTTCCGTTATTCTGGATGTTCCCGCCCGGGTCAGACCGGATAAAGAGTTCCGCAACGCGGTGGAGAAGATCTGCGGCTCGGAGGCGATTGAAGTACTGGCCGGTTGAGACGGCCCAGGTGGTTTTTCCATGGCAAACGAACAGACACCTTCGGCCGGCGGGCAGTTGACGCCCGAACAGCTTGCGCAGAAGGATCCTTCCTGGCAGCGGGTCCTGCTCGCGCGGCACCCCAAGCGCCCCTATTCCCTGGACTACATCGAGCGGCTCTTCACCGATTTCCGCGAGGTGCACGGCGACCGCAGCTTCGCGGACGATCCCGCCATCGTGTGCGGCATGGCCTTTTTCGACGGGCAGCCTGTCATGGTGGTGGGCGAGCAGAAGGGCCGCGACACCAAGCAGCGCTTCCACCGCAATTTCGGCATGCCCAAGCCGGAAGGTTACCGGAAAGCCATCCGGGTGATGAAGATGGCGGCCAAGTTCGGCCGCCCGGTGGTGACGTTCATGGATACTCCGGGCGCCTATCCGGGCATCGACGCCGAGGAGCGCGGCCAGGCCGAAGCGATCGCCCATAACCTGCGGGAGATGGCCCGCCTGACGATTCCCGTCGTGGCGGTGGTGATCGGGGAAGGCGGCAGCGGCGGCGCGCTGGCGCTGGGCGTGGGCAACCACGTCTACATGATGGAGAACGCCATCTACAGCGTGATTTCGCCGGAGAGTTGCGCGGCCATCATCTGGCGCGATTCGGGCAAGGCGGAGCTGGCGGCCAAGGCGCTGAGGATCACGGCCGCCGACCTGCACCGGCTGGGGCTGATCGACGCCATCGTTCCCGAGCCGCCCGGGGGCGCCCAGGAGGACTGGGACGAGGCGAGCCGGCTGCTGGGCGAAACCCTGCGCCGGGCTCTCGGAGAACTGAGCCGGCTCCCGCCCGGGGAACTGGTCCGGCAGCGCTACGAGAAGTTTCGCAGGATGGGCAATTTTTTCATCTAGCCGTAAGTGGGGGGAACCCTCTATGACACATCGGGAACGCGTGATCGCGGCGCTGGAACACCGCGAGCCGGACCGCCTGCCCATGGACCTGGGGACGGCTCGCTTCACCGGCATGGTACTGGGCGGTTACGAGAACCTGCGCGCCCGGCTCGGCTTCGGAGCGCCGGGCGCCGTCGTGGACCGCATGCAGCAGGTGGTGACGGTGGACGAGCGGGTGCTCGAGCACCTGGACGTGGACGCGCGCGCGGTTTCGCAAGGCCCGCCCGACCAGGTCCGCGACATCGACCTGGACGCGGAAACCTGGCGCGACGAATGGGGCGTCGAGCGCCGCAAGCCGGCCGGCTGCCACTACTACGAACTGTCCCGCTGCCCGCTGGCGGGAAAGATCACGGCCGCGGACATCGCCCGGTTTCCCTGGCCCGATCCCAGCGACCCGGGCCGCTACCGCAAACTGCGGGAACAGGCGCTGCGGCTGCGCCGGACCGACTACGCGGTGATGTACAACGCCCGCTACAACCTGGTGCACCAGGCCCAGTATTCGCGCGGGTTTGAGGACTGGTTCCTGGACCTGGGGCAGGATCACGACCTGTTCCGGGCCCTGATGGACGCCATCGTGGAGATCATGATCGAATGGAACCGGCTGGCCTTCGATCAACTGGGCGACCTGATCGACATCGTGGCCTTCGGCGACGATATCGGCCAGCAGGACCGCCCGGTGTGCTCGGTTCCGCTCTACCGCAAGCTGATCCGGCCGTACCAGGAGCGCATCGTCGAGTCCATCCGCAGCCAGACGCGGGCCAGGATCCTGTACCACACCTGCGGCTCGGTCTACCGTTACATGGAGGACTTCATCGATATTGGAATCGACGCCATCAATCCGGTACAGGTGACCGCGCGGAACATGGAACCCGAGCGGCTCAAGCGGGAGTTCGGAGGACGCATTGCGTTCTGGGGCGGCATCGACAGCCAGCACGTCCTGCCGCACGGTTCCCCCTCGGAGGTGCGGGCGGAAGTGCGGCGCATGTTCGACATCATGGGGCCGGGAGGCGGTTACGTTCTGTCGGCTGTCCACAATATCCAGCCGGACGTTCCGCCGGACAATATCCTGGCGATGTTCGAGGCCGGACGCGACTGCCGCTACGCGGCGGCCGTGACGGTCTGACGGGCAGGAGCTGTCAGCGAACAGCGGCCGGCCCGCAGCTTTTTTGACCGGCGTGATACTCCAACTCGCCGGCCGAGCCCATGGACATCCCCACCCGGGGACCGCACCCGCGCTGGGACGCTGATTACCGAAGTTGATCGCTAAGTGCCGGGCGCTGACGGCTTGCCCTCATGCCAATGGCAGGTCTGAGGGGCCAATTCTCAGATCGGGGGCTGGTCTCTAACCGTCCAGCATCTGGCGAACCTTGCGGGCGAGCGCTTCGGCGGTGAAGGGCTTCTGCAGGAAGTCCGTGCCGGAGCGGGCGGGGCGGGGGCGCTGCAAGCCGGCCTGGGCATACCCGGAGACGAACAGGCACTTCAGGCCAGGGCGCGCCCGGCGGAGTTTGCGGGCCATATCTCTTCCATTCATGCCCGGCATCACCACGTCGCTCACCAGCAGATGGAGCGGGCCTTTGTGCGCGCGCGCCACGGAGAGTGCTTCTTCGCCGCCCCCGGCCTGGAGCACCGTGTAACCGCAGCGGCCCAGGGCTTCGGCCACCATCCGCCGCAGGCTGGCTTCATCCTCGACGAGCAATATGGTTTCCGTCCCGGCCGCGGCGCCGGCCGGCCGGGGCTGGGGCTGCGTTTCCGCGGGAGCTTCGCAGAGGACCGGGAGGTAGATCCTGAAAGTGGCGCCCATGCCGGGCTCGCTGTGGGCCCAGATATAGCCGCCGCTTTGCCTGACGATGCCGTAGACGGTGGAGAGTCCGAGACCCGTGCCGCGGCCCATCTGCTTGGTGGTGAAGAAGGGCTCGAACAGGTGCGCCAGGGTCTCCTTGTCCATGCCGTGCCCGGTGTCGCTTACCGCCAGCAGGACGTAGCGCCCGGAGGCGGGGAGCGGAAGCTGTCCGGCCTCCGCCTGTTGCAGGTCCACCTCCCGGGTTTCGATGGTCAGACGGCCGCCCTCCGGCATGGCGTCGCGGGCATTCACGGCGAGGTTGAGGATGACCTGTTCGACCTGGCCCGGATCCGCCTTCACCATCCGGGCCGCGGGATCCAGGACGAGGTGCAGGGCGATGTGTTCGCCGATCAGGCGGCGCAGCATGGGCTCGATACCGGAAACCACGGCGTTGAGGGAAATCGGCCGGGGCCGCAGCATCTGCTTCCGGCTGTAGGCCAGCAACTGGCTGGTGAGCGAGGCGGCGCGGTCGGCGGCCTTTTGGATTTCCTCCACTTCCGGCAGCAACCGGCTTTCCGCCCCGAGACTCTCGCGCAGCAGTTCGCTGTAGCCCGAGATCACGGTGAGCAGGTTGTTGAAGTCGTGGGCGACGCCTCCGGCCAGGGTTCCCACCGCCTCCATCTTCTGCGACTGGCGCAAGCGCTCCTCGAGTTGGCGCTGTTCGGTGATGTCCTCGACCACCACGAGCACTCCCATCACCTGGCGGTCTTCCGCGAAATGGGGCAGGTAATTGAGCCGCAGGCGGCGGCGCTCCCCGCGGTGCAGCATGACGAAGTCGTCCAGGCGCACCTCGCGTCCGGCCAGGGCCTGTTCCAGGAAGGGCTGGACGCTCTGGAAGGAAGCGGGCGAGATGAAACGGGCCACGGGCCTGCCGACGATTTCTTCCTTGGGGGCCCCCAGCCAGTCGGCGTGGCGCTGGTTCACGAAGCGATAGTTCAGGCTACGGTCGGCATAGGCGATGCGGGCAGGCGCCACGTCGATGATCATGCGGATAAACTGCTCGCTGCGGTGCAGGGAATCCTCGGCCTGCTTGCGCGCGGTGATGTCCACGCCAATCCCGATCACGTGCTCCACGCGGCCCCCCGGGCCAAACAGCACGGTGTTGGTCCAGGCGATGAGGCGGCGCTCGCCGGTCCTGGTGATCCAGTGATTCTGGTGTTCGCTGCTCCAGGGAGCGGCGGCCTCCACCCTGCCGCGCAGTTCCGCAAAGACCGCTTTGACTCCGTCCGCCTCCTCGGGCAGCAGCAGGAGATCCCAAAAGGGGCGTCCGGCGACTTCCGCGAAGCTGTAGCCGGTGACCTGCTCGCAGGCCCCGTTGAACCGTTCGACGCGGCCCTCGGGATCCAGAACGATCACCAGGCTCGCCATCGTATCGATGATGGCGAAACCGAGCTCGGATTCGCGGCGCCGTTCCTCCTCGGCCTGCCTCTGCCGGTTGATGTCCTGAAAGGTGACCAGGACTTCTCGCACGGCGGCCGCCGCAGGATCGCCGACGGGTTCCGAATCGACTCGTATCCAGCGCGCTGGGGAGGCACTGCCCGCTTGCAGACCCATGACCACGTTGCGCAGCGGAGCGCCGGTTCGCAGGGTGACCCTGGCGGGGTGGTCGCCGCCGGGAAACGGAGAGCCGTCTTCGCGGATCGCCAGCCGGCAGGCCTCCTCGAAAGAACTGCCAGTCACTTCGCCGGGAGAGAGGTTCAGGATCGAGCAGGCGGCGGGATTGGCATAGATGATCCTCCCCTCCGCATTGAGGAGCACGATTCCAGCCGAAACGGCCCCGCAGCGAAGGCTCAGGGTCTCAGCGGTCTGGTCCCCTTCGCCCTGCACGCCTCCTCCTGCCGGATGTTAGCATACAGCGGCGCGGCGCCAGCGACAAGCCGGCCCGGCTCTAGCGGGCCCCCGCCAACCGGTCCAGGTCGGCGATGGCCGTCTCGACCTGGTACTCGGCCGCACGCAACTCTGCGTCGGCCGCCGCGGCCGCCGCGTTGGCCTCCTCGCAGGCCGCCTGGCCGCTCAGGCCCAGCTCGTGCTGGTCCCGGGCGATGCGCAGCGCCTCGAGGCGAACGCCGTGCGCCTCGCGCGCCAGCGCGGCTACCCCCTGCACTCGCTGCAGCCGCCGGTAGGCCTTCTCGACCTCAATGGCAACCCGGCGCTCCACCCTTTGCAGGTCCTGCTCCGCCTGGGCGAGTTGTGCTTCGCGCTCCTTGACCGCGGCCGAGCGCCTCCCCCAGTCGAACAGGCTGTAGGTCAGGCGCAGTCCCGCCACGCCGTTGTTGGAGGCCAGAAGCGGCACGCCGTTCTGATAGATGTGCTGCGCGAACAGGCCCACCTCCGGGATGCGTTCCGCCCTGGCCGCCGCCACGCCGTGCCGGGCCTTGTCCAGCGTCTGCCTGGCCGCCCGCAGTTCCGGATTGGCGGCATTCGCCTGCTGAAGGTAGGCTGCCAGCGGCCCGGCCTGCGGCGCCGTCTCCACGGGCGCCGGCTCGAGTTCGGTATCGAGCGGCAGGCCCAGCAGCTCGTTGAACTCCAGAGCGGCATCGCCGGACTGTATCTCCAGCGTCAGGCTGGCCTGCCGGGACTCCAGCAGCGAGACTCGCGCCTGCATGGCGCGCACGGCCAGGGCGGTTCCGGTCTCCACGGCATCCTGCCCTTCCTTCAGGCGTGCCTCGGCGGCAGTGACGGCCGCGCGCGCGGCGCGGCCGCGGGCCCGCAGCCCCAGCAGTGTGTAGTACAGCTCCTTCACCCGCGCGGCGATCTCGACGCGGGCCCGCTCGGCCTGGCTTTGCATGACGGCGACTTCGGCCCGCGCCACGGCGTTGGCTTCGCGAATGCGAAACAACTGAGTCAGGGGCTGCGCCGCGGTGGTCTGAGAGAGCAACAGCGAGCGCCCTCCCTGCAGCACGGTGGTGGAGGCCAGGGGGATGGGCCCGACCTCGGGAATTACGCCCAACGCGCCCCGCGGGATGTCAAGACGCTGCTTCTCCACGATGTTGTACAGGCTGGATTCATGGGAAACCTGGGGAAAGTAGTGCGAACGGGCCTGGGCGCTGCGCGCTTCGGCCTCGCGGACTTTCAGGGATGCAAGCTTCACCACGCTGTTGCCCCTCATGGCCAGGTCCACGGCTTCCTCCAGCGTGATGGGCCGCGGCGCAGCCCCGGCCGGCCATGCCAGCAGCAGCACGGCGGCGGCCGCGCCTCCCGGCGCCATTCCACCCCAACGGCGTCCGGCCACCAGCAGGAAGAGCACCGGGACCGTAATCAGCGTGAAGGCCATGGAGGCGATCAAGCCGACCGCGATGGTGCTGGCGAGCGGCGACCACAGGGTCGAGCCGGAGAGGATCATGGGAGTCACACCCACCGCCGCCGCCATGGTGGTCAGGAAGATGGGCCGCAGCCTGCGCTCGCCCGCTTCCAGCGCGGCCTGCTCCAGGGCCACGCCTTCCGCCATGCGCTCCCTGATGTAATCCACCAGGATGATGGCGTTGCGCACCACGATGCCGCCCAGGCTGACGATGCCCATGAAGGCCGTGAACCCGAACGGATTGCCGGTGAGCAGCAGCCCCAGGATGGCTCCCGGGAAAGCCAGAGGGATGGAGGCCATGACCACCAGGGGCTCGGATACCGAACGGAACTGGAACAGCAGGATCAGAAAGATGGCGCCGACGCTGATGGCCAGCGCGCCCAGCATCTCCGAGAAGGTCTCCGCCTGCCGCTCCGATTCGCCGCCGTACTCGATGCGGTATCCGCGCGGAAGCGGAATTCGTTCGATCGCCGGACGCGCCCTGGCAAGCACCTCGGACGCCAGGGAGGTCTCATCCGCGAACACCCGCGCCGTCAGGGTGCGGACTCCGTTGCGCCGCACGATGCGCCCGCTCTCCCATTCAGGCCGGAAGGAGGCCACCGCGCGCAGCGGCACCCTGGCGCCGGTCAGCAGCGAGGTGACATAAGCGTTCTCCACGTCGGCGAACGACCGGCGGCGCTCCTCGTCCACCCGCAGGGTCACGTCCACCGCGCGGTCTCCTTCCCAGAAGGTCGTGACCGGCAAGCCGCTGAAGCTCCCCGCCAGCTGGCGCGCGATCGAGCTGTGGCTCAGTCCCAGGCGGTTGGCGGCTTCTTCCTTCACGTCGATGCGCAACTGCCACAGGTCCTCCCGGAAATCGGTATGCGCGTACACGGCGCCAGGAATGTCGCGAAGCACGGTCCGGATCCGGGCGCCCAGCGTCTTCAGGGTGGCCAGGTCGTCCCCCAGCACCCGCACCTCCACCGGCGCCTCCATCACGTTGCCCTGCTGCAGCTCCCGCACCAGCACCTGGGCGTCCGGCGCTACACGGGCCAGCCGGCCGCGCAGCCGGTGAGCCAGCTCGGAAGTACCTTCCACGCGCTGCGTGTTCACCAGCAGCTGCGCGTAGTTCGAAGCCGGCTGCTGGGGATTGACGTTGTAGTAGAACCGGGGGGCGCTGCCGCCCAGGAAGGTCGAGAAGTCGCGCACCAGCGGCTCCGCCGCCAGGTGTTGCTCGATACGGCGCGCCAGCTCGCCGGTCGCTAAGATGGGCGTTCCTTCCGGAGCGAAGATATCGACGACAAACTGGCTCCGCTCCGCGGAGGGGAAGAACTGGCGCGGCACGAAGCGCAGCATCGCGGCGCCGGCGGCCAGAGCCAGCGCCGCGCCTGCCAGCGTCAGCGCCTTGCGCCGCATGGCGAAGCGGATCGCCACCGCGTAGCCCCGCCGCATGATCTCCAGCGGCGCCAGCCGGGCTGTTCTGCCTCCTGCCGCGGCGCCGTGCAGTCCCTCCCGGATGAAGAAACGCGCCAGCAGCGGGGTCAACAGCATCGCCACGGCGTAGGAGGACAGCAGGGCGGTCGCCACGGTCAGCGGCAGCGCGCGGATGAATTCACCCACCGCTCCGCTCAGGGTCAGCAGGGGCAGGAACGAGGCCACGATGGTCAGAGTGGCGGTGAGCACCGGCACGGCCATCTCGGTGGCGCAGCGCCAGGCGGCTTCTTCCACCGGCGTTCCGCGATCCAGCAGCTCCACGTAGTTGTCGGCAATGACGATAGCGTCGTCCACCACCATGCCGAGCACCACGATCAGCGACGCGATCGAGACCTGGTGCAGCTCGATGCCCAGCGCGTTCATCACCCCGAAAGTAATGGCCACCGTTACCGGAATGGCCAGCGCCGCGATCAAGGCCACCCGGAACGGCAGCAGCAGGATGGTGACCAGGATCACCGCCGCGATGGCAATGCCGAACTCGCGGATGAAATTCGCCACGCGCTCTCTCACCACCTCCGGCTGGTCCGCCACGAAGTCGATTCGCACGCCGGGAGGCAGGGTTGCCCGGACCTCGTCCAGTTTCGCCCGCAGCGCCTTGCCCAGCTCCACGATGTTATGGCCCTCCTGCATCTCCACCGCCAGCATGAGAGCCGGCTCTCCCTGGAACCGGGTGAGGAACTCGATATCCTTGTAGCCCCTGTGCACCTGCGCCACATCGCCGATATGGACGGGCTGGCCGGTCAGCGGCGAGACGTCGACAATCACCCGGCGGATCTGTTCCTCGGTTTGAAAAGGACCGTTCGGGTCAAGCTGAACCTTCAGCCCCGGTGTTTCCAGGCTGCCGCCGTACTCGACGGCGTTGCGCCCCTGCAGCGCGCCGATGATCTTCACCGGGTTCAGAGCGTATTGCGACAGCCGCTCCAGCGAGCTGGTGATGCGGATTTCCTCATCCTGCTCTCCCACCCGCCGGATCTTCGAGACCGGCCGCAGCGTCCGCAAGGCCTCCTCGATACGCTGCGCGTAGTCCTTCAGTTCCCGGTAGCCGTAGCGGCTTCCGCGAACGGCCAGCAGCACGGCCACCGTATCGCCGAAATCGGAATTCACCACCGGGCCGCGCACGGCCTCCGGCAGGTCGGTGGCGCGGAGCTGGTTCAGGTCGTGCCGGAGCTTGGACCAGAAGGTGTCCGGATCCGTGACCCAGTCCTCCAGCTCCACGTTGATGATGACGGCGTTCGCCCGGCTGGTGGAGAAGGTCCGGCCTTTCCGTACTTCGGCGTACCGGAACAGTCTCTCCTCGATCTTGGCGGTCACCTGCTTCTCCACCTGCTCGGCGGTAGCGCCGGGATAGAGCGCGGAAACCAGGCCGGTGCGGATGGTGATCCTGGGGTCTTCGCGCCTGGGCATCCGGGCCAGTGAATACCCGCCCGCGGCGAAGAGCAGGGCGGTGAGCGCCAGGGCAACCGAGGGGTGGCGGAGAGAAGCGCGGATGGGGTTCATTGGACGACCTCGACAAGCGCCCCCTCTTTCACCATGTGCTGGCCGGCGACCACCAGCAGGTCCTCGTTGGAGAGGCCGCTGGCGATCTCGATGCCGCTGTCCCGCGCCCGGCCGGTTTCCACCCGGCGTGCATGGACCCGGCGGCTGTCGGGGTAGTACACATACACCAGTGTGACCCCCTGCGGGTCGTGCACCACGGCCTCCCCGGGGATGCTCAGGACGTCGATGAAACTTCTGCCTTCGATCGCTGCCTCGGCGATCATGCCGGCTTTCAGCAGCAGGCCGGGGTTGGGAACCGTGATCCTGGCGCTGAAGGTGCGGGAGTTGGGGTCGGCCGCCACGCCCACCAGTTCCACGGTACCCGGGAATTCCCGGTTGTCCAGGGCGGGGATCACGACCAGCGCGCGCTGGCCCGGACGCACCCGGCCGATGTCCGTCTCCGGAATCCCGACCCGCACCCGGGCCGGATTCAGGGCGACGATGCTGAAGACCGGCATTCCCGCCCCGGCCATCTCGCCGGGGTCGATGCCGCGCCGGGCCACCGCTCCGTCGATGGGAGAGATCAGGCGGCTGTCGCGCACGCGTTTCCGGCTGACCTCCACCTGGGCCTGCGCCTGACGGACGGCCGAACCGGCGGCCGCGCGGTCCTCCTTGCGAGCCCCGTTCTGCGCCATCTCGAACTGCGCCCGGGCCGCGCGGTAAGCCGCCTCCACCCGGGCGAAGTCCACTGGCGCCATGCTCTTTCGTTCGTACAGCTGGCGGTAGCGCCGGTACTCGTCCTCGGCGCGCTGGAAAGCCGCGCGGGCCTGCTCCAGTTCTTCCTCGCGAGTGCCCGTTTGGGCCTTCTCCAGGCTCGCCCGGGCGATGCCCTCCTGGGCTTCGGCCGCTTCCAGCCCGAACCGATAGTCGGCGGCGTCGAGTTCGGCGATTGCCTGGCCGCGCCGCACGGCCTGGCCCTCATCGGCCACCACGCGAGTAACCCGGCCGGCCACCTGGAAGGCCAGTTCCACCGTTTCGGCGGCCTCGACCGTGCCGCTGGCCGCAACCGACGCAGGCCGTTGAATGCGGTGGGGCCGTTCGATCCGGACCGGAACCGGCCGTTCGGGGGCGGAAGGGCCGGCGGGCTGGCGGGCGCAGGAAACCAGGGTTGCCGTCAGGGCAAGGGTCAGGGCGGCGTTTCGAGGGGGGAGCGACATAGGGGACCTCCGGGCGCGTATTGAGCACTTGCTCAATTCCTCAGCATTCAGGGTATCATGGGATTGAGCAGTTGATCAATGGAGGTCCCCGTGCCCCGCCCAAAAGCCCCTCACGACCGCCGCCGCCAGATCCTCGAAGCCGCCTACCGGGTGGCCCTTCGCCAGCGCGTGGCCGGCCTCTCCAGCCGCGCTGTGGCGGCCCAGGCCGGTATCAGCAATGGCTTGATTTTCTTCTATTTCGGCAATAGCAGGGCGCTGCTGCTGGCGCTTCTCGACTGGCTTCTCGAAGAGACCATCCTGCGGCGGGCCGCGGAACGCGAGGGCAGTCCCGAAGAGGCGCCCTCCCGCCTGGCCGCCGAGGTCCGGAACGCTCTGGAAAGCCTGCTCCGGGACCGCGTGCGGCTGGAACTCTTCTTCGACTTCTGGTTCACCGGCTCCCACGACCAGGTAATCCGCGATCGCATCCGCACGGCCCTGGAACGGTACCGGCAGTCCTACCTGCCCCTGGCCCGCTCCGTGGTCGCTCAGAACCCTGCCAGGTACGCAAACGTCACCGCGGAGGCCCTGGCCGGGCTGGTCACTGCCTTCCTGGAAGGCTGCGCCCTCCAACTGATCGCCGAGCCCCGGAATTTCGATCCGGAGACCTATTCAAAGGCGCTGGCCTCCCTGCTGGGCCTTCCCCCTGCTCCTGGGGAGAGCGAGCCAAAGAGGACGAAACCCTGACCCGGGGACCAGCCAGCAAAGCCGGGGGTACCGGGCGTCCGGTCCTACGATCCCCCCTTACGAGAGTCCCAACTCCGGCGTACGGGGGGATAGTACCCGTTATTAAGCCGCTGTATGCAGGGTATGGAATCGGACGCCGGACAGGCGTATTCTATTGACCGGAAAGGTGTCTTGATGTTCGCCACCCTGGATTTGCGCAGCGTTGCCGACACCGAACTCGCCGCCATTGCGGACTTCTTCTTCTTCCAGCGCCTCTGCACCCAGCCGGGAAGCGCCTCCTACAGCTTCCTCGAGCGCTGCGAGAAGGTGTTTCAGGCGGAACACCGCTACCGGGAGGAGGGGAATCCGGGCCGGATGGTGAGTTTGGACATCGATACCACCGAGTGGGACACTTCCGGCCTGCTGTCGGTCCGGGAAGGCCTGTGCCGGGCACACGATGACCACAACCGGACCTCGTTCCTGGGCCGTGTGCTGGCGGATTTCGCCCGAAGCGTGGACCAGGAATGCGCCAGCCGGGGCCTGGTGGACCGCAGGGCCGGACGCCGGAAGGGCTCCCCGCTCGCCGCCGGCGGCAATGCCGCCTATTGGGGAGTGCGAATCCCGGTATAACGCAAGCCACATCACGATTCCTCAGAATGCTGGCTATCTGAAGAGGCTCGCCGTAAGATATCCCTTAGATGCGATCGAACTTCATCCTTACGACCCTTCTCATGCTCTCCCTCGCCGCCTGCGGCGGTTCCAGACAGGCCGGAGATCGAGCGCAGGGCGAGAAATTGTTCACCGAACTGCAGTGCGCGGCCTGCCACAGCGTCAGAGGCGTGGGAGGCAACTCCGCGCCCGCCCTGGGCGGCCAGGGCTACACACCAAACACCATGGCCGGGGCCCTGTGGAGCCATGTGAGCGCGATGTGGCCGGCCATGGACAAGGCCGGCATCAAGCGCTCTCCCATGGACGAGCGGCAGGCCGCGGACATCTTCACCTACGTGGCCGGCACACCGGGTTCCGACCGTCCGGGAGACAGCGCCCGGGGACGGCAGGTGTTCGAGGCCAAGTTCTGCGCTTCCTGCCACGACGAAGGCCAGTACGGCTCGGTGGACCTGACGGCCAAAGCCGGCAGCGTCACCCCGTTCTCCATGGTGTCATCGGTATGGCTGCACGGCGACGGGATGCTCTCCCGCATGGTTTCGAAGAACACCCAGTGGCAGACCGTGACGGCCGATGAGATGGGGGATATCGTCGCTTACCTCAACAGCAAGAAGAAGTAGCCCAATGGCCCTGGCGAATTGCCGGGAGTGCCGCGGCCAGGTCAGCGACGCGGCGCGCGCCTGCCCGCGTTGCGGGGCGCCCTGGCCGGCCCGGCAGGAATGGCGCGGGTCGGGTTTCGACTGGAGATCGTCCGCCACCTTCCTCGGCTACCCGGTGATTCATGTGGCCTTCGGGCGCGACTCCCGGGGCAGGCTGCGGGTGGCGAAAGGAGTGATTGCCATCGGGCAGTTCGCCGTCGGACTGGTTGTGGTCGCGCAGATCGGGATCGGGCTGCTGTTCGGGTTCGGCCAGGTGATTTTCGGCCTCACCGCGCTGGCCCAGGCCGCCGTCACCCTGGGTTTTGGCGTCGGCCAGTTCGCCTGCGGCTACGTCGCCATCGGGCAGATCGCCCTGGGCGTGTACGCGCTGGGGCAGGTGGCTGCCGGGGAACTGGTCTGGAGCGGGGAACGCGCGGACCCCGCGGCCGTAGCCTTCTTCCGGGACTTGGCCGGGCAGATCGGGTGGCACTAACCGGGAAAGAGGCGGCCGGCCGTCCGGCTACCCGAAGATGATCTCCGCGATCACCAGCTGCGGCATCCCCTGGTTCCAGCTTTCCGGGAGGGTGTCGAACGCCAGGCGGAAATTCTTGATCTCCCCCGGAGCCAGCGGCCCGGTCCTGCGGCCCACGATGGGCACCCGCTCCCGCAGCACCACCAGGCCATAGGGATCGTAGAAGATGCAATTGATCTCCACGCGGTTCAGAACCCGGTCGCCGTTGTTGCCGATCTGGCCTTCGATCTCCACCAGCAGCTGCTTGGCGATGGTCTCGGTCGCCTTCATCGAAACCCCGGACAACTGCAGGTTGCGGACGTAGGACTTGGCTTCCGGAGTCAGAACCGGCTTGCGCGGCGGGGCGGCCTCGCGCTGCAGGAACCAGTAGCCCGCGCCGCCCAGCGCCAGCACAATGGTTACCACGTAGACGAAAGCGGGAATGGAGACCGGCTCGGAGGCTTTCTGCTTCGCCGCCGGCTTCTCCCCGGCCGCCTTATTTTCCGCCAACCGTCATCTCCCGGATCAATAGAGTCGGGGCCGCCGTGGCGCCCCGAAACTCCAGGTCCGAGCCCACCTGTTCGATGCCCTCAAGCATCTCGTTCAGGTTGCCGGCGATGGTGACCTCGGAAACCGGAAAGGCCGGTTTTCCGTCCCGGATCCACATGCCCGCGGCGCCGCGCGAGTAGTCCCCGGTGACAATGTTAACACCGAAACCGATGAGTTCGGTGACGTAGAACCCGTTCGCAACGGAAGCCACGATCTGCTCCGGCGTGCGGCTGCCTTTTTCCAGGAAGAAGTTCCCGTGCCCGATGCCCGCATTGCCGGCCAGGCCGCGCGAAGCGCTCCCGGTGGTCTTCATCCCGAGTTTCCGGGCGGTGTAGGTATTGAGGAGGTAGCTCTTCAGTACGCCGTTTTCCACCACCACCGTGCGCCGTCCGGGCACGCCCTCGTCGTCGAACGGCGACGTGCCGAACAGGCCCGGCAGCGTGGCGTCGTCCACCACCGTAAAGGCCTCCGAGGCGACTTTCTGCCCCAGCCGTCCGGCCAGGAAGGACGCCTGCCGGTAGACCGACTCCCCGTGCACCGCTTCGAAGAGGTTCTCGAGCAGCGAGCGGGCCGTGCGGGGCTCGAAGATGACGGGCACCCGCTGGGTGTCGACTTTCACCGCGCCCAGACGGCGCAGCGCGCGTTCCGCGGCCTTGCGCCCGACGGTCTCGGGCGGCTCCAGCCCGCTCAGGCCGCGCGCCGCCGAGAACCAGTAGTCGCGCTCCATGGAGCCGCCCTCGCGCGCCACCGGCGATACGCTCAGCGAGCAGTAGCTGGCGCGGTACTCTCCCACGAAGCCCAGCGAGTTGGCGAAGACGCGCCTGCCCGTATACGTGTCGAAGGAAGCACCCTCGGAATTGGAGATGCGCGCGTCCAGGCCGAGCGCGGCCTGCTCGGCCCGCTGCGCCATCTCGATCTTCTCGGCCGGGGCCAGGCGCTCCACATCGGCGCAGTACAGCCCCAGGTCGCCTTCGATCCGCCCCAGCTCCGCCGGCTCCGGCAGCCCGGCGAAAGGATCGTCGGTGGTGATGCCCGCCAGTTCGATGGCCGAGGCGACCATGCGGCGGATGCCCTCGCCGGTAAGATCCGAGGTATAGGCCGAACCCGTCCGCCTGCCGATCAGGATGCGTATCCCTGCCGCCCGCGAGCCGGCTTCCTTCAAGGTCTCCACCTGCTGCATGCGGACGGTGGTGGTGAACTCGTCGCCCTCGGAGATGGTGACTTCCGCCCCGGTGGCGCCGCCTTGCACCGCTTGTTCCACGGTGCGGACGGCCAGGGCCGCCAGTTCATCGCCGCTCAACGGGTGCCTCCGACCGTCATGCGGTCGATCCGTATGGTGGGTATGCCCACCCCTACCGGGACGCTCTGCCCGTCCTTGCCGCACATGCCGATACCCTCGTCGAGCTGCAAATCGCGACCCACCATGCTCACGTAGCGCAGGGCCTCCGGGCCGTTGCCGATCAGGCTGGCGTTGCGCACCGGCCGGGTCAGCTTGCCGTCCTCGATCAGGTAGCTCTCCGAGGCCGAGAAAACGAAGTTGCCGTTGGTGATGTCCACCTGGCCGCCGCCGAAGTTGGCGCAGTACAGGCCCTTGGAGACCGAGCGGATGATCTCCTCCGGATCGCTTTCCCCGGCCAGCATGAAGGTGTTGGTCATGCGCGGCATGGGGATGTGCTGGTAGCCCTCGCGCCGTCCGTTGCCCGTCCGGGCGCCTTGCATGATGCGGCTGGAAAGCCTGTCCTGCAGGTAGCCGCGCAGCACCCCGTTCTCAATGAGGACGTTGCGCTGGGTGGGCGTGCCCTCGTCGTCAACGTTCAGCGAGCCGCGACGGTTCCGGATGGTGCCGTCGTCCACCACCGTGCAGAGCGGGCTGGCCACCTGCTCCCCGACGCGCCCGCTGAAGGCCGAAGTGCCCTTGCGGTTGAAGTCCGCTTCCAGGCCGTGGCCGACCGCCTCGTGGAGCAGGATGCCCGGCCATCCCGGGCCCAGGACCACGGTGGTCTCGCCGGCCGGGGCTTCCCCGGCGCCGAGCTGCACGATGGCCTGGCGGGCCGCTTCCCGCGCAAAGTGCTCCGGGGTTTTCCGGTCGAAGAACTCCAGGCCCACCCGGCCCCCGCCGCCCGCGCGGCCGTGCTGCGGCGGGCCGCCCTTTTCGCGCGCTAGGGCGGCGACGTTCAGCCGTGTCATGGGCTGGCGGTCGTGGCTGACCGAGCCTTCGCTGGTGGCTACCAGCACGTGGCGGAGGCTGTCGGCGTAGTAGGCCTGCACCTGGAAGATGCGCGGGTCGTAGCCGCGTGCGGCCAGGTCGGCCCGCTTGACCAGATCCACCCGCACGTCGAAACCGGTTTCGGTGGGCGCGGTGAGGACCGGGTAGAGGTTGCGCCGCGCCGCTTCTTCGAGCGGCGTCTTGACCACTTGAGCCGGACCGGCCGCGATGCAGGCCGCCACGCGCGCGGCTTTCAACACCGCCTCCGGGCTCAGGTCGTCACTGTAGGCGTAACCCGTCCGCTCCCCGTCGATCACCCGTACCCCGACCCCCACCGAGACGCCCTGGGAGGCGCTTTTTACGATGGAGTCGTCCATCGAGATCAGGCTGGTGGAAAGGTATTCGAAGTACAGGTCGGCGTACTGCCCTCCGCGCGACAGCGCTTCGCCCAGGTAACGCTCCAGGTCCCGGGCGGTGATGTTGAATTTTTCCGCAAGGAAAGATTGTGAAAGCCCCACTCTTCTAGCTTATCAGGCGATTTCCGGTCAGACGCCGGCGGCCAGCCGCACTTCCAGGCCCCGGGAGCGGCAGTCGGATTCCACCATCTCCCGCACCAGGTCGCGGAAGCCGATCCGGTTCGACCAGCCCAGCACCCGCCGGGCCTTGGCCGCGTCGCCCAGCAGGATATTGACCTCGGCCGGGCGGAACAGGTCCGGGTCGGTAACCACGTAGTCGCGGTAGTCCAGCCCCACGCACCCGAAGGCCAGCTCCGCGAACTCCCGCACGGTGTGGGTTTCGCCGGTAGCCACCACGTAGTCGTCCGGTTCGGGTTGCTGCAGCATCAGCCACATGGCCGCCACGTATTCCCGGGCGTGGCCCCAGTCCCGCTTGGCGTCCAGGTTGCCGAGGCGCACCTCCCGGGACTCGCCCTTCAGGATGCGGGCCACCCCGGCGGTGATCTTCCGGGAGACGAACTCGTAGCCGCGGCGGGGCGACTCGTGGTTGAACAGGATCCCGCTGGAGGCGTGCATCTTGTAGGCTTCGCGGTAGTTACGCGTCAACTCGAAGCCCGCTACCTTGCTGATCCCGTAGGTGGAACGGGGGTGGAACCGGGTGCGCTCGTTCTGCGGCACCTCCTCCGCCTTCCCGAACATTTCGCTGGACCCGGCGAAGTAGAAACGGCAGGCAGGGGTGAGGTTCTTGAGCGCCGCCAGCAGGAAATGGGTGCCGTTGATATTGGCGTTGAGCGTGGAAAACTCGTCGTCGAACGAATAGCTTACGAAGCTCTGGGCGGCCAGGTGGTAGCATTCGTCCGGCCGCGCGCCGGCCACCACCTGGTGGATGCTGGCGTAGCTTTCAAGCGAGGCCGCGTGCAGCTTGAGCCGGGAGTAGATGTGGTGGATGCGCGAGAGCCGGTGCTCGGGATCTTCCAGGGCCACCCGGCGCACCACGCCGTGTACCTCGTACCCCTTGGAAAGCAGCAATTCGGCGAGGTAGGACCCGTCCTGGCCGGTAATCCCGGTGATCAAAGCCCGCTGGGACATGCCGATCATCATACCAGCATCCGGCTCCACCTCCATAAGTTATTGAAGGGAGGAGGTTTTTAGGATCAAGATCATCAGGCGCGGGGTTCCCTCAGGCCCGGGGAGGGCGGGCGCGGGAACCGGCTCCATGCGTGGTCTGGTAACCTGATAGTCTGCCGGCACGCCTTCTTGGCGAGGGCATGCGTCCTCCATGCCGGCCAGTGTGGGCGGCATGTTAATCGACTTCGAACTGATCAAGCGGGCGCAGAAAGGCGACAGCGCCGCGTTCAACGAAGTCGTTTTGACGTACCGGAAGCGGATTCTGGGGACTATTGCCCGGTTGATAGCCCGGCCGGAAGACGTGGAAGACGTGGGGCAGGAGGTTTTCCTCCGGCTCTATTTCTCTCTGGATCAGCTCCGGACGCCGGAGGTCTTTGAGCCTTGGCTGTACCGCCTGACGGTGAATGCCGCGTACGACTATTTGAGGAAGCAGCGCCGCCGGCAGGAATCGCGCATGGCGGACCTGAGCGAGCAGCAGGTGATGCTGGCCGATGCGGCGGCCGGCACCAGGATCGAATGGGACGACCAGTACCGCAAGTCGGTCCGGGATACGGTGGATGCGCTCCTCAAGGGCGTCTCCGAGGATGACCGGATCCTTTTGACTCTTAAAGAAGTCGAAGGTTTGTCGCTGAAGGAACTTGAAAAGATTTACCGCGTGAATGAAAATGCTCTTAAAGTCCGGCTCTTCCGGGCCCGGCAGCGGGTGCTGAAGGCCCTGGAGGCCGGAAAGAGCGCGGTGAAGGCGGGAAGTGCGAGGACGTAACGCTATGGCGTCACTCGATGGCGGATCGAACGACGAGCGCCTGGACGCTCTGTTTCAGCTTTACGCGAGGGCCTGCGGTTCTCCCGAACCGGACCCTCTGTTCATGCCCCGGCTCTGGCAGAAGATCGAATCCCGGCAGAATGTCGTCGTCATCTTTAGACGCATGGCCAGCGGTTTGGTCACGGCGGCGGCCCTGGCCTGCCTGATCATGGCTTACCTGGTGGCGCCCCGCTCCAGCACTCCCGGCTTCTACCATGCCACGTACCTGGAAGTTCTGGCCGAGGACCAGGCGGCCCAGAGCCCGGATTACGCCGAGCCGGTGAGCGTGGAGACCGACAGCGAGACGGAATTGAAGAACGAGCTGCTATGAGGCGATCCAGTCTGGCGGCGGCTGTCTACCTGGTGCTGGTGTTTGCCAGCGGCATCGTGGTGGGGGCCTTCGGATACCGGCTGTACACCGGCTCCTCGGTGAACGCCACCAGCCGGCGCAAGGGGCCGGAGGAGTACAAGCGGCACTACCTGGCCGAGATGCAGTCGCGCCTGCGGCTGAACGAGGACCAGGTGGCCCGGCTGAGCGCGATTCTGGACGAAACCCGCGAGCAGTACCGGGTCTTTCGCGACACCCACAAGTCCGAAATGCAGGCCATCCAGGACGGCCAGGTGCGGCGCGTCAAGGAGCTGCTGAGCCCGGAACAGCAGGCCGAATACGAGAAGATGCGCGAAGAGCGCCATAAACGCCGCCAGCAAGGCAAGGAGTAGGCCCCCGGAACCCCGCGTCCGGCCGCGCCGCGGTTGGATCTGCTAGAATAGTCCCACACGGCCAGGTAGCTCAGTTGGTAGAGCGCAGCCCTGAAAAGGCTGGCGTCGGCGGTTCGATTCCGTCCCTGGCCACCACTTCAAAATAAAGCACTTAAGCTCAAATCCAGCAGTTCGAAAATTAGCACGAAATCTCGAACTGCGTCCAAACTGCGTCCAAGCTCTGTCCAAAGCGAAAAACCCACACTGGAAGGGCGGTTTCAAACGTCCGTTCTCGACTTGTGGTAGGCGTGGGGGAATTCCACCGAATTGATGTCGTCTTTTCCTCGTCCGCGAGGCGGCGCTACAATTGTCCTCGACATGAGACTCCTCGCGTCGCTGGCGATTCTCGTGATCGCGGTCAGCTCGACCGGCGCTGCGCGATCCGTTGCTGACCAATGCCGGTCGCTTGAGAAATCCGAACGGTGGCGCGGTGGATTCGAATTCGGCCACATCGATAACCGCTACGGTGACCCGATTGTGGCGCGTGAGTTCAAGGGCGTCGTTTCCGGTGAGCACGACGGTCAGCCGATGAAATCTGCCCTGGTGCAGATTCGGGGCGATGGAACCAAAGCAAAGATACTCACCGCGCGCACGAATAACTCGGGAAGGTTTGGGTTCAGAGACCTGCCGGCCGGTCTGTATTTTTTTGCTGCGGTCACCGAGGGATTCCAATCGGTATCCGGTTGCGTCGTGATCGATCGTCGCACAAATCGGTCGGAGCGCGCCATTGTCCGTCTACCACTCGGCGTCTAACTTCATCAAGCCGCGCTGGACTTGAGTTCTTCGCGGATGATGCGGCGAAGCGTCTCTTCGAACCGTGGCGCTTTACCTTCGAGATATTCGCGGAGCGCCGCGTTGATAAGCGTCTGATAGCCCGTCGCACCGCCCGATGCTTCTGCCATCTGGAAGAACCGATCCACGATGTCCTGATCGAGCCGGATGGTGATGCGGACCTTGCCTTCGGGCTCAGGCTCCGCTTGGACGACCCTGCCCCGTTTTCCCTTGCTGAAATCGTATCGGCCTTTCATCGTTCTGCCTCGTACTGCTCACGCTCATGGGCTTCGGCAGGACGCGCGGATATGATGCGAATGTTGTCGCCCCGCCACGAGTACACGACGACGAGCAACCGGCCCATCGCACCCATGCCCATCGTGACGAATCGCTGCTCATCCGGATCGGATTCATCATCCGTGATCGTGATGGCGTACGGGTCGTCAAAAACCGGAATTGCTTCGGGCATCCGGACGCCGTGCTTGCGGAAATTGGTGCCGGCCTTGCTCGCCTCATCCCACTCGAAGCCCACAGCTCAAGTGTACGTACTTTTTGTGCATACGTCAATCCTGGCGGTGCGGGGAGGTGTGGGGGCTTGTGGGGCGATTGCGGGGACGTGCAGTTTCTGCGTCCAAATCGCGTCCAAAACGGGAATTGCGTCCAAACTGCGTCCAAACAGCAAACGCCTAAGTCCTTTCGAGTCAATGACCGCTGCCCGTAACTAATTGATCCGTCATCGCTGAAAAGGCTGGCGTCGGCGGTTCGATTCCGTCCCTGGCCACCACA
>JADZAF010000099.1 GCA_020852755.1 Bryobacterales bacterium
CCGGCTTCCGGTTTGACCCGCTGCTTACCCTGCTGGCCATCGCCCTCTCGGCGCTGCTGGCCACCGGCGCCGGCTGGCTGGCCGGCTACCGCCTGTTGGCGCAGAAGCCGCTGGCGGTGCTGCGTCAGGAGTAAGTCATGCGGTGCTGCCCGGCAGCCTGGGACGGAACCAGTGCTCCCAGATGCCGAAACGGGCCTCGTCCGGCATGCGGACGCCGGACTGCTTCAGCGCCAGGAGCACCTGGCCGCGATGATGGGACTCGTGCGTGATCAGGTAGCCGAGCAGGACCAGGCCCGGCCGCTCCTTGATGCGCACGCGGTCCTCCACGATGCGGGCGAGGCGCTGCCCGGCGGCGCGCGCCGAAGCATCGAACGCGGCCAGCAGTTCCTCCCGGCCGGGCGAAGCTCCGGGCTCAAAGAGGGGCACGCCGGGCAGGAATTCGCGGCCCAGGTGGGAACGCCGCACATTATGCACGTGGGCGAAGACCCGGCTCACGGTACGGCCCTTGGACGGCCGGCCGTTCTTCAGCAGGGTCACCGCGGCAAATCCCTCGCCGGGTATGGTTTTCAGGAGGAACCGGGTGATCTGGTTGTGGACCTCCCAAAGCTCGAGCAAGTCGCTGGTCATTCCGGGGAAGAGGGGTTATCCACCGGCGGCGCTGGTGCGTTCGAGAGGAATGCGGTGTTTGTTCCGCTCCAGCCAGCGCGCGAACGTCTGCAATTCCGGATTCAGGCCGCGCGCCACCACCGGGTTGCGGGCGGCGCAGAACATTTCGTTGAAGTCGCGCTTGAACTGAAACATGTTGCCCAGGTCCTCGGCGCCCGGAAAGCCCAGGGCCCGGTACGCTTCGGGCGAGATGCTGTTATAGCGGACTTCGCGTCCCAGCGCTTCGCTCAGGGCCGCCGCCATTTCGGATCCGGTCAGGTGCTCGCCCGCGATGCCCACCGTCCTGCCGGTGAGAGCGCTGCCTTGCCGGAAGATCCCGTAGGCGCAGCGGCCGATGTCTTCGGCCGCGATGCCCGGAAGCTTCTTGCCGCCCATGGGCAGAGTGATCTGGAGGACCCCATCCGGGCCGGGTTTCGGGCCCATACCGAAATGGATGAAGTTGTCCCAGTAGAAGGAGGTCAAGAGGAACGTGACCGGCACGCCGAGGTCGAGAAAGACCTGGTTGGCCTCCCCCTTGGCGTCGAAATGGGGCACCTTGTACTTGCCCATCAACGTGGGCATCCGGTTATCGTCGAGCGGCACCCAGCGGCGGGTGTCCTCCAGCGTCGACCAGATCACGTGCCGCATGCCCGCCTTCTGGGCCGCGCGGGCCTGCGCGGTAGCCTGTTGCAGTTCCTTGTCGGGCGAGAAGTGCTCCCAAAACGAGGTAATGCAAAAAGCGGCGACGGCTCCCTGGAAGGCCCGCTGCAGCGATTCGGGATCGTCCAGATCGGCCCCCCTCACTTCAGCGCCCTGCCGCGCCAGCGCCAGGGCCCGTTCGGAACGCGGATTCCGGGTCAGCGCGCGAACGGAATAGGTACTTCCGGGATCGTCCAGGATCGCCCGCACGAGGCCGCCGCCCTGCGCTCCCGTCGCCCCAACCACGACGATCACAGGTTTGCCCGCCATATGCACCCTCCTTGCTCACCATTGTATGCTCAAAGCGCTCCGGATCGACGCACGAATTTCCGGAAGGTTCCGAAGCGCGAGCCTGAGACGCCGGTGTTACTCTGTTCTGTCGGAGGTTACTCATGGATCTCGGGCGCTATCTGGTTTCCATCTGCTTGTCCCTCGCGATCGGCCTGGCGGGCTTCGTCGCGGCCTACAAGATCTTCGACTGGCTTACTCCCGGCGTGGAGTTTCATACCCAGCTGAACCAGGGCAACAAGGCGGTCGGCCTCTTCCTGGCCGGCCTGTTCATCGGTCTGGGCCTGCTGCTGGGCAGTGCGGTCAAGTGAGCAATGAGGCTCCTGGCGTCGCTGCTGATCCTGGGAGCGGCCGCCCTGGAGGCGCAAGCCCCTCCCGCCGAGGAGCGCCTGAGTGAAAACGTGCGGCACTATCTGGGCCTCCCCTACGCCTGGGGTTCGAGCGGGTTGAAGTCCTTCGATTGCTCGGGCTTTGTCTGGCGGGTGTACACGGAGAGCGGCTTCCACCTGAAGCGCACCACGGCGCGGAAATACTACTTCTCTCTGAAAGCCGTTCCCGCCGGGGAGCGCCCGCGCTTCGGCACGCTGGTCTTCTTCGACAACCTGAAGCACATGGGCATCGTGAACGACAAGGACACGTTCTTTCACGCTCAGTCGTCCAAGGGGACCAATTTGTCGGAGTTGCGTCCTTACTGGTCGGGCCTGGTCTGCGGGTATCGCAGGGTGAGCGAGTAAGACAACGCCGCTCCGGCAGGCGCGCCTGCCGCAACCGCCCGAGGCGGCCGGCTCTTTACAGATGCGTCCAGAGCGACCGTTCGGCCGGCACCGCGGACCGGTCCTCGGAACGCTGGCCGCCCAGGTAGCGGCCCAGGGCATCCCGGCCTCCCAGCCCGAAGGCCAGGCTGCCGGCCAGGACCGCGCCCCCCATGATCAGAACGAAGGCCGCCAGGAAGACGTTGCGGGCGAAATCGAGATAATCCGCCGCCACCACCACGGCCACGAACATCACGGCCAGCCGGACGACGGCGGCCACCCGGCGCGGCGAGGGGATCTCCTCGTTCACGGCCCAAAGCAGGGCGCTACGGCCCAGGTACTGCGCCAGCCACGCGCCCGCCAGCACGATCAGGACGGCGGCCACCAGCTTGGGCAGCATGAGCACGGCCGTTTCCACCATGCGCGAGGTCAATTGAGTATTGAATGCGTTCAGCGCCGTCAGGAACCCGACCGCCAGGATGGCCCAGTAAATGGTTTGGGCAACCACCTCGGTGCCCCGCAGCCGGCCGCTCGGATCCAGCATCGTGGTCACGCCCGAACGGCGCAGCCAGCGGTCGAACTCGATTCCCTTGAAGATGCGCGTGAACGACCAGCGGGCCAGTTTGGCTACGACCCACGCTCCGGCCAGGATCACCACCGCGGCCAGCAGAGGCGGCAGGTAGGTAATCAACTGGTAGGACAGCCGTTCCAGTGCCCCTTCAATGATTTTTTGCAGCGTCCACAACATCTGGGGTACCTCCCGTCATTACCCCTGCCGATTTCTTCCGGTCCGTTTCCGCGGTTTCGGGCCCGGAACCGTCCCAGTTGGAAATCAGGTAGGGCTTCAAATCTTCGTAGCACCGGCAAAGATGCTCGATCTTCTCCTCCACTTCCGGCGAGTACAGGGTCTGGGTCTCCAGCACAAAGGATGCCACCCGCGCCAGGTAGAGGGGCGTCAGGGAGCGCAGCAGGTGTCCGCGATCCAACGCGCGTTCCTTGTACGCGCAGGCGAAATCGAAGATGATGCGCACCCAAAGTTCGTCGTTCAGGCGGAAGTTTTCCTTCTCCGCCAGCAAGGCGAGCGAGCGCACCTCGCGGAGAGTCTCCGCCTTCAGAGCCAGCGCCCAGATCTCGCCCAGATCGACGCAGGCCCGCCGGAACAGGCCCAGCATACGATCGACGTTCACTTCGATGGGATCCAGGCCCACGTCGAAGCGGAATCCAAACAGGTCCACGTCCTGGCTGCCCACGCGCTTGCGCCAGACCGGATCGTACTCCTGCATCAGGCGGAAGACCGATCCCACCACCTGCTGGAGCATGGCGCTCAGGTCCGCTCCGGGATCCTTGGCATCGTGCAGCTTGGCGCCCAGGAAGCTCTGGCAGATGCGGAAACCCTCGGTGATGGCGATGGTAGTCATCCAGATGTCGATGCCGTAGCGGGCCACATCCGATTCCCAATCGTTGCGTTCCAGGTACCGCGCGACCAGGTGGTTGGAAATTCCGAAATCGCCGCCGATGGGCTGCCGCACCCGCATGCCGTACAAGGCCCGGGTCAGCGGATAGACGATGCTGTTGGTGATGGTGCCGTCGTACTTGTGGCGGTGATAGTACGGGGCGACGAAATCGTAGCCTGCATGCAGCACCGGGCGTACCAGCAGGTCGACCCATTCCGGAGTGATCGAGCGCAGGTCGGAGTCCACCACCGCGCAGGCCTTGGCGCGCAGGCGCTCCGCCACCTGGAAGATCAGCCGGAAGGCGCTGCCTTTGCCGGGGATCCCATGGTAGGGGACCGACAGGCGGTGGATGGGAAACAGCGGGTGCGAGAGCAGCAGCAGGTGGGTGTCCTCCACCCGGGTTGAGAGTACCGCTTCGCGCGTCCCGTCCGTGGAGCCCCCGTCGGAGTTCACCACTACCGCCGTGTACTGGGGAAAGTACTTCACCAGGCCGGCGTGGATGGCCCGCACCACGTGCGCCACGGTGCGGGCGTTCTGGTAGCTCGGGATTCCGATGACGATGTCCGCGCGCGAGATCGTGAGCGCCTCCTCCAGCGGTCCGTTTTGTGGGGCTTGCTTCTCCATACTTGTGGTCGCCTCTCCAACACTAGCTTCAGGCTACCATCAAGGCGCTGGCTGCGCGCTCCACCTCCACGGCGCCCCGCAGGCGCTCAAAGAAGTCCGGAATGGCCGCCACCACCCGGTTCCAGTTGGGGATCAGGGGCAGTCCCAGGGGATCCGCCATGAAGTCCTCGGCGGCCTGCTGCAAACTGCGGGCAAACGTCGCGACCGCCTTTTCCTCGGCGTGGCGGTCGTAGTGCAGGCCGTTCAGCATCGCGTCGGCGTAATAGCGGTTCATCATGTCTTCGGCCATGCGCACGTAGCGGACTTCCAGGGTCCGGAAATGGCCCTCGGTGAAGACCAGGCCTTCGCCGGCCAGGGTCCGGAAGAGGGCCTTGGCCACGTCGCAGGCCATCCGCCGCAGACCCTTGCTGGCGTCGTCGGGGGAAAGAACCTGGTGCTTGTGCTCGTAGTTGTCCGCCAGGTCCACCTGGCAGATCCGCGAGGGCGCGCAGTTGCGGTAGACCTCGGAAAGGACGCCGATTTCCAGGCCCCAGTCGCCGGGGATGCGGTTCACCCGCGCCAGGCTCGCCTTCATCGCGAACTCTCCGGCCAGCGGATAGCGGAAGCTATCCAGAAACTCCAGCAGGGGCGTGGCAGGCGCCATGCCGCGCAGAGCGCGGAGCAGAGGCGTCACGAACAGGCGCGTAACCCTGCCGTGCAGACGGTCGGTCACGCGGGCATAGTACGCCTTGCAGAACTCGAATTCCAGGTTGGGATTCACCACCGGGTAGCAGAGCCGCGCCAGGAACTGCCGGTCGTAGTTGGAGATGTCGCAGTCGTGCAGGGCGATCACCTCGCAGTCGCCCCGGGCCAGCAGGTAGCCATAGGCCAGCCAGCAGGAGCGTCCCTTGCCGTCCGTCCCGGCCGACAGGCCCCGTTCCTCCAGGAGGTTCAATAGTTCCTGCACCGGATCGCTGTCAATCCACAGAATCGTGACCGGGGAGGAAAAATCCGCGAAAAAAGACCGCGCGTGCTCGAATTCGGACCGGCTGGCCCTGCCGAGCGCCACCACCGTGTGGCGGATGTACTGCACCTCGGACAACTGGCGCACGATGCGCCTCATGGCCGGGGTCTGGAATTCGGAGTACAAGGCCGGCAGCACCAGGCCGATGGGACGGTTCTCGGAGTACTGAGCCAGTTCGCTTTCCAGCCGTTCGACCCCGTTGGGATTCAGCCGGTGGAGGGTGGCAACGCGACCGGTTTGGTAAAAATCAGACACTCGTGAGCCTCCTTTGCCCGGATCTTCAGTCTCCAGGGTAGGAAATCGGGCCCGGGACCCGACATCCCGAAAAGAGGGTACGGAGGTTGGGAAAACGGGGTATCAGCCGATGCGCATGGGTTCTTCGGCGGCCTCGGCGCCGGGTTCCACCCCCCGGTAGGCCCATTTCAGAAGCGGGGGCGCCACCAGGGTAGTGGCCAGGGACATGAACACTACCACGCTGTAAATACTTGGCTTAATTACACCGAAGCCCAGCCCGATCTGGGCCACGACCATGCCCACCTCACCCCGGGGGATCATGCCCACGCCAACCCGCATCGCGTCGGCCCACCCCATCCCGATGGCTCCCAGCCCGCAGCCGATCAGCTTGGATACCACCGCCGCGGCGAGGATCACCCCGGAGAGGAGCAGCACGGGCGGGTCCGTGAACACGCCCAGATCGAAATGCAGGCCGATGCCGACCAGGAAGAACGGGACCAGGAGCTCGGCTACCCCCGTGGTCAGATCATGCACCCGGTGGCCGACCGTCTCGGCCAGGGCCATCCCCGCCAGGAAGGCCCCGATGATGGCTGCCACGCCCGCGTAGATGGCCAGCACGGACAGCCCGAAGAGCAGCCCGATGGCCAGGGCGAACTGCCCTTCCGCCACGCTGAGCTTCTCTTCGATCTTCGGCACCACCTTGCCCATAGCCCGGGTGCCCAGGGTGGCCACGATCATGGTGAAGCCCACCGCCAGCGC
The DNA here is from genome assembly GCA_020852755.1 of Bryobacterales bacterium. Lineage (GTDB taxonomy): Bacteria > Acidobacteriota > Terriglobia > Bryobacterales > Bryobacteraceae > JADZAF01. The sequence continues at coordinate 6,459 of JADZAF010000099.1, forward strand.
AGCGGAGACGGCCAGTTCGGTGATGTTGACGCTGCCCCGGGCCATGCTGCTCACCGCGGCCAGGATCAGCAGACCCAGAACGTCATCGATCACCGCCGCCGCCAGGATGATCTTGCTGGCCGTGGCCGCCAGCAACTGCTTGGAGGCCAGGACCTGGGCGGTGATCCCCACGCTGGTCGCCACCATTGCCGCGCCTACGAAGATCGCCTCCATCTGGGGTTCCCCCCAGGCCAGCAGGATGCCCCAGCCCAGGAAGAACGGGACGACCACACCCGCGGTGGCGGCCAGCAGCGCGGTGCCTCCCACCCGGAACAACTCGGAGGACCGGACCTCCAGCCCGACCTTGAACAGCAGGAACATGACCCCCAACTCGGAGAGCGCGGTGAGAAACTCGTTGGGTTCCACCCAGTTCAGCACCTGCGGCCCCACCAGGATACCGGCCAGGATTCCTCCCACGATTCCCGGCTGTCCGAGTTTTTCGAACAGTTCCGCCATCAGCTTGGCGGATACGAACACCACGAACATGAGCAGCGGCAGGCGTGCGGCGTCGGATCCGGCGGCGAGCAGAAAGGCGAGCGGAAGCATAGCTTCATTCTAGCGGCGCACCGCGGGGCGCCGCGGGAAGAAGCCGTTGCGGTTCGAACGGCTGTGAGACAATACCAGTGAAGCCCCTGAATGGTTGTTGACGGCATTTACTACGCGCTGGCGCTGGCGGCCGGAGGCGCGCTGGTTTCCTTCCTGACGCGCGGATGGTGGGGTCTGCCCCTGTTTGTCCTGGCTCTCTTCTGCCTCTACTTTTTCCGGGACCCGGAGCGGGCCATTCCGGAAGGTCCGGTGGCCGTCTCGCCCGCCGACGGCAAAGTGGTGGCCGTGAAGCCGGACGGAGGCAGCGGAACGCGGATCAGCATCTTCCTGAGCATTTTCGACGTTCACGTGAACCGCGCCCCGATCGCCGGAACCATCACCGGAGTTTCCTATCATCCGGGCCGGTTCCTGGTGGCCAGCCGCGAGGACGCCTCTTTGCAGAACGAGCAGAATACGGTGACTGTGGAAGGCGAAGGCACGCGGGTGACGTTCAAGCAGATCGCCGGCCTGATCGCCCGCAGGATCGTCTTCAGCAAGCGTCCGGGCGACAAGCTGCGCAAGGGAGAGCGCGTGGGCCTGATCAAGTTCGGCTCGCGGGTGGACGTGTTTCTGGGACCGGAATGGGAGATCGCGGTGAGGCCGGGCATGCGGGTTGCGGGAGGCTCCAGCATCATCGCTCGAAGGGTGGGAAAGGGAGGTTGAGGGTGCCGGTGGTTCGAGGGCAGGCCCTGAAGAATCCCGAGCGGCGCTCGCGTGCGGCCTACGCTCTGCCTACCCTTTTCACGGCCGGGAATGTGTTTCTGGGCTACATGTCGGTGATCCAGTCCTTCCAGGCGGCGATGCTCGCCGCTACCGGACAGCCCGGCGCGGCCGCCCATTTCGAGATCGCCGCCAAAGCGATTGGGGTGGCGGTCTTTCTGGACGGCCTGGACGGCCGCATTGCGCGGTTGACCAACACGACCAGCGATTTCGGCCGCGAGATCGACTCCCTGGCCGACGTCATCAGTTTCGGAATCGCCCCGGCGGTGCTGGCCTTCGCCTGGGGGATCCAGTTCCTCGACGGAAACCTGCCGCCGGTGTTGCACGACCAGATCCGCAACCTGGGCTACTTTTTCGCCTTTCTGTTCCTGCTGTGCGGCGCCGCGCGGCTGGCCCGCTTCAACGTCCAGAAGAATCCGGTGCCGAAGAACCCGGGCAGGCCGGACCGGAAATACTTCGTCGGCCTTCCCATTCCCGCGGCGGCGGGAAGCGTAGCGGCGGTGGTCTATGCGGCCGGAAACGAACCTCTGCGGCAGTGGCCTTTCGCGGTCGCCTGGCTGGCGCTGCTTGCGCTGCTGTCCTTCCTGATGGTCAGCACCTGGCGCTACCACAGCTTCAAGGACATCAGTCTGCTGCGGCCGCGCTCGCCCCTGACCTTCATCCTGCTGGGAGGCCTGATCTATCTGATCTGGCACTTCTCCGAGCCGGTATTCGCAGCCATGGCCGCCCTCTACGTCGGCAGCGGCATCGCCATCCGGATCGGCGGAATCCTGCGGCGGCGGATGCGGGCGGCTCATCCCCAACAACCGGAGCATCAGCTTGGCTAAGACTGACACAGCGGTCCTGGTAGGCAGCGACTCCCTGCTGGGCCGCGAGATCCGCGAGTTGTTTTCCTCCGCGGGGCTTCCGGCCCGCCTGGAACTGGCTGCCGGCAGCGAAGAGGAAGCCGGCTCCCTCACGGAACAGGACGAGGAGCCGGCGCTGGTGAGACAACTGGACCGGGACGCGCTGGAGAGCGCCCGCGTTGTCTTTCTGGCCGGGACGCGGGAGGCCGGCCGGGAGGCCCTGGCGGCTGGATCGGAAGCGGCCGTCATCGACCTGACGTACGCCTCTGAAGACAACCCCGCCGCCCGTCTCCGCGCTCCTTCGCTCGAACCTCCCGGCTACCAGGTTCCCCGGGGAGCCGTGCACGTGATAGCGCACCCGGCCGCGGTCAGCATCGCATTGCTGCTCGGCCGCCTGCACGCGGCCTACCCGCTGCGCCGCGCCGTGGTGCATGTTTTCGAGCCGGCCAGCGAGCGGGGCCGCAAGGGCATCGACGAACTCCAGCAGCAGACCGTGAACCTGTTCGCTTTCAAGAGCATGCCCCGTGCGGTCTTCGACGCGCAACTGACCTTCAACCTGCTGGCCCGCCTGGGAGAGGAAGCGCCGGAGAACCTGGAGGAAGTCGAGCAGCGCATTGAGCGCCACGTGGCCACGCTGCACTCCATCTCTTCGCACGCGCCCATGCCCTCGCTGCGGCTGATCCAGGCGCCGGTCTTCCACGGCTACAGCCTTTCCTTCTGGGTGGAGTTCGAGCGCAATCCCGGGATCGAGGCCCTGGAGCGGGTGCTGTCCCCATCGCCGGTCGACCTGCGGGGGAAGGGCGTCGAGCCGCCCAACATCGTGGGGGTGGCGGGGCAAAGCGGTGTTGCCGTGGGCGCGCTGGCCGCCGACCGCAACGATGCCCAGGCCTGCTGGTTCTGGGCCGCGGTGGACAACATCCGTCTCTCCAGCGAGGAAGCGCTAGCCGTCGCCAGGCAACTGCTGTGATGGCCGCGCTCCGTATCCCGGCTCTGCTCCTGGGTGCGTTGTCCCTGCTCTCCACGCTGGGCTGCGGCTACCGCGTGGCTGGCCGGGCGGACATGCTGCCCGCCAAGATCAAGACCATCGCGGTGCCGCCCTTCGGCAACGCCACCACGCGCTACCGGGTCTCCGACCGGCTGGCCGCCGCCGTTACCCGCGAGTTCATCTCCCGGACCCGCTACCGGATCGTGGCCGACCCCAACGAGGCCGACGCGGTGCTCAACGGCAGCGTGGTCAATTTCATGGCCTATCCGACCATCTTCGATCCGGTCACCAGCCGCGCTTCCGGCGTGCAGGTGATTCTTCACCTGCAACTCTTCCTGACCGACCGGGCCACCGGGGCGGCCCTTTACCAGAACCCCAACTGGGAGTTCCGCGAGCGCTACGAAATCAGCGTGGACCAGCGCTCCTACTTCGAGGAGAGCGACATCGCCATGGACCGGCTGACGCGCGACGCGGCCCGCTCGCTGGTGAGCGCCGTGCTGGAGAACTTCTGAGGTGACCCCGGAGCGCTTTCTGCAGAGCCTCAAGCGGCAAGGCCCGGCTCCGGCCTATCTGTTTCTGGGCGCCGAGCCTCACCAGCGGGGCCGCTGCCGCCGCGCCCTGATGGAAGCGGTTCTGCCCGAAGACGAGCGCGAATCGGGGCTGACCCGTTACGACCTGGGGGAAAGCTCGATTCCCGCGGTCATCGACGATGCGCGTTCGCTTTCCCTGTTTTCCGCGCGCCGCCTCATCATCGTCTCCAACGCCGAGGCGGCCCTGCCCCGGCAGCGCGGCGAGGAATCGGAGGAGGAGGCCCCGGCTCCGGCCGGCATGGAGACGCTGGCCGCTTACATGCAGGATCCCTCTCCCGGCGTGGTAATCCTCTTCGAAGCCACCCGCTTCGATTTCGAAGGCGACGACAAGAAGAAACTGGACCGCGTGCGCAAGCTGTATGCCGCGGTGCAGGAAACGGTCGAGCTGCGGCGCTACTCCGAACAGGAGGCCCGGCGCGAGGCCCAGGCACTGGCTCGCGCGGCCGGCCTGCGCCTGGAGCCCTCCGCCCTGGAGATCATGACCGAGGCGCTGAGCGGGGATGTGGCCCGGATCGCGGTCGAGATCGAGAAACTGGCGCTCTACGCCGGCAGCCGTCCGGTGCGCTCAGAGGATATCGTTACCCTGGTTCCGGACGCGCGCGGCGCCACTATTTTCGAACTCGTGAATGCGATCGGACGCGGCGACCGCTCCCGTGCCATGCAGGTGCTTGATGCGCTGTGCCGGGAAGGCGAGTATCTCCCGCTGGCGCTTTCGTTTCTCTCCACCCAGTTCCGGCTGGCTCTGGCCGCCCGCCAGGCCGGCTTGAAAAGCCCCTCCCAGGTGCAGACCCACTTCTCCCGCCTGGGCGTTCCCATGTGGCCTTCCCGGGCTGAGCAAGTCTTCCAGACCGCCTCGCGCTTTTCCCCGCGCAAGATGGAAAGCGCGCTGGACGCCATCTTCCAGACCGACCGCGACCTGCGCGGCGCCCGCCCCGACGACCGCATCATCATGGAGCGGTTTGTGCTCCAACTCACCGCCTGATCGCCTCCCGGTGAACCAGCTCACAAAGGACAGCGGCGTGCGACGCTCCCCAGCGGGGCCGGCCCCATACTAATTCGAGAGGGGTTCCAATCCTTTGAGAATCGTTCGTTTCCTGCTCGTGTTGTGTCTGCCGTTAGTGTGCTCCGCGCAATCGAAAACCAGGGAACAGGAGATCCAGGAAGCCCGCGCGGCCAGGGTCGGAGTGGTGGAGCCGGATCGCCGGGACCGGGTCGAAGAGATTCTGGACCGGGTGGAGGACACCTACATCATCGAGCGGCTTGCGGGTCTCATTCCGGGTTTCCGCCCCCGCCTGGGCGGCATGATATCCGGCTCGGGGATTGCCGCCGGGCCGGAATACATCCGCCGTGAGATCGCAGGTGCAGCGGATTTCCGCGCCGCGGCCATCGGCTCCGTTCGCAAGTACTATCAGTTTGAAACGCAGCTCTCGATGCCCCGCCTGGCTGGGGGGCGGGTCTTTCTCGATCTGCTGGCCATGCATCGCAACTACGCCAGCGTGCCGTACTACGGCCCCGGCCCGAATTCCGCCAGGACCGGGCGCAGCAACTATCGCCTGGAGGACACGGCCTACGATTTTCTGCTTGGCGCGCAGCCTTCCGGCCGTCTGCGGCTGGGCGTGACGGGAGGCTACCTGCAGGTTAATGTCGGGCCGGGCGCCGATCGTCGCTTTGTCTCCACCGACCGTATCTATGGGCCGGCCGCGGCCCCCGGCATTGACCGCCAGTCCGATTTTCTGCGCGGCGGTCCCTTCGTCCAGTACGATTACCGCGACAACCCCGGCGGTCCCCGCACGGGGGGCAACTACCTGGCCCGCTTCTTCTATTACTCGGACCGCAAACTGGACCGGCATTCCTTCAAGGAGATCGATCTCGACGCGCAGCAGTACATCCCGTTTTTCAACCGCCGCCGGGTCATTGCGCTACGCGCCAAGAACGTGTTCACCGACGCCGGCGGCGGCCAGGTGGTGCCCTTCTACCTGCAGCCGACCCTGGGCGGATCGGACGATCTGCGCGGCTTTCGCTCGTTCCGCTATCACGGCAACAACCTGATGGTGTACACCGCCGAGTACCGCTGGGAGGTCTTCAGCGGGCTGGACATGGCCCTGTTCGCCGACGCCGGGAAGGTGTTCAACCGCTGGGAGGATTGGAGTCTGAGCGGCCTGGAGGAGTCCTGGGGCTTCGGCTTCCGGTTCAACACCCGCAACACGGTCTTCCTGCGCTTCGATTTCGGTTTCAGCCGGGAGGGATTCAATATATGGGCAAAGTTCGGCAACGTGTTCTAGCGAGGGTGAGGCCTGCGGAGCAGGTGGTTCACCCGAGGGCCGGTGGGCAACCCGCCTCTCCGCGTCTCCCATCCCGGCTGCTCACGGTGTGCGCGCTGCTGCTCGCCCTGACGCCCGGCCTGGACGCCCGGCGCTTCTACCCGGACGACCCCGTGGAGCGCATGCCCCGCCCCGTTCCCGTGAAAAGCGCAAGGAAAAGGGGCATCAACGACTACTACGACTTCTTCAAGAACACGCTGACCGATCCCGGCCGGCCGCCCGGGAAGAACATCCCGCCGGCCGGAGCGGTCAACAGCCTGGGAGAAGTGCCGGACAGCGACTGGTACACCAACCGCCACGGCAGGCGCCGCATGGCGATCGCCGCGCTGGTGCGCGGTCCGGAAAAGGCCGGTCCCCCGGCGGGCGGAACCTGGGAAGTGGTGGCGGCCAAGACCGAAGGAGTGACCCCCGGCTTCACCATCCAGGATTCAAAAGGCGGCACCTTCCTGCTGAAATTCGATCCCCCCGACTACCCCGAGATGGCTACCGCGGCCGACGTCGTGACCTCCCGGTTCCTCTACGCCCTGGGCTACCACGTCCCCGAAAACTACATCGTAACGCTCACCCGCCAGGGCCTCCGGCTGTCTTCCAAGGCGGAAGTCGAGGAATACGGCCGCATCCGACCGCTCCGCGAACAGGACATCGACGAGATCCTCGCTCCGCTGCCGCGCGACGCCGAAGGACGCTACCGCGCCGTGGCCAGCCGGATTCTCGAAGGCGAGTCGCTCGGCCCGTTCAAGTTCTACGGCGTCCGCAGCGACGATCCCAACGACATCGTGCGGCACGAACACCGCCGGGACCTGCGCGGGCTGCGTGTCTTCTCCTCCTGGGTCAACCACACCGACGCCAAGTCGCTGAACACGCTCGACACGCTGGTGAAGGACGGAGGCGTGCCCCACATCCGGCACCACCTGATCGATTTCGGCGCCAGCCTGGGCAGCGACAGCATCACCGCCAAAAGCCCGCGCAACGGCAACGTCTACCTGTTTGCCTGGAAGCCCTCCGCCCTGCAGTTCGCGACCCTCGGGCTGTACGTGCCACGCTGGATGCGCGCCGACTATCCGGATATCCGCGGCGCGGGCCGTTTCGAATCCGAGGTCTTCGATCCCGGCGCCTGGGTGCCCAACTACCCCAACCCGGCCTTCAACCGCTGCCTGCCCGACGACGCCTTCTGGGCCGCCCGGCAGGTGATGCGCTTCACCGACGAGGAGATCCGCGCGGTTGTCGGCACCGGCCGCTACCGCGATTCCCGGACAGTAGACTACATCGCCCGCACCCTGAGCGCGCGGCGCGACAAGATCGGACGGTACTGGTTCGCGAAGGTGCTGCCGCTGGATGATTTCCGGATCGAGAACGGGCGGCTGCAATTCGACGACCTGGCGGCGCGCTACGGCTTTGCCCCGGCCGGCGATTATCGAATCGAATGGTCCGTCTTCGACAACAACACGGGGAAGACTACACCGATTCCCGGAGCTCACGCCTTTGAGCTTCCCGCCCATTCGGCTGACTACCTGGCCGCGCGAATCCGGCTGGCGTCGGACCCCGTCAGAACCGTTACGGTCTATGTCCGCGGGCGCTCGCAGGTAGTCGGTATCGACCGGGAGTGGTAGCCTGGAATCAGTGAACGTGTTCCGACTGCTCCTGCCGGCGCTGCTGCTGCCCTGCCTTGCCGTTGCCCAGAAGTATTACACCTACGTCGGCGCGATCGACCAGGAATCCGTGCTGCTGGCCTGGGGCACGGTCTCGGGCCGCGGCAACACCATCGGCCGGGACTCCAAGCCTTACGGCAAGGCTAGAGTCCGGGTAGGCGACCGCACCGCCGAGGCGGAGAGGAACTGGATCCGTATCGACGGCCTCAAACCCGACACCGAGTACCCCTACGAAGTCTCGCTGGGCGATCAGAGGATCGGCCAGGGCAAGGTGCGCACCTATCCCGAACGTGCGCAGAAACTGGCCTTCTTCGTCATGGGCGATTTCGGCACCGGGGACTCCGGGCAGTACCGGCTTGCCGAAGCCATGTGGCGCGAGTTCTCCAAGCGCGAGAAATCGGATAACCCCATCCGCTTTATTCTTTCCACCGGCGACAATATCTATGCCGACACCCTCATCGGCCTCCGCACCGGCAACTCCGGGGACGAGGACCGCGACTGGGCCAACAAGTTTTTCATCCCCTACGAGAGGCTGATCCGCCAGGTTCCTTTCTATCCAACGCTGGGGAATCACGACGGCAACATGACCGAGTCGCGCGGCGACCTGTCCGCCTACCTGGACAATTTCTTTTTCCCCGGCGGCAAGCCGGCCCGCTACTACCGTTTCTCGTTCGGCGGCCTGGCGGAGTTCTTCGCGCTGGACACTACCGACAATACCGAGGTTGGCGCCCCCGTTCCGTTCTACATCCCGAGGGGCGAGCAATTCCAGTGGCTGAAGGAGGTCCTGCCCGCATCACGGCTGCCGTGGCGTATTCCCTACTTCCACCATCCCCCCTTCAATGCCGGACCGCGCCACTCGGGAAGCCGCATCGCGCTGGAGCATTTCGTCGAGTTGTTCCGCTCCAGCGGGGTGAAGGCGGTCTTCAACGGCCACGAGCACAACCTGCAATTCAGCGAGCGCAGCGAGGCCACCGGCGGCATCCTGTACGTGGTGACCGGAGCGGGCGGCGAGCTGCGCCGGGGCGACGTGCGCGGCGCCATGCGGCGCAACCATATCGCCGGATGGGCCGCCGAGCGGCACTTCACGCTGGTGGAGATCGAAGGTCCCGTCATGCGGATCACCCCCCTGGCCGGGAACGGCCCCGTTCACCCCGTGGATCCCGATGGCAAACCGTTTGAGGTTCCTGTAACCGTGACCCTGCAGAAGGCCGCGGCCGGGGGCCGGTAGGGGGGAGGATCGCGTCGAGCCTTTGGGTCGCGGCTCGGTATGGGCACCGTGTTCCCGTTTTCCGAGCCGCGACCGGAGCGAGCGGTTTCCCGCTTCAGCCCCGCACTGCCGGGGGACAGCCGGGTTGCCCTATCGGCTTCGGGATTATCTATTCTCGATCCAGATCTCGGCCTGCCCCGACATCGGGCATTCTTTTTCACCCCTGATCATGTAGTCTTTTTTGCCCGATGCACCTTCACGAACTGTACGGACCCGTGAAGTCTTTCGAGCCGGGACCAAGAGCGGGCCGTTACCTTCCTCGAAGAAAGCCGGCAAGCCCGTGACCAGGTAAGTCACGTCATGACTCTTCCACCATACCTTGTCGCCTTTTCTCAGCGTGACCCGACCGGGATTGGCGCAGCCATTGTTGATGCTGACTTCTTCGTATCGTGTTTCTTTCATTGTTCGCGGCACCTTTGTATTGATTTGAGGACGAAACACCTATCCCGGCGCACGCAACGCGCCGCTGCGCAGCAAGGCTTGAAAATCGGGGTCTGCCTGCAGCTCCTCCCAGGAAAAGCCTTCAGCCAGGGCTTTCCGGGCCCAGCGGACCGATTCCTCCCGGAGGCCGAGCAGCTCGTAAGCGATAGCCACATCGATCAGCACCACGGGGTTGGCTTTGGAGGTGGTCAAGGCCTGGCGGGCGCGCTCCAGCGAGCGGGCGCGGTCGCCGATCCGTGCGTAGTAAACCGCCAGCAGGCTGAGCGTCCGCACCTCGCCGGAGTTGGAGCGTAGTCCTTCTTCGAACAGCCGGATCGCCTGCCGGAGAGCCTCTCCGGCCTCCGGAGACCGGAGGTGGTACAAGGCGTTGCCTTTCGCGCCCCACACGCGCGGATTCCTGCTGTTCAGCCGCAGCGCCCGGTCGTAAGCGGCTACTGCTTCCTGGAAGCGGCGCTGGGTGTAGTAGATGTTGCCCAGGTTGACGTGGCATGCATCGCTCGGTCCCAGTTTCAGAGACTGCTCGAAGATCTGAATCGCCTGGGAGTACTTTCGCCGGCGGGTCAGGATGATGCCCAGATTGCTGTAGACCGCCGGATTGTCCGGCGTGAGCCGCAGCGCCCGGCGTAACTGCGTTTCGGCGTCCGCCCAGCGGCTCTGGTGGAAGTAGAAGGTTGCCAGGCTGTTCAGGGACGACCAGTCGTAGGGATGTAACTCCACCGACTTGTTGAAGGCCTCCTCGGCCTCCGCGATCCGGCCCAGGTCCTCATAGGTCCTCCCCATCCCGATCAGCGCGGCCGCGTTGTGCGGTTCCAGTTCCAGCACGCGCTGGAACTCGATCACCGCCAGGTCCCGCTGCCCCGTGTCCTGGTAGATCCGGCCCAGCACGGCGTGGGCCTCGGCCAGGTTGGGATCCAACTGAATGGCGCGTTGAGAATAGTTCAAAGCATGCTGCAGGTCGGCCGGGTCCTTCCCCACTTTGAAACGGGTTCGCGACGCCTCCGCCAGCCCCAGGTGCGCCGGGGCAAACGAGGGGTCGCTCCGGGCCGCCTGTCCGAAAGCCCGCAGGGCCTGTTCCAGGTTTTCCGGCTTGTCCCATCGCTGCAAGTACCCGGCGCCCTGCAGGTAGGCTTCATACGCTTTCGCCTGGGCGCCGCCGCGCCGTTGCAGCGCCCTCATCACGTGGGGCGTGCCCTGCAGGTCCAGTAACTGGCAGATCTCCGCGGCCGCGCGGTCTTCCAGGGTTCCCGCCTCGCCCTCCGTATCCTCCACCACCGTCTCGAAGGGTTCCGGCCGGACGGAATGGAAGACCTGCAGGTTCAGCCGCAGGCCGCCTTGCGGCGTCCGGTTCAAGACCCCCGCCAGCACCAGCGTGGCGCCGAGGATTTTCGCGGCTTCCCGGGGCGAGCCGATCTTACGGGAAACGATCTCGCCGGCCGGGACCACCAGCAGGGCCTTGTTGAAGCGTTCGAGCGGCGCGATCCTCTGGTTCAGCGCGCCGGTGAGGCCCGCGGCAAGGGCGCCCATGGAGACGTCTCCAGGGCTGGAGAACGGCAGGATCGCCAGGGTGGTGCGCGTCGGGGCAGGGGAGACCCAGCGGCCGATCTCCGCCAGTCGGGAGCGGTGCTGCCAGCCGACCGCCGCCAGTCCCGCCAGGGAGAGCAGCATTGCCAGGACTGCCAGCGCCTTGCGTTTGCCGGTAGCCGGTACGGCGGCCCCGGCGCTCTTTGTGTCCTGCTCCGCCCTGGCGCGCACCGAGTCCGCCTCCTGGCGCAATGCGGCGGCAAACTCCGTCATTGAACCGTACCGTGCCGCCGGTTCCTTATCCAGCGCGCGGAAGACGATACGCTCCACGTCCGCCAGCCCGGCTCCCAGGCCGCTGGGCGCCTCATAGACCACGGCGTGAAGAACGGCGTAGCGGTTCTCGCCCTCGAACGGCGGATGCCCGGCCAGCATCTCGTACAGCACTGCGCCGAGCGACCAGATGTCGGAGCGGAAGTCGATCTCCCGCCCCAGGGCCTGCTCCGGCGACATGTAAGCCGCCGTACCCAGAACCACGCCGGTCTCGGTGAGGCTGCGGCTGCTGTCGGGCACTTTGGCCAGCCCGAAGTCGAGCACCTTGACCCCGCCGCGCGTCAGCAGGACGTTGGAGGGCTTTACGTCACGGTGCACGATGCCGTGGACATGGGCCTCGGCCAGGCCGTCCGCCACCTGGGCCGCAATGTCGAGGATCTCCAGGAGCGGCAGCGGCGCCCGGGCGATGCGGGCGGCCAGGGTCTCTCCCTGGTAGTACGCCATCACGATGCACAACTCGCCGCCGGGCCCTTCTTCGATGGCGTGGACGGTCGCGATGTTGGGATGGTCCAGGGCGGATGCGGCGCGTGCTTCCAACAGGAAGCGCTCACGCGCCTCGGGGCTGGCCGTGAGGGCCGGGGGCAGAAACTTCAAGGCCACCGTGCGCCCGAGCCTACGGTCGAGCGCGCGGTAGACGACGCCCATCCCTCCGGATCCCAACTGGTCGAGAATCTCAAAACCGGAGAGCGAACGCCCGGCCACCGGATCGCCGGAGTGCCTGGCTCCTGCCACCGCCCCCTCCAATAAGAACGATGTATCAAGTGTATAGCGAAACTCCACTGACAACTACGAAAAAAATTACCCGCCATTTGACGCTCCCGATAAACTCCGGTCCAGACAAGTTACTTCAGCCGGTCCGCGAGATCCTGGAAGTTACGAGCCACGATATCGGAGGAGCCTTCCGGGGCTCTCTCTCCTTTTCCGGGTCCATACTCATCCGGGCGCCAGACGAAAGCGGTTCGCAGGCCGCAGAGCCGTGCGGCGCGCAGATCGCCGGAATGCGCGGCCACCATCATGACCTCCGCCGGCCGGCATCCCAACAGGTCGGCAGCCCCCAGGTACACTTCGCGGTCGGGCTTGTAATGACGGAACAGTTCGGAGGAAAGCACGGCGTCCCACGGCAGGCCTCCGGCTTTCGCCATGTTTACCAGCAGGGAGAGGTTGCCGTTGGAGAGCGTCGCGATGATGTAGCGTTGCTTCAGACGGGCCAGGCCGGGCGCGGCGTCGGGCCAGGGTGTGAGGCGGTGCCAGACGCGGTTCCAGTTGTCCTTCTCCTCCTCGCTCAGTCCCTCGATACGGAACTCGCGCAGCAGGTCGTTCAGGATCAGGCGGTGGAGATCGTCGATCCGCGTCCACGGCAGGATGCCCTTGCGGACCTTGTCCATGGCGGGCCCGTAGCCCGCACGCCAGCGGTCGGCGAATCGCGCCCAGTCCACGCTGAGACCCCGGTCTTTTCCCCAGCGGGCGCCCTCGCGAATGATGGTGCCGCGCCAGTCGACCACGGTTCCAAAGACGTCGAAGGCCAGAGCCTTCACTTCTTTACTCTGAGCAGCCAGCGGCGTGGCCAGAAACTCTCTTCTGCGCATCGGCATGCGGTCTATTGTAGGAGTTTCGGGGTTATGCAGCCTGTCACCGAAACTTACGCGGCGGTACACTGGTTCCATGAGGGTTGTTCTGCTGGCCATGGCCCTCGTTGCCGGTTACCCGCAGGAAAAGGAGCGGGCGCTTGGCCGGCAACTGGCGGCCGAAGTCGAACGCCTGACCACTCCGGTCAGTGATCGGGAGATCGGGGAGTTTGTCAACGGCGTGACCCGGAAGGTGGCTGCGCAATGCGCGCCCGGCATGCCGGTCGAGGCCCGCGTGATTTCCGCTGAGGAAGCCAATGCTTTCGGCCTTCCGGGCGGCTACCTGCTCGTGAATTCCGGCCTCGTCCGCGGGGCGGGAAACGAAGCCGAACTGGCCAGCGTGCTCGCCTTTCTCTCGGCTCACCTGCGCTCCGCCGCCGCCGGCCGCGCCCGCCTGCCGCTAATCCTCACCGGCGGCTGGACCGGCTTCGCCTACAGGCCCTCGCCCGGAATCACCGTGCCGCTCGGCATGGCCGCCGCCTACCGTGAAGCCGTCAGGAAAGCGGATGCCGAGGGGCTGCGTTGCCTCTCGGCAGCCGGGTACGATCCCGAAACATACCTGGATGGATTGCGAAAGTTCGCCGCCGCGCCGCCCGGCTCCCGGCGGTCGGCCGACCTGTATCCTCCGCCCGGCGAGCGCGTCGAGAGCGTCCGCGCTCTGCTGCCTTCGCTGATCCCGCGGCCCCGGTCCGCCGTCGATACGAGCGCCTTTTCGGCAATGCGGACCCGGCTGGAGCAGTTGTATCCCGCACGAGCGGCCGGAGCGGCCAGGCCGCCCTCGCTCCGCCGGTAAGCCGCTACCGGTAGATGGCGCAGCTGTCCGCTTTGGCGTGATACCGTTCGATGCCCACCACTTCGCGGCCCTTGCGCAGGTAGACTGTCAGCGATCGCCCGGCGCCTTCGATGATCGCGGCCAGATACTCCGCGGCAACGCGGGGCACGGCCGGGCCGGCGGCCTGCAGTTCCGACATCTTCCCCGATGCGTTATCCATGCGGCGCCAGCGAATGTCATAGGACCGCGACTCGGCGAATCCGTACTTCACTTCCAGGTCGTCGAACAGCAGACGGCCGTCGTCCACGCGGAAGCCGTCCAGCGGCAGCACGGCTTTGAAGTACGCGCGGCCCACGCGGTTGCGCCGTTCGATCAGGCAGCGCACTACCCAATCCTCCGCGCGCGGATCGCTGTACTCGCCGGTCCTGACGATGGCGCGGATCAGTTCGTCACTGAAGGCCATCACCCGCTTCGCGGCCCAGAACGTGTCGTCGGGCAGGCGGTTCAGGAAGGCCGGGTTGGGGTACTCGGGCTTCCACTTCTCAGGCTCGAAGATACGGTACTCGAAGCGGCCGACGGAAGGCAGGTCCGGGTAGTCGGCGCGGGCCCACAGCGGCACCCAGAGACCCAGGCTGAACAACTGCGCCAGGGCCGGCCGGAAGGCGAAAAGGTACTCGTTGCCGGAGCGGGGACTGTTGGCCTTCACGCTGGCGCTGCCCAGAATCGAGCCGAAATCCATCAGGTGATGGCGGATGTAGCGGCGGCCGTCCTCCTCAACGATGGTGTCCAGGGTGTTGATGGCCCGGGAGTCCTCGTGTTCCAGCCAGGCGGCGAACACGAACAGGCCGCGGAGTTCCCGGCGGTGCTCGTGCGGGATCCAGTCGTTGGGATCGTCGCGGCGCATGCCGTGAAAGCGGAACGGCCCGATGACCGTACCCTCCAGCGCCAGGCTGGCCACGGCGCGGTGCCGGCCGTCGTTCTGCTTGGGGACGTCCAGCAGGATTTCGTCCACGTCGCGGCTGGAGAGGCTTCGCTTCTTGCCGTATTGGTCGGTGAGGGTGGCCTTCGGCGAAACCGCCAGCCTCTCCGGGTCGATGTAGACAATGTAGTTCTGAGGCACGTGATAGCCGAGGGCGTGGAAGAACTTCGAGCCGATCACGTCGGCGGCGGTGGCCATTTCCGGGTTGGTCCTGGGATCGAACTTGACGTAGTACCGGGCGCCGGCCGCATCGTCGATTTCGAAGCCGGGCGTCACTCCTTCGGTCTTAACCTTGACCACCGTGAACGGCGGGCGGGGAGGGCGGTCCGTGCCCGGACCTCGCACGGCCTGTGCCACGGCGGGCGGATAGGGCCGGTTGACGAACCAGCCGGAGTCCGGCACCTCATCCACCGTGTTCACGTTGCAGGCGCGGGAATCCACTCGCTCTCCCGGGCGGGCGAAGGTGTTGCGGAAGAAGTCGTAATAGTCGCTGAGCTTGCGGCTCCTGGCCTTTTCGATGCTGATGGGAACCGGCATGCGCCACACCGGATCGTCGGGATAGAACTTCTGGGCGTCGAGGCCGGGCGCCGGCCCCAGCAAGGCGCAGACAGCCAGAGGCAGGAAGATGCGGCAGGAGCGCCGCCGCGGTACGTTGAGAACGCGCGCCGCCCGGTGGAGCAGCCGGCGGGCGCAGCCCGCCCCTAGAACACGTTGCCGAATTTGAGCCATGCCTGGAAGCCCTCGTGGCTGAACCCGACGTCGATGCGCATGAACACCGCGTTATGCACGTTGAATCGCAGGCCGAAGCCGAAGGAGGATTCGAGATCCTCGAAGTTCCACTGGTCGCGGTGGGCGAACACCTTGCCCGCATCCGCGAACAGGGCCGCATCGAGCCCGCTGAACGTTTCCCAGCGGTACTCGGCGTTGAACACCATCATGTTGTTGTCGTAGAAGCGGAACGGCCGGAAGCCGCGCAGGTCGTCGGAGCCGCCCAGCGTCGGCTGCAGGTAAAAGGGCACGCGGCGGCCCGGGTTGGCGTCACTGAAGACCGACTTGGCGCGGAGCGCGATCACCCGGCGTTCGTTGAAGAACGGAATGTACTGCTGGGCTTCCAGATCCAGGCGGCGGAAGCTGAACAGGTTCAGCTCGCGGTCCGAGTAGTAGCTGAACGCGGCTTTGTAATTGCCCCCCTTGCGGGGCCCGCCCGGCAGGTCGCGGTAGTCGTACTGCAGAAAGGCTCCGCCGCGCAGAAAGTCCGTCTGCCGGTCGATGCCCGGGGCGGCGGCCGGAGAGTAGATGCGCTCGGTGGAGACGAAACGGTCGTCGGTGCCCGGGCCGACGTTGACCTGCAAGTACCCGCCGGTGAGGCCCAGGCGCAGGTGCGGCAGCAGCCGGACGCCGCCCGTCGCGTCATACGAAGTATCTTCCAGGCGGAAATTGCTGCGTCCGGTCTTGCGGGAATCGGGACCGGGACCGTAGTAGTTGATGCTCGGGTAATTGCGGTGCGCGGCATAGAGATCGAGGAAGAGCCGGTTGTCCGCCAGCCGGGGCAGGTCCAGTTCCAGGTCGTAAATCTGGTACGCCTTGAAGGAAGCGCGGGCGGAGCCGCGGAAAATCACCCGGCCGTCGGCCAGGTCGCGCCGCAGGTATTCGGGACCCAGGGCGAATCCGGAACCGCTCACCAGGCCGCCGAACTTCACGCGGAAGCCGGCGATGCCCGCTGTGATCCGCTCCAGAATCTTGCGGTCCTTGATCTCGACCAGCGCGCGCTCCAGGGTGGAAGGATCGTCCGGCGCCAGATGCGCCGCTTTCCGGCTGCGCGCGGCTTCCAGGCGCTCCATCCGCGTGGACTCCTGCGCTCGCAGGGAAAACGGAAGCAACAGAACAGCCGCGGCCAGGGTGAGGAACGCATCCCAAGATCGCACAAGTATGGCTAGATTAGCACAAGGCGCCGGGTGGCGACCGGGTTGGCGCGCGGCCCGGCGGCGGCCGCGCGCGGCCGTGCTTTGTGCATTCTCCGGGCACCCCCGGGCCGGAAATCCACGCTACAGTAAGACTTATGGCCCTGGGGCGACTTCGGGACTGCCTGCGGCCGGACGAGGCCGAGCAGGACGAAGCCTTTCGACAACAGATCAAGGAGTTCAGTTGCGCCGGGCTGGGCGTGCTGGGCGGCACCGAAGTGTTGATCCCCGGCCTGTGGGTGCTGGCTGCCTGGCTGGCCGGAAGCCCGGCGCCGGCCGGCAGGCTTTGGCAGGCGGCGCTGGTTTCGGCCGTCGGCCTGGCTACGTTCTCCGCCGGCCTGCTTCCCTGGGTCAAGCGCCGCCCGCGGGCGGCGGCGGTGGTCTCGGCCTGGCTGGTGGCGGTGGCTTTGATCGCCTTCCCCCTGGAGAATTACCTGGCCGGGGAAATCGCGCTGCTGATGCTGGTCACGGTAGCAGCCATTCCGCTGCGGCCTCTGCAGACCCTCTCGCTGGGGTTGGCCATCACCGTACCTTCGCTGGTTTTCGTAGGAGCGCAGCCCAGTCTTGCACTGTTCCTGCTGTTGGTGACAGCGGCCTCGACCGGTCTGACCAGCGTGATGTACTGCCAGCGCCGGGCGCAGTACCGGTCGCAGGCCAGCGCGGCGCTGTACGAGCGCGCGGCTTCGTTGAGCAAACTGGCCGCGGCCGTGAGCCACGAACTGGGCTCGCCCATCGGTGTGCTGACCAGCTCCATCGACACTCTGCTGGTTCTGGCTGCCCGGCAGGCCACGGCTCCCGCCGAAGAGCAGGCCAAGCTCGTCGCGCTGCAAGCCGACCTGCGGCGCACCGTCAGCCAGTCGGCGAAACGGCTGCAGACCATCGTCACCCGCGTGCAGGGCCTCACCAATCTGGAAGATGCCGAGATCGCCACGGCCAACCTGAATGACCTGCTGCGCGACGCCTTGGCCCAGTACGAGCCGGAACTGCAAGGCAAAGTGACCGTGAGCCTGGACCTGCAGCCCCTGCCGCCTCTGGCTTGCCGCGCCCGCCAGTTGAGCGCCGTTTTTTCCACGCTGCTGAGCAATGCGATCAAGGCTGTGAACGGGGGCGGCCGGATCGTCATCTCGACCCGCGACCAGGGCAGCCAGGTGGAAGTGGCGGTCAGCGACAACGGGCGTGGCGTTCCGGCGGCCGAACTGGAAACCATCTTCGACCCCGGCTTCATGGAGAAATCGGGCCGGATTTCCACACGCAACTGGAGCCTCTTCAGCGCCCGGCAGATCGTGCTGGAGCACGGGGGCGAAATCCGCATCGGGAGCCGCGAGGGCAAGGGAACCAGCGTCCGCATCACTCTGCCCTACCGGGCTTCGGTGGAGTAGGCCATCACCCGGTTCGGCAAAAGACAGGCTGAACAGAGCCTCCGGCGGCGAGGGGGGCGGCTTCAGAAGGCCGCCGCGGGAGTGGGAGCCGCGGCCGCCAGAGAACGAATTCACCATGCTCGAGTTCAACAACAAAGTCCTCATCACCGGATTCGGAGTTGTGGCGCAATCCGCCTTGCCGCTGCTTTTGCGGCACACCGGCATCCCTTGCCGGAACATCACCGTCATCGATTTCGCGGATCGTACCGAAGCCCTGCGCTCGTGGGCTGAAAAGGGTGTCAGGTTCGTCCGGGAACGAGTGCTGCCGCACAATATGGCGGACCTGTTGTCACGTCATGTGGATCCGGGCGGGCTGATCATCGATCTGACCTGGAGCATCGATTTCTTCAGCATCCTGGAATGGGCCCGCGAGCGCCAGGCTCTCTACGTCAACGCCTCGCTGGAGTCCTGGGATCCCTCGGCCGAACTGGAGGCCAAGTCGCTGTTCGACAAATCGCTGTACAGCCGCTACTTGAGGGCCTCGCGGCTCGCCGCTGAGTACCGCGGGGGGCCCACCGCGGCCGTCGATCAGGGCGCCAACCCCGGCCTGATTTCGAGCTTCGTCAAGAAGGGCCTGCTGGATATCGCGGAAGCCCTGCTCCGCGGCGACAGCCCTCATCCCGTCAACCGGAAACGCCTGGAAGCGCTGGCCGCCGGCGGGAATTTCGCCGAACTGGCGGAGGAGTTGGGCGTGCGCACCATCCACTGCAGCGAGTTGGATACGCAGCGCGCCCAGCACCCCAAACAGGCTGACGAATTCGTGGGCACATGGAGTGTGGAAGGCATGTGGGAGGAGGCGGTGGCTCCCTGCGAGTTCGCCTGGGGAACCCACGAGAAGTGGGAGCCGCCCCTGGCCCAGCGGCCGGACAGCGGCCCCGGAAACCAGATCGTCCTGCCGCGCATGGGGATGAACACCTGGGTGCGGTCCTGGGTCCCCAGCCAGGAGATCGTCGGGATGGTGATCACGCACGGGGAGACCTACGGCATTTCGCGCGCGCTGACCGTCCGCGACGCGTCCGGCGTTCGCTACCGGCCGACGGTCCTGTATGCCTACCAGCCCTGCGGCGACTCGCTGCTCTCGCTGCACGAGTTGCGCTGCCGGAACTACGCCTTGCACCCCGGAATCCGCATCCTGACGCGGGAAACCTGCGATGGCAGCGACACCATGGGGGCCCTTTTGATGGGCCACCCGTTCAAGTCCTGGTGGACCGGCTCGAATCTCTCCATCGCTCAGGGGCGGGAGCACGTCCCGGAAACCAATGCCACCGCGGTTCAAGTGGCTGTGGGCCTGGTCGCGGGAGTGCTCTGGACCCTGAGGAATCCGCGGCGCGGCCTATGCTTTCCGGAGGACCTGCCGCACGACGAAATCCTCGCATTCGCCCGGCCTTACCTGGGCACGGCCCAGTCGAGGGCCGTGGACTGGACGCCTTTGACCACCTACCGTTCCTACTTCCCCGAGAACCCGAAGGCGGAGCCCGACTGGGAGGATCCCTGGCAATTCCGCAATTTCCTGTTCCGGCCCTGACGCGGAGCCGGCGCTATACTGCGAGTACCGGCGGACAAATCCGGAGGCTGAGCGTCCGGCGAGCATCGACGGGAGGGAGGGAGATGGGCAACCGGCTGCGATTTCCGGCGGCAGGAGTTCTGCTGTGAGGCGGCTGCTGCGTTCGAACGCCCCGGCCGCGACCATTCTGATCCGCCTGATGGTGGGCGCGGTCTTCCTCTCGGAAGGAATCCAGAAGTTTCTGTACTCCGGCCAGTTGGGCGCCGGCCGCTTTGCGAAGATTGGGATTCCCGCTCCCGAGGTCCTGGGACCGGTGGTCGCGGCTTTCGAGATCCTCTGCGGCAGCCTCATGCTGGCCGGCCTGGCGACCCGCCTGGCGGCGCTCCCGTTGATCGCCATCATGACCGTGGCCCTGGCTTCCACCAAGATCCCCATCGGTCTGGCCAGAGGCTTCTGGGCCATGGCGCACGAAGCTCGCACCGACGTTTCCATGCTGCTGGGTGCGCTGTTCCTCCTTGCCGTGGGCGCCGGCCCCTGGTCGTTGGACGGGTTCGTCACCCGCCGGCGGGATTGACGGGACGCCGCGGAGCCGGCCTACAGTAAAATCGAAGTTCATGCCCGTGTTCCGAAGCTCCGTGCTCCTGCTGGCGGCTGCCGCCTGCCTGTTCGCCCGCCAGCCGGTCCGGGCCCGGCACGCCATGGTGGTTACCCGGGAGACGCATGCCACGCAGGCGGGGCTCAAGGTGCTCCGGGCGGGCGGCAACGCGGTAGATGCCGCCATCGCGGTGGGTTTCGCCCTGGCCGTCACCCATCCGGCGGCGGGAAACCTGGGCGGAGGCGGCTTCCTGCTGGTTCGCCGCGCCAATGGGGAAACGGTCTTCCTGGATTTCCGCGAGCGCGCTCCTCTGCGGGCCTCCCGCGACATGTACCTGAATGCCGGCGGCGGCCTCACCGATGCCAGCCGGGTGGGGTATCTGGCTTCGGGCGTGCCCGGCACCGTGCGCGGCCTGGAGCTGGCCCACAGAAGGTTCGGGAGCAGGAAGTGGGCCGACCTGGTGGAGCCCGCGGTGCAGCTGGCCGCTCAAGGTTTTCCCGTCTCGTACGGACTGGCGCAATCACTCAGGTCTTCCCGCGAACTGCTCGGCGGCCATCCCGAGTCCAAGCGGATCTTTCTCAACAACGGCGCGTTTCATGAGCCCGGGGCCCGGCTGGTGCAGCCCGAACTGGCCCGCACGCTGGCCCGGATTCGCGATCAGGGCAGCCGCGATTTCTATGAAGGCGAGACCGCCCGCCGGCTGGCGGCGGACATGGCGGCGAACGGCGGCCTGATCGGACTGGAAGACCTGCGAAGCTACCAGGCCGTGGAACGTAAGCCGCTCGCCGGGCGTTACCGCGGCCTGGAGATCCTCACGGCTCCGCCGCCGAGTTCCGGCGGCATCGGCATCCTGCAAATGCTGGGCGTCCTGGAAGGCACGGACTACCAGGCGCCGGGGGCCGGCTCGGCCGCCTCGCTGCATTACCTGGCGGAGGCCATGCGGCGCTTCTTCTTCGACCGTGCCCGCTACCTGGGCGACCCCGATTTCGGTCCTCTGCCGGTGGAGAAACTCCTGAGCCGGGAGCGCATCGAACGCCAGCGCGCCTCCATCGACCCGGCCCGGGCTACTCCCAGTTCCGGGCTGGCGCCGGACTGGCTTGAACCCTCCCAGACCACCCATTACACCGTGGTTGACGCGCAAGGTAACGTCGCAGCCGTCACTTACACGCTGAACGGCAGTTACGGCAGCGGCGTCACCGCCCGGGGCCTGGGTTTCCTGTTGAACAACGAGATGGACGATTTCGCCGCCAAGCCGGGCCATCCCAACCTGTTCGGGCTGGTTCAGGGCGAGGCCAACGCCATCGCGCCGCGCAAGCGGCCGCTCTCTTCGATGACGCCGACTATCGTTCTGCGCGGCGGCCGCTTCTACATGGCCCTGGGGTCGCCGGGCGGTCCCACCATCATCAACACTGTCCTTCAGGTGCTGGTGAACGTGGTCGACTTCGGCATGAACGTTCAGGAAGCGGTGGATTGGCCGCGCATACACCACCAGTGGCTGCCCGACGAACTGCTGGTGGAACGCGGCTTTTCACCCGATACCATCGCCCTGCTGAAATCGCGCGGCCACCAGGTCCGCATGCGGCAGTCCATCGGCGACGTGGCCGCCGTCGTTTCCGACGGCGGATGGCTGCAGGGAGCGCCGGACGGCCGCAGCGAAGCGACCGCGGAGGGTTACTGAGCGATGCAGCGAGTTCTTTCCACTCATCTGTTGTCTAACCACCGTCTGACGGGCGCCATGCTGCAGCGGATCTGGCAGGCCGGCATTCCGGCCGTGGAGCTGTTCTGCGCCAGGCAGCACCTGGACTACCGCAACCCCAGCCAGATCGCCGAGCTGGGCTACTGGTTTCGCGATTCCGAGCTGAAGGTGCATTCGGTGCATGCCCCCATGTACAGCGACGAGGTGTGGGGGCGCTCCGGCCCGCAGTCCGTGCTTTCCATCACCGAAACCAGCCTTCCCCGGCGCATCGAGACGGTCAACGAGATCAAGCGGGCCATCGAGATGGCCGAGGTGATCCCCTTCCGCTACCTGATCCAGCACATTGGGGTGGCCCACGAGGAGTACGACGACCGCCGGGCCGACGCCGCCTTCACCGCGCTGGAGGAGTTGGCCGTCTTCGCCCGCCAGCGGGGCGTGGAGATCCTGCTGGAGAACATCCCCAACGCGTACTCCAGCGCCAACCGGCTGGTGCAGTTCCTGGCCAGCACCCACCTGGCTTTGCATTTCGTCTTCGACGTGGGCCATGCCAACATGGATGAGGGCGTGGACATGGCCTACTCGATCATGCAGGAACGCATCCGCTCCACCCATGTTCACGACAACGACGGCCGGAATGATGTCCACCTGGTCCCCATGGTTTCGCAGGGAGGCACCGTGGACTGGCCCCGGACCATGCGCCTGCTGGCCTCGCGCCGCGATCAGTACCCGCTGGTCCTGGAATTGCGTGAGCCTGCCGGCGGCGCCGGCCACCCCATCGATATCGCCAAGGAATCCTTCATGCGACTGGAGAGCCTGATCCAATGAATACCCCTGCCCGCATCAGCATCGCGGAGGCGGCCCGGCACGCGGGCCGGAGCGTCGAGATCCGCGGCTGGCTGTACAATCTGCGCCGGTCGGGCAAGATCGCGTTTCCCATCGTGCGGGACGGCACCGGACTGATGCAGTGCGTGGCGGTCAAGAGCGCGCTGCCGGAAGAGGCTTTCGAAGCCATCCGCAACCTCACCCAGGAGTCCTCCGTCATCGTCACCGGCCGGATCCGGGCCGAGGAGCGGGCCGTGGGGGGCTACGAGATGGAGGTGGAGGGGTTGGAGGTGGTGCAGCGCATCCCCGAATCCCAGCCCTATCCCATCACCCCCAAGGAACACGGCGTGGAGTTCCTGATGGACCATCGCCACCTGTGGCTGCGCAGCCAGCGGCAGCATGCCATCATGCGCGTGCGCCACGAGGTGATCCGGGCCGTGCGCGACTACTTCGACTCCCACGGGTTCACCCTGATTGACACGCCCATCTTCACCCCCGCCGCCTGCGAGGGCACCACCACGCTGTTTGAAGTGGACTACTTCGAAGACGAGAAGGCCTACCTCACGCAATCCGGCCAGCTCTACAACGAAGCCACCGCCATGGCCTTCGGCAAGGTTTACTGTTTCGGCCCCACCTTCCGGGCGGAGAAATCCAAGACCCGCCGGCATCTGACCGAGTTCTGGATGGTGGAGCCGGAGATGGCCTACGCCGATCTCGAGGAGGTCAAGCGGGTCGCCGAGGAGATGATCGTCTACGTCGTCGGGCGCGTGCTGGAGAACCGCCGCCCCGAACTGCAGAAGCTCGAGCGGGACATTTCGAAGCTGGAGTGCGTCCGGGCGCCGTTCCCGCGCATGTCCTACGACGAAGCCGTGAAGATCCTGCAGGAGGCCGGCAGCGAAATCCAGTGGGGCGGCGACTTCGGCGGCGGCGACGAAACCGTCCTGAGCCAGCGCTTCGAGAGCCCGCTGATGGTGGACCGCTACCCGGCGGCGGTGAAGGCATTCTACATGCAGCCCGATCCCGGCCGTCCGGAAGTGGCGCTGGGCGTGGACGTCCTGGCGCCGGAAGGCTACGGCGAGATCATCGGCGGCGGCCAGCGCGTCCACGATCTGGACCTGCTGCTGGACCGCATCCGGGAGCACAACCTGCCGCCGGAGGCTTTCGACTGGTACATCGACCTGCGCCGCTACGGCACGGTGCCGCACGGCGGCTTCGGCATGGGCATCGAGCGCTGCGTGGCCTGGATTTGCGGCCTGGAGCACGTGCGGGAGACGATCGCCTTCCCGCGCATGCTGTACCGCCTGAGGCCGTAGCGGGGCCATGCGTCAGTCGCGCGTTGCCGTCATCGGAGCGCCGCTGGACCTGGGCCAGGACCGGCGCGGCGTGGACATGGGCCCTTCGGCCATCCGGGTGGCCAACCTGAACCGGCGGCTCACCTCGCTGGGCTACATGGTGACCGACCTGGGCAACGTGCACGTCGAGCAGTTGGAGAGCCTGCCCGAGGGCCCCAAGCGGGCCAGGTACCTGCCCCAGATCACGGCCAGCTGCCTGAAACTGGCCCGGCTGGTCGAGCAGGTCATGGACGAGGGAACGCTGCCGGTGGTGCTGGGCGGCGATCACTCCGTGGCTATCGGAACGGTGGCCGGAGTCTCCCGGCGTTTTCGCAAGCAGCGGCAGCGGATCGGGATCATCTGGGTGGACGCGCACGCCGACATGAACACCCCGCGCACCAGCCCCAGCGGGAACGTGCACGGCATGCCGCTGGCCTGCTGCGTCGGGATCGGGCCGCGCGAACTGACTCACCTGCTCGGCTACGCGCCCAAGGTGGATCCCCGGAACGTCGCGCTGGTGGGAGTGCGCGAGGTGGATGCCCTGGAGCGGCCTCACGTCCGTCACTCGGGCGTGCGCGCGTTCACCATGCGGGACATCGATGAGCGGGGCATGCGCGCCGTGATGCAGGACGCGCTGGCTATCGCGAGCGAGAACACGGCCGGGTTTCACGTCTCCCTGGACATGGACTACGTGGACCCCGCCGAGGCGCCCGGAGTGGGCACGCCCGTGCGGGGTGGCGGCACCTATCGCGAGGCGCACCTGGCCATGGAGATGATCTGCGATTCCGGCCGCATGCTGGGCATGGAGGTGGTGGAGGTGAATCCGGTCATCGACCAGTTCAACCGTACGGCCAGCCTGGCGGTGGAACTCATCATGTCGGCCCTGGGAAAAAGAATTCTATGAAGCTTCGCGTGGCAGTGGTGTACGGGGGGCGCAGCGGGGAACATGAGGTCTCCCTGCGCTCGGCGGAATCGATCATGCGGGCCCTGGACCCGGCGAAGTACGAGATCGTCCGCTATTTCATCGATCAGGAAGGCCGCTGGGATCCCCGGCCGATCCTGCCGGAGCCCGGCGCAAACCCGGGCGTCGACGTGGTATTCCCCGTTTTGCATGGCACGTTCGGCGAGGACGGCACCATGCAGGGGCTGCTGGAACTGGCCGGCCTGCCCTATGTGGGCGCCGGGGTGCTGGCCTCCGCGGTCTCCATGGACAAGGACATCATGAAGCGGCTGTGCCGCGAGCGCGGGCTGCCGGTGGTGGAATATGTGATCGTCCACCGCGAGCGCCTGGAAGCGCCCTGCCTGCCCTTTCCGTTTCCGGTCTTCGTCAAGCCGGCCAACCTGGGTTCTTCGGTCGGAATCTCGAAAGCCGGCGACGCCGGGGAACTGGCCGCCGCCCTGCGCCTGGCCGCCGGGTACGACCGCAAGATCATCGTCGAGCGGGCTATCGTGGGGCGGGAACTGGAGTGCTCCGTTCTGGGCAACCGCGAACCCGTCGCCTCGCTGCCCTGCGAGATCCTGCCTTCGCGCGACTTCTACGACTACGAGGACAAGTATCTGCTCGACCAGGCCCAGTTCAAGCTGCCGGCCGAATTGCCGGAGGGCCGGGTCGAGGAACTGCGCCGGCTGGCGGTGGAGTGCTACCGGGCGGTGGAGTGCGAGGGCATGGCCCGGGTGGATTTTCTCTTTGAGACCGCCGGCGGCCGCCTGTACATCAACGAGATCAACACCATACCCGGCTTCACCTCCATCAGCATGTTCCCCCGCATGTGGGAGCACAGCGGGCTGGCCTACAGCCCGCTGATCGACCGGCTGATCGAACTGGCCCTGGAGCGCCACGCCGCGATCCGCGCCACCCGCTTCGCGCGCTAGCCGCGGCGCACGCTCCCGGTGCGGCGGCACTCCCGCCGCGAGCCCGCCCGGTCAAACGGGCGTTCCCGGGTTTCGTCCGCGCACGCACATTACTCCTTCCTGCTATAAAAGACAACAGGGTAAAATATCTGAATGGGTGATATGATTCGGGCCGTCGACCTGCACGGCTGGGACGCCCTGACCCGGTCCTGGCACGGGCCGGACGAACTTTGCGGCTCGAACGAGGGCAAAGGCCGGGTCTTGCGGGCGCTGCGCAGAATGCCCGGCTCCTGGCACGGCAAGCTGCGGGAACCTGTGCCGGGCGCCGTCCCGCTGACTTTTTGCGCCTCCATCCACGATCTTGGCGATGCGGGCCTGCTGCTGATCGATATGGAGGGATCTCCCGGCGGCCCTCTGGAGGTTGTAGCCGTGATCCCGGCTCACCGGCGCGCCAGGGTCCGGCCCGAGTTCGCATTCGAGTTCGCTTCGTTCGTCCGTTTCCTGGAAGGTCCCGAGAGCAGCGGCTCGGAGCTGGCCATCCACGACCACATCGAAAGGACGCTGCGGGAAACCGATCCTTCCCGGACATTGATCTTCTCGATCGAGGCGCGCTTTGAAGAACCCGAGATCCGCCTCCTGGTGGCGCCCCAGGTGGAGGCGGCTGCCCTCAGCATGATCGCCTGGATGACGGAGAAGGATGCCCTGGACAGCGCCTTCGCCGAACTCAGCGCCACCTGACCCCTGACGGTAAAATAGTAGGAAGCGGCAGTCGCCTGCCCGCGCTCAAGAGACCGGACTTCCTGCCGGGAATCCGTTGATGCGTGTACCCCTCATACTCGCGCTGCTGTTGGCCTCGCCCGACCTGGATGCGCCCCTGCGCAGCGTCACCGAGGTGTACGCCGTCGTCGAGCAGAACGCGGCCGATCCGGTGGATCCTGAGGCCGCCTTCTATCGGGGCGCCATCCCGGGCGTGCTGCGCCGCCTGGACCCGCATTCGGTCTTCCTCGATCCCGGCCAGTTCGAACAGCTCAAGAAGCTGCAGACCTCCACGGATAAGGGGTTTGGGAGCGTGGTTTCCGTTCTGCCCGGCCGGGTGATCGTGCTGCAGACCCTGCCGGGGACCCCTTCGGCCAAGTCGGGCATGGCGGCGGGCGACGAGATCCTGGCGGTTAACGGCTACGACCTGTCGCGGCTCGACATGGACCAGTTGATCCAGTTGCTGGGGCAGTCGCGCCAGCAGCCGGCCAGGATCGATGTACGGCGGCCGGGGACGCCCCGCATCCTGCAATTCTCGCTCGTTCCGGAAGAGATGCAGTCGCCCAGCGTCGACCGCGCATACTTTCTCGAGCCGGGCACCGGCTACGTGCGGGTGACGAGCTTCGACGAGAAGACCGCGGAGCAGATTCGCGAGGCGATCGAGAAACTGGGCGGACGCCGCTTGAAAGGCCTGGTGCTCGACCTGCGCAACAACCCCGGAGGCATGTTGGAATCGGCGCTGCAGACGGCGTCGCTGTTCCTGAAACCCGGCGCCCGGCTGTTGAGTGTGCGCGGCCGGGCCGTGGCCGGACGGGAGGAGAAAGTTCCGCCGTCGGCCGAGCCCTACGACTTTGCGCTTTCCGTGCTCGTCAATGGCCGGAGCGCCAGCGCGGCTGAGATCGTGGCTGGCGCTTTGCAGGACCACGACCGCGCGGCCGTGGTCGGCGAGCCCAGCTTCGGCAAGGGCCTGGTGGAGTCGGTCTTCCCCTTGAGCGAGGGCGCCGGCCTGGCGCTTACCACCGCTCTGTACTACACTCCCAGCGGGCGCTCCATCCAGCGGCCGCTCCCCGACGCCCAGTTTGCCCTGGCAGCGACCGCCATGCGGCCCAACGAGAAGCAGGAATTCCGGACCGCCAGGGGCCGCCTGGTCCGGGGCGGAGGCGGCATCCGGCCCGATCACGTGGTTTTTCCGGAACCCGTGACGCGCCTGCGGGCGGTGCTCGACGGCAGCGGCTCGTTCACCAGCTTCGCCACGGA
Source organism: Bryobacterales bacterium (assembly GCA_020852755.1). GTDB lineage: Bacteria > Acidobacteriota > Terriglobia > Bryobacterales > Bryobacteraceae > JADZAF01. Next base: position 34,319 of record JADZAF010000099.1, read on the forward strand.
ATACGCCCGCACTCACAAGGTGACCGGGGAATTCGACGTCACTCCCGCTCTGCTGGACGAGTTCCAGGTCTATCTCTCGCAGCGCGGCATCCAGCCCGGCGTGGCGGAGTGGTCCAGCGAGCGGCCCTTCATCGCCAACCGGCTCAAGACCGAGATCTTCAACCAGACCCTGGGCGTGGCCAAGGGGGACGAAGTGGAAGCGCAGCGCGACCCGCAGATCCGCAAGGCTGTCGAGGCCCTCGCGCTGCCTCTACAATAGATGGGATGCCCATACCCCGGCTGAACCCGCAAGATCTGCAACTGCTGACGCAGTTCGACACTCCCACCATCTGCAACGTGATTGAGCTGTTTCAGGTCCGTCCCCGCGACAGCGGCTACATGGACGGGCGCATCCGGGCCTGCTTTCCGGAAATGCCGCCCATCGCCGGCTACGCTTCCACCGCCACCTTCCGCGGCGCCTTCCCGCAGAGCGGCACGGTCTACGCCACCATCGACCGGCAGATCGAGGCGTTTGCCGAGCTGCCCGGACCGGCCATCGTGGTATTTCAGGACCTCGACGATCCGCCCGTGGCCGCCACCTTCGGCGAAGTGATGGCCTCCAGTTACCAGGCCTTCGGAGCCGCCGGCCTCGTCACCAGCGGCGCGGCGCGCGACCTCGACCAGGTGCGCCGGCTCGGATTCCCCTCTTTCTCCAACGGAGCGATCTGCTCGCACGGCTACAGCCACCTGACCTCGATTCACGAGCCCGTGCGGGTGGGAGGAATCGCGATCCGGCCGGGAGATCTGCTGCACGCCGACGCCAACGGCGTCACCACCATTCCGCCCGAGATCGCGCCGGAAGTCGCCGCGGTGGCCGCCGATTTCGTGGCCTGCGAGGCCATCGTGCTCGACTACCTCAAAGGCGGAGGCCGCGACTTGCCCGCCTACACGGAAGCCAGGCGGGCCTGCATGGATGCGATCGCCGAGTTGGGGAAGCGGGTGCGCCGCCGCGCGGCGGGCGCCTGAGAGGCACAAGGCTGCAATGCAGGAGGGAAACCGCCCATGCAGAACGGAAAACTGAACGTCGCCATCGTGGGGCTCGGATTCGGCAAGGAATTCATCCCCATCTACCAGTGCCACCCGCAAGCCAGCATGTACGCCATCTGCCAGCGGACCAGAGAGAAGCTGGACGAAGTGGGCGATGCCTTCAAGGTGGAACGCCGCTACACCGATTTCGACGCGCTGCTCCGGGATCCGGAAGTGGACGCCGTCCACATCAACTCGCCCATCCACCTGCATGCCCCGCAGAGCGTAGCCGCCCTGCGGGCCGGCAAGCACGTGGCCTGCACGGTTCCGGCCGCCACCACGGTGGAAGAATGCCGGCAGATCGTGGAGGCGGCGCGCGAGTCCGGCCGGAATTACATGATGATGGAGACCGCCATCTATACCCGCGAGTTTCTCTATGTAAGGGAACTCCGGGACACGGGCAAGCTGGGGCGCATCCAGTTCATGCGCGGCTGCCATCAGCAGGAGATGGCGGGTTGGCCCGGCTACTGGGAAGGACTGCCGCCCATGCACTACGCCACTCACGCCGTCAGTCCCTGCCTGGCCCTGGTGCGGGGAGAGGCCGAGTCGGTGGTCTGCTTCGGATCGGGCCGTATCGCCGAACGGCTGATCGCGAAATACGGTTCTCCCTTCGCGGTGGAAAGCGCGCTGTTCAAGGTGCGCAACCAGCAGCTTGCCTTCGAGGTGACCCGCTCGCTGTTTGAGACCGCGCGGCAGTACGTCGAGAGCTTCGACGTCTACGGCGAGAAAACGGCCTTCGAGTGGCAGCGCGTGGAGGGCGAAGACCCGGTGGTGCACGAGGGCGAGACGCCGCGGCGGGTGAAGGTTCCCGACTACGCCGGCCTGCTGCCGGAACCGATTCAACGCTTCACCACCAAGGGCGTGTACGACGAGGCGCACGCTCACCTGTCGTTCATCCAGGGCGGCGGGCACGGGGGATCGCATCCTCACCTGGTGAACGAGTTCGTCAGCAGCATCCTGGAAGGGCGGCGGCCCTTCCCCGACGTCTACCAATCGGTCAACTGGACCTGCGCCGGCATCTGCGCGCACGAATCGGCCATGCGAGGCGGGGCCATGGTCCGGCTGCCGGAGTTTCACTAGGGCGCGCCGGCTGCGACCATTTCCGGAGCCACCAGCGTTTCCCGGCCGCGGCCCGGCAAACACGCTCTCCCGTTTCTTCTCGGCAGAGCGGTTCGATCCAGGCGGCGCCGCTCGCGTATAATCGGTGCGTCGATCCCGGAGGGTGAAATGCTACGAGTCGCGGGTTGGATTTCCGTTCTGGCCCTGGCCGCCGGCCCGGCCTGTGGGGCCGAGGGCGTGACCATCAGCAGGATCTACGATCAGCAGTTGACCGGGCTGGAACGCAACCTGGTCTCCCTGGCCGAGGCCATGCCGCCGGACCGGTTCGGTTTTGCGCCCAATCAGGGCGAGTTCAGCGGCGTGCGCACCTTCGGCCAGCAGGCCGCTCATACCGCCGCGGTCATCTACTTGTGCGCGGCCAGCGTCCTGGAGGAGAAAGCCCCGGTGGATACGGGCGGCGAAAACGGCCCGGCCGCGTTGAAGACCCGGGAGGATGTCCTGAAGTACCTGAAGGACGCCTTCGCCTACGGGCATAAGGCCATGGCCTCGCTGACCGAAGCGAACCTCGCCGCCCAGGTCCCCTCGCCTTTCGGAAAAGGCGCCGTATCGCGGGCCTCCATGGCTTCCGTGATGCTGTGGCACAGCTACGACCACTATGGGCAGATGGTGGTCTACCTGCGCATGAACGGGGTCGTGCCTCCGTCCAGCCGCCGGTAGCCTACACGATCACCGAGGCGATCTCGACCTGGGAGCGAATGCCGGCCACCACCACGATGCCGCTGTCCGTCACGTGGTGGAAGCGGCGGTCCTGCTCCAGGTCGTAGCCGATGGTCGCTTCGGGGGGAACCCGCACGTTCTTGTCGAGGATCGCGCGGCGCACCCTGGCCCGCCGGCCGATGTCGCAGTTGTCCAGCAGGATCGAGTCTTCCACCACGGCCCCGGCGTGCACGTGGACGCCGCGCGCCAGCACCGAATTGCGCACCATCCCGCCGGACAGAATGCAGCCCGCCGAAACGATAGAGTCCAGCGCCTGGCCGCGCCGGTTCTCCTCGTCGAAGGTGAACTTGGCGGGCGGATCCGGGTATCCCGCCGTGCGCAGCGGCCACTCGGAATTGTACAGGTTCAGCGCGGGGGAGACCGCCCGCAGATCCATGCTGGCTTCGTAATAGGCGTCGATGGTGCCTACGTCCCGCCAGTAGGGCTTGTAGTCCGGCGCTTCCCCCGGGATCTGGTTGGTCTGGAAATCGTAGGCGAAGATCTCGGCCCGCCCGACCAGGGAGGGGAGGATGTCCTTGCCGAAGTCATGCGAGCTTCCCTCCTTGGCTGCGTCGTCGCGCAACTCCCGCAGCAGCGTCCGGGTGGAGAAGATGTAGTTCCCCATGGAGGCGTATACCCGGTCCGCGTCGCCCGGCATGGTGGGTGAATCCGGCCGCTTCTCGTGGAAGCCGATGATGCGCCCGTCGGAGGCCACCTCCACCACTCCGAACTCGGCCGCCTGTTCCTTGGGCACGGGCACCGCCGCCACCGTCACCTGGGCGCGCCTCTCCAGGTGGTACTCGATCATACTGGCCACGTTCATGCGGTAGATGTGATCGGCTCCGAAGATGACCACCAGGTGAGGATCGGACTGCTCCACCAGGTTGATGTTCTGAAAAATGGCGTCGGCCGTGCCCTTGTACCAGGTCTCACCCGCCGAGCGCATCTGGGCCGGGACCGGGATCACGAACTGCTGCTTGAGCAGGCCGCCGAACGCCCAGCCGTCGCTCAGGTGCTGCAGCAGCGACTGGCTCTTGAACTGGGTCAGCACGTAGATCGAATAGATTCCGGAATTGATGAAGTTGCTGAGGACGAAATCGATGATCCGGTACTTCCCCCCGAAGGGAACCGCCGGTTTGGCTCTCTCCTTGGTCAGCGGATAGAGACGGGTTCCCTTTCCACCCGCCAGAACGATGCCGAGCACGCGCAGACGCATAGTTTCACCTTGAGAGATGCGGCGACAATCGACTCCGAAGCAATATTTTGTCAGCCGCCATCCCGGAGCGCAACCACGAATTGCGCACCTTCCGCGGTCAGCGAATGGCCGGGGCCTTGTGGTATGTTGAGTGCCGATGCAACCCGCAACTGCTAGTGCCACGGCCGCCGCCAGCGGTTCCCGGCGGTGGTACGTCATCGCGGTGCTCAGCATGGGCATGGTGGTCGCCTACATGCACCGCACCAATATCCCCGTAGCGCTTACGGTGGACGATTTCAAGCGTTTGTTCAGTCTGACCGACGCGGACCGGGGCTTGCTCAATTCCGCCTTCTTCTGGTCTTATGCCGCGTTGCAGATTCCGGCCGGCTGGGTGGTCGACCGCTACGGTGTCAAGTATCCCTATGCCATCGGGTTCTTCTTCTGGAGCCTGGTGTCCGCCGGCATGGCGATGTGTACCTCCATGGCCCAGTTATTCGTCCTCCTGTTCTTCCTGGGCGTGGGGGAAAGCGTGGTGGCCCCGGCCAGCATGCGCTGGATCCGCTTTCACTTCGCGGAAAAAGAGCGCGGGCTCGCAGTAGGGCTGTACATGACCGGCACCAAGCTGGGCCCCGCCATCGGCCTGCCGACCGCGGCCTGGCTGATCTCCCAGTACGGCTGGCGCGCCTTGTTCATCATCCTCGGATTCGGCAGCCTGGTCTGGCTCGTGCCCTGGATGCTGCTGGTCAAGAACGATGACCGGCAACTCGAGAAGAAGTCCACGGCGGCGGCCAAGGAAATTCCCATCCCGTTCTCCCGCATCATGGCCAGTCCGGTCATCTGGGGCACCATCATCGGCACCTTCTGCTACATGTACTTCGTATATTTCTGCCTGCAATGGATGCCGGCTTATTTCGTCGAGCAGCGCAACCTTTCGTTGACCTCCATGGGCCTGTACAGCTTCTTCAGTTTCGGCGGCATGGCCGGCATGGCCGCGCTGGCCGGCTGGCTGGCCGACCGGATGATCGCCCGCGGCGGCGACCCGGTCAAAGTCCGCAAGGGCTTCACCATCGCCGGTTTTCTGGTCGCCTCCACGGAGGTTTTCGGGGCTGTTTCCAGCAACGTGAACGTGGCCCTGTTCTTTGCCGTGTTCTCCCTGACCGGGCTCGGCCTGGCCACGGCCAATTACTGGGCGCTCACCCAGACCCTGGTTCCCGGCGGCGCCATCGGCCGCATCGTGGGTGTCCAGAACTGCGCGGCCAATCTGCCGGGCGTGGTCGCCCCGATCCTGACCGGATGGCTGAAGCAGGTGACCGGAAGCTACGAGGCGCCCATGCAGGCCATCTGGTTCTTCCTGATCCTGGGAATCGCTTCGTACGCCTTCCTGGTTCGCCGCAAGTACGCGCCTCGAGCAGCGGCGGCGTAGCGTCCGCAGTTAACCGCCCGCCCCGGCCGATCCCAGCGTGATGCGGGTCATCGGCCCGGGAAGGGCGGCCTCGACGCCGGCCTGTTCGATGGCGCTGTGAATCCTCTCCGGCTGCCGCCGTAAGCCCCTCTGTACGTGCACCAGCGCCGCCCGCCGGATTCCCTCCTGCGGAGCCATCTCCAGAATCGAGCCGATATCGGCGTGTACCGGCGAAGTTTCGAAAGAGTAGGCCTCGTGGATCAACAGGTCGGCGCCCGCGAAAAGCCTGCGTCCGGCGTCGGTGAACATGCCGTCGCCGCTGTAACACAGGCGCATTCCTCCCGCCTGGATCCGGACCGCCAGGTTGGTGACCGCGTGCCGGCTTTCGGCGAAATCGAACAATACCTCTTCGTACTCCACCGCCCGGCCCGGCGCGGCTGCGCGGTACTCGATGGGATACCGGAAGCGGTTTGCCAGGCCGCGGTAGCCATACTCCATCATCCCGGGCAACTGTTCCAGAACGGCAGGCTGGCTCAGAATCGTCAGCGGCCTGGTGCGGCCGTCCTCCCACATGCGTCCCAGCAGGGCCGGCAATCCGAAGTAGTGGTCGGCGTGCGGATGGCTGATGTAGATCAGGTCGATGGCGTCGGGGTCCGGCTCGGCCTTCCACACCTGGGGCGGGGCGCTGTAGCCGCAGTCGAGCAGCACGGTGAGACCCGCCCTGACCAGGATCGAGGTATTGGGAAGGGTTTCGTCGAAGGCTTCGCCGCAGCCGAGAATCAGGGCATCCATGCAACCCAGAATAGCGTCTGCCCGGCCGCGGGTGGGGCGCTACAGAAGGTCGCGCCGCCCGGCCAGTGCGATGCCGCCCAGAACTCCGGCCTGGTCTCCCAGGGCGGAGGGCTCGATGCGGACCTGGTCGACGGGAAACATGCGCACCCGCTCGCGCACCGTCTCACGCACGGTATCGAACAGCAGGCCGCCGATCCCGGCCACGCCCCCGCCCAGCACGATGAGGTCGGGGTGCAGTGCGGTCACCAGGTTCGCCGCCCCGATGCCGAGGTACCGGGCCGCGCGCACCAGGGCGTCCCGCACCGGTTGCTCGCCCGCCTGGGCCGCCTGGGCCATGTGCCGGGGCGTGATGGCGCCCGCGTCGCCGGCCACCAGTTCGTGCAAACAGGGCGCCAGCCCCGCCCGCACCAGGCGCACCCCTTCCGCGGTAATCGCCGGTCCGCTGGCCAGCGCTTCCAGGCAGCCGTGGTTGCCGCAGCCGCACAGCGGGCCGCCCGGTAGAACGGTCTGGTGGCCGATCTCGCCGGCCGCTCCCAGCGCTCCCAGGTGCAGACGCCCGCCGATCACCAGCCCGCCGCCGATGCCCGTGCCCAGCGTGAAGAACACCATCGTGCGGACCGAACGGCCCTTGCCGAAGGCGAACTCGCCCAGGGCGGCCAGGCGTGCGTCGTTCAGCAGATAGACCGGGCAGTTCAGCCGGGCGGAAAGCGTCTCGGCGACGGGAACGCCCCGCCACTGCGTGGGCAGGTTGGGCAGGAACAGCGTGGCGCCGCGCGCGAAATCGATCAGTCCGGGCACGCCCATGCCCAGGGCGGCCGGAGACTCCCCGGCCTCGCACGCCATGGCGAGGATCTCGGAAGCGATACGTTCCAGCACACTCTCCGGCCCCAGGTGCGACTGGGTGGGGATGGAGCGCGACAGGCGCAGCCGCCCGCTCGCTTCCCCCAGGGCCAAAGCGACGTTGGTGCCGCCCAAATCGGCGGCGGCGTAAAGCATACTCATGAGTGTGAAGGCCAATCATAAAACAGTTTGCGCCGCTGTCGCCCTGCTCTGCGGCCTGGCGGCGCTGGCCGGGCAAGCCCTCACGGTGCGCTACAACTATGGCGGCGATTGGAGCGGCCTCTTCGCCACGGGCGCCCAGGTCGCTCTGCCTCCCGAACTGGCCTTCGAACAGGTCTACCGCTTCCGCAACGATCCGGGCTACGACGGGCAGTTCTATCACCTGATCGCGCATGACGCCTTCTTTCTCAACGGCTATCAGAAGCACGTGGACAATCCCCGGCTGCGCTGGCGCCGCATCCTCATCCCCGGCCTGGCTTATGTTCTGGCTCTGGGTGAGGCGGAGTACGTGGACTTCAACCTGATCGGCGTGAATCTGGCCTTCGTCGTCCTGGGCGCTTACTGGCTGAGCCGCTATGTGGCGCACTACGGTTTTCATCCGGGGTGGGGGCTGCTGTTTCCCCTGACTCCGGCGGTGCTCGTTTCGCTGGATCGTTCGACGGTGGATACGGCGCTGGCCGCGCTCGCGGTAGGTTTTGGACTCTACGGGGCCGCGGCTCCATCCTGGCTGATCTATCCCGTTCTTGCGGCCGCGCCGCTGGCCCGCGAGACCGGCGTGGTTCTGACCGGCGCCTGGTGTCTCCACCGCCTGCTCCAGCGCGACTGGAGGGGCGCGGCCGCGGGCGCCCTGGCGGCCCTGCCGGCCCTGGTCTGGGTGGCGTTCGTGCACTCCCGGACCGCGGCGGACCACACCGTCTTCGCATCGCCCTGGCCGCTGGCGGGGCTGCTGTCCCGCACCCTGCACCCCTTTCAATACAGCACTCACACCGCATGGCTTCTGAAGGCCGCCCTGCTCGACTACCTGGCCGTGCTGGGTGTCTGGGCCGCCCTTGCGCTTGCCCTGCGCCTTCTGAAAAAAGGCAAGCCCGGCCCGCTGGAGATCGCGGTTTGGCTGTTCGCGGGCATCTTCGTTCTCTTCCTCCAGCAGCCTCAGGCCTGGGCGGAGACCTACGCCTTCGGCAGAACCATGTCTCCCCTGCTGATCTGTCTCGCGCTGCTGGCGGTTGCCCGGCGCTTCTACTGGAACCTGGTCCCGCTGGCCATGGCGCTGCCGCGCGTCCTGTTCCAGTTGGGACCGCAATGGAAAGGAATTCTGCGCGGGATATTATCCCCCTGACGGGTGTATGATACAGCGGGTTATTCAAGATGACGCACAGGGAGAGACTGCTCATCGCGCTGGAAGGAGGCAAGCCTGATCATTTGCCGGCCACGATCCATGGTTGGATGGACTACTGGCGCAATAAGTACATGAATGGCGCGGACCAGTTCGAGGCCTACCGCTACTTCGACATGGACGCCCAGATTTTCTACTTCTCCTGGCTGGACGAACCCGTGGTTCCGGCCATGTACTTCACCGGCGACCTGGTGCCCGGTCCGGACTGGAGGATCGCCTGCCGCGTGCTGAAGGACGACGAAGTGTCCACGGTGTACGAGTTCGAAATCCGCACTCCCGAAGGCACTCTCACCAAGACCATGGAGAAGACCGACAAGATGGCCTGGGTGACCGAGTACCCCATCAAGCACAAGGAGCAGATTCACTGGATCCGGAAGTACATGCCCCTGCCGCGCCCCGACATCGCGGATATCAACCGGGCCTTCGAGCGGATGAGAGACCAGGGCATCCTGCGGGCCGGCATCTTCAATCATCAGGGCGGCTGCTGGCAGGACGCCTGCAATTACGTGGGCACCCAGCGCATGATCGTGGAGGCGCACGAGGACCCCGCCTGGGCCCACGAGTTCCTCAAGATCATTCTGGATTACAAGCTGCGATTCGTGGAGAGCCTGCGGGGCGCGCGCATCGACATGCTGGAGAACGGCGGCGGCGACGGCTCCATGTCGGTGATTTCCCCCAAACTCTTCTCCGAATACTGCGTGCCCTACGATCGCCAGGTAACCGAGGCCCTGCGCCGTGAGGGCATCAAGGTGGTCTACCACACCTGCGGGAAAATGATGGCCCAGTTGCACCTCATCGCCGGGACCGGCGCCGACGCTTCGGAAACCCTGACGCCCGCCACCATGCATGGCGATGCCGACCTGCGCAGGATGAAGGATGTGCTGGGCCGGGAGATGTGCCTGATCGGCGGCTTCGACCAGCAGGCCGGCTTCGAACGCGGCGTGAACATCCGGGCGCAGATCGCGAACATCTGGGAGCAGGCGGCTTCGAGCGGCGGCTTCATCATGGGCGCCTCGGATCATTTCTTCGAGGGCGAGCCGGAACACATTCGCGAGTACGTGGAAGCCGCGCGCGAGTTGCGCTATTGATGCAATTCGAATTCTTCCGGTTCCGTTTTCGCTTTCGCGCGGAGGAGCCCGTCGTTTTCCCGGCCGGCCAGTCCGGCAACATCCTGCGAGGAACGTTCGGCGCCATCTTCCGCCGCATCGCCTGCCTGCCGGATTGCCCGGGGCCGGCCTCCTGCCGGCACCGCGGAGAGTGCGCCTACGCGCGGGTGTTCGAGCCGCGCCCGGCTTTCGAAACGGGCCCCAGCGGCCTGAAGAACTGGCCGCGCCCGTTCGTCTTCCGGGCCTCGCACCTGGACGGGCTGCGCCTGGAGCCGGGCAGCCGGTTTCACTTCGATGCGCACCTGTTCGACCTGGGCGATCCGCCGCTGCCCTATTTTCTGCTGGCCTTTGCTGAGCTTGCGCGCGAGGGTATCGGACCGCGGCGGGGCCGGGCCGCGCTGCTCGGCGTGGAGCAGTGGGACCGGGACCGCATGCTCCAGGCCAACGTTCCGCCCGACCGGCTTCTACCCCCGGTCCGGATTCCGCTTGAACCGGACGCGGGAAAAGTTCGAAACGCGTGCGTGCGCTTCGTCACCCCCACTGAGTTGAAGAGCGGCGAGCGGGTGGCGGAGCGGCCCGAGTTCGCCGTCCTCTTCGCCCGCGCGCGCGACCGCGTCAGCACCCTCCGGGCGCTCTACGGACCCGGCCCGCTGGATATCGATTTTCAGGGCATGGGTGAACGCGCCTCACGCGTGCGGATGACACATTGCGATCTGCATCCCGAGTACGTGGAACGCCGGTCCAGCCGGACGGGGCAGACGCACCGCATCGGCGGCCTGATCGGACAAGCGGTCTACGAGGGAGAACTGGAGGAGTTCCTGCCGTACCTGCGCGCGGCCCGATGGACCGGGGTGGGACGGCACACGGTGTGGGGAAACGGCGTCATCGAGACCGATGCCGCCGGGTGAGGCCTTGCGGTCCGAACTCATCGGAACTCCGCCTCCGAGCCGCGACCAGAGGGAGCGGTGGAACCGCTCCGCGCCGCCGCCCTTGGAGCCGCCGCCCCGCCGGGCGATTCCCCCCCGGTGGTACACTCGTCACGATGTCCCGACTGACTGTAATCCTGACGATCGTTCTGTTGATGGCGGGCTGCGCCGGCGAGGAGCAGGGCTTCGTGCAGCTCTTCAATGGAAAGGACCTGACCGGATGGACCCTGGTCCACGGGAAGGGCCCCGGCTACGTAGTGGAAAACGGAATTCTGGTCGCGCCCGAGGACGGCGGCGGCAATCTATACACCGAGAAACAATACTCTGATTTTGTGTTTCGCTTCGAGTTCCGCCTCTCTACCAACGGCAACAACGGCCTCGGTATCCGCGCGCCGCTGGAGGGGGATGCGGCCTACCAGGGCATGGAGATCCAGATCCTGGATGACTACGGACCGGCGTACAAGGGCCGGCTCAAGCCCGCTCAGTACCACGGCTCGATCTACGACGTGGTGCCCGCCAGGACCGGCCACCTGAAGCCGGCCGGCGAATGGAACCAGGAAGAAGTCACCGCCAGCGGCCGGCGGATCACGGTGAAGCTGAACGGCACGGTGATCGTGGATGCCGACCTGGACTCCGTCAAGGACCCCGCGATTCTCGAGAAGCACCCGGGCCTGGCGCGCGCCAGCGGCCACATCGGCTTCCTGGGCCACAACACCCGCATGGAGTTCCGCAACATCCGCATCAAGGAACTGTAGCGCGGGGAGGGACGAGTCCATGCGGGGCAACGCCCTCCGGACTCAGCCCGGCCCCCGAAGCATACCGTGGGATCGCAAGCCTGCGAAAAGCGGAACGTCCCGCCTGTCCCCGCGGTTCACGGTTTCTCGAAGGTGATGGAGCTTTCCGCTCCGAAGCGCTTGTACTCGCTATAGCGGATGTTCAACCGGATCCTCTGCGGGCCCGTGCGGAACTGCAGGGTGTCGTCCGCCCAGGTCCGCGCCGGGAACCAGTGCCCGCCGTCCACCGGGCGCCGGATGGTCGTGAAGCGCGGGAACAGATTCTCCGATTTCGTGCTGTAGATCTGGGGCACCGCCTGGCCTTCGGTTCGCACGATGGAGTAGTCCTTCTTGCTCACCCACAGCAGGCCTTCGAACAGGCGCATTCCCGAGAGGATCTGCCGCGGCCGCGCCTCCAGCACCCAGCAGTCCACCTCGTCCATCCTCTCTTCCCCTCGGAACCGGGTCTCGTACAGGCGCAGCGCCGCGGTGACCAGCACCAGCGGCTGAATCTGGCGGATGTCCTGGAAATCCTCGGGCGTCAGGATCAGGCGTTTCAGCGTGTTCAGCGGCGTTTCCAGAAGCTGTTCCGTGCGCTCCTGCTGTGGCGAAAAGATGATGTCCCGCACCTCGCGATACTCGCCCACCATCATGCCGCGGTCGTTCACTTCCTCGATCGAAACGCTCTGCCGGTAGGTGTACTGGTTGCGCACCGCTTCGGTTTCGGTTTCCTTCTTTGCCACGTTGCGAGTCAGTTCCGCCAGGGGCGGCTGTGCATCCACCGGAGCTATCAGACAGCCGAATGCTAAAATGACGCCGATGCTTCCGTGGCGGCGAAACTTCCTTCTGGCCCTTCTGATCGGATGGGCCGTGCTGAGCGTGGCGGGTTTCCTGTATGCCCGCGAGAAATTCGTGCCTCCCAGCCTGGCCGTGCCCATCATTGCCGCATTCCTCTTCGAGTACCCATTTTATCTGCTGCCCGGATTCGCAGGCGCCCGGGAGTGGCTTTCCCGGCGGCTCCTGTCTCCCACGCTCGCCGTCCTGCTGACCGCCAGCGCCCTGGCGCCGTATCTGGTCTACAGCCTCGGCGCCGGCCAGTTTCGATGGGGCGCGCTCGTCCGGCTGGCGGTGCTGGCCGCGGCCGTGTCCTTCTGGTACGTGATCCGGCAGCCCTCCGTCACCGCCGATGTGGCGTTCCTCGTTCTGCTGGCGGCGCCCATCCTGATGCGCTTCTTCGACTGGGTCTACACCTCGCCGCTGCTCAACCTGGACCTGGATGTCCTGGGCCAGTTGATGCTCATCCGCCTGGCCGCGGCCGCGGTCCTCATCTTTCGAAAGCCGGAGGGCGTCGGTTTCGGCTTCCTGCCCACGGCGCGCGAATGGAAGATCGGAGTGCTGCACTTCGCCATGTTCATTCCGGTCGGGTTTGCCCTGGCCCTGGCCATCGGACTGTATCGCTTCCAGCCCTCCTTCGGGCCCTGGTGGAAGCCGGTGGGGCTGTTCGTGGGCATGCTGTGGGTGGTAGCGCTCTCCGAGGAGTTCCTGTTTCGCGGCCTGTTGCAGCGCTGGCTTACCGACTGGCTGGGCCGGCCGCAGGCCGCTCTGATTCTGGCCGCGCTGCTGTTCGGGTCGGTCCATTTGTGGTTCCGCCAGTTTCCGAACTGGCGCTTCGCGCTGGTGGCCGCCGTGGCGGGCTGGTTCTACGGCCGCGCCTACCGCGTGGCCGGAGGCATCCGGGCCGCCATGGTGGCGCACGCGCTGACCAACGTGGTGGCGAAGACCCTGTTCGCTTGAGGACGCTCCGCGGCTCCTGGGGGGATGTTGAGAGAGGCGATCCGGAGTTTCTTTCCCGGCTACTTCGCCATGGTCATGGCAACGGGGATCGTTTCCATTGCCGCCCACTGGCTGGAAATGCCTCTGGCCGCCCGGGCCTTGTTCGGGTTCAATGTCGGGCTGTACTGCTTTTTGTGGCTGCTGACGGTCCTGCGCCTGGCCTGGTTCCCGCGCCTGTTCCTGGACGACCTGTGCGACCACCGCCGCGGCCCGCCCCTGTTCACCCTGGTGGCGGCATCTTCGGTTCTGGGCAGCCAGTTCGTGCTGCTCGCCGGCCGGTACACCGCCGCTTTCGGTCTCTGGGCGGCCTCGGTGGTTTTGTGGTTCGGCCTGACCTACGCGATCTTTCCCGCCCTGACCGTCAAGTCCGGCAAACCTCCTTTGCAGGAAGGCATCACCGGAGTCTCGCTGCTGGCCGTGGTGGCCACGCAGTCCATCGCGGTTCTGGGCGCCCTGCTGGCCGCGCACTGGCGCCAGCCCTACCGCCTGGAGGCCAATTTCTTCTCCCTCTGTATGTGGCTGTGCGGCGGCATGCTGTACATCTGGATCATCTCGCTGATCTTCTACCGCTACACCTTCCTGCGCTTCTCGCCCGCCGACCTGGCCCCTTCCTATTGGATCAACATGGGCGCCATGGCCATCTCCGCGCTGGCTGGAGCGCGGCTGATTGAAAACGCGCCTGACGCCCCGTTTCTGAATTCACTGCTTCCGTTCCTCAAGGGCTTCACGCTGTTCTACTGGGCTACCGGCACGTGGTGGATCCCGATGCTGGGGGTTCTGGCGGTCTGGCGCTACGTCTACAGGCGGTCCCCGCTCCGGTATGATGCCTCCTACTGGGCGGCGGTGTTTCCTTTGGGCATGTATACCGTTTGCACCTGGGAAATGGCCCGGGCGCTGGAGATGGCGTTCCTCTACGCCATCCCCCGGTTCTTCGTGTACGTCGCGCTGGCCGCCTGGGCCGCGGCCCTGGCGGGCCTGAGCTGGCGCCTGCTGCGCCGCCCGGGGAAGACCATCCCGGCGCCGCAGACCGGCTGAGCGGCGTGCCGGTATATGCTTGTTTCATGAAATGCGCGCTGCTGCTGCCGCTGGCCGCCTGGCTGGCGCAGGCCCAGCCCTGGTGCGTGGTTGAGAAACCCACCACGCAGGGGATTCAGGCTGCCATCGATGCGTGCTCCGCCAAAGGCGGCGGCGTGGCCTGGGTTCCGCCCGGCCAGTACAGTACCGGTCCGCTCTGGCTCAAGGACAACGTCGAACTCCGGCTGGAAGCGGGCGCTACCCTCTCGATCAGCCAGAACCGCGCCGACTGGCCGGCCGGCGTTCCGGCCCTGGTCAACTCCCGGGGCGCCCGGAACATTTCCATCACCGGGAAGGGGACGCTGGACGGCAGAGCGCAGTACGAGTACGCTGACATGCGGGGCCTGGACGTCGAAATCGAAAGGGAGATCGAAAACGCGCGCGCCGCCGGCGTGGAACTGAAGCGCTACTACCGGACGGGCGTGCAGAAGTACCTGGTCGTGCTCCAGGATTCGCGCGAGATCCGCATCGAGGGTGTCCGCCTGGTCAACTCGCCGCTCTGGACCGTGCGCCTTCAGGACTGCGATCAGGTGTGGATTCGCGGTGTCTACCTCTACTCGGACCTCGAGAAAGGAGTGAATGCCGACGGGATCGATATCGTCTCTACTTCCAACGTCCTGATCTCGGACTCCGTGATCATCACCGCCGACGACGCCATCTGCCTCAAGACCCAGGTGTGGGGCCGCCGCGCCGCGCGAGAGGCCGCGCGGCCCACCGAGAACGTCACGGTCGCCAATTGCATCCTCTCTTCGTCGTCTTCAGCCATGAAGATCGGCACCGAAACGCACGCCGGCATCCGGCACGTGGTTTTCTCGAATATCGTGGTGCGGGATTCCAATAAGGCCATCGGAATCGACGTGCTGGACGGCGGCACGGTAAGCGATATCCGCTTTCACAACGTGACCTTCGAGCTGAATCGCCGGCACTGGAACTGGTGGGGCAGCGCCGAGGTGTTCAAGTTCCAGCTCAAGAAACGCACGCCCCAATCGCCCCTCGGGCGGATCGAGAACGTCGTCATCGACGGCATTCAGGGCACCGCTCGGGGAACCTCGGTCATGACCGGGCACCCCGAACGCTCCCTCAGGAACATCACCATCCGCGGGCTGCGTGTGAAAATGCTTCCGGAGAACAAGCCCGACAAGCGAGCCACCCATGCCATGAGGGCGGAACGGGTCGAGAACCTGACCCTGCGTGACATCCGTGTGGAATGGGACCAGGAAGCTCCCGAACCGGCCTGGGGCGGCGCCCTGGCCCTTAGCGACATCGATGGACTCGAAATACAGGGCTTTCACGGGCAGTCCGGCAGCCGGGACCCATCCGTGCCGGCGGTCTTGAAGGAACGGGTACGGGAGGCGGCGCCCGGCCGGCAGCGGTAGAAAGGCCTGTTCGACCCTCGGGCAGGGGAGAGGGTGATTCCCGGAAAGCGCCCGTGGCGCAAGCCGGATCGGGGCCGTGGATGGCCGGACCTGACGGGAGCAGCAAGCCTCCTCCGGTGAGATAGAATCGTGGTCTGCGGCGCCGCTCGCGGATCGCACGGACGGCCAACCCCAGAAAGTCTGTCCGGCCGGAGGGGCGCCATGGCCCATACGATTCTCGTCGTCGGTGATGCCGGCGCGGGTTCCCGCGCCCGCGCACGGTGCTTCCGTGAAGCAGGCTTCGAGGTTCTCGAAGCGGCCGCCGGCACGGATGCGCTGGAACTCGCCTCCGCGGCTCGCCCGGCGGTTGTCGTCCTCCCCCTGGAATTGCCCGGCGCAGGCGGTTTCAGGCTCTGCAGGCAGTTGAAGGCCGACCCCCGGACCGCCTCCATTCCCGTCCTGCACATCTCCGGCCGGGGCGGCTCCGCCGGCTATCCCGAGTCGTTGAGAAGCGGGGCCGAAGCCTGCCTTCAGGAGCCGGTCGATCCGCCAGTCCTGCTCGAAGTGGTGCAGGCGCTGCTCGAAACGAGGCCCGGGCCGGACGCTCCAGGGAAAGCGGAATCGGATGCGGCGGCCAATCAAAGGCTGGCGGCCCTGATCGACAGCATTCCCGACGAAGTGTGGTTCGCCGACAATCAGGGCAGGTTTACCCTGGCCAACCCCTCCGCCCTCCGCGAGTTCCGGATCGATGCGCCGGGCCTCACCACCGTGGAGGACCTGGCCAGGAGCCTGGAAGTGCTTCGCCCCGACGGCGCCCCTCGTCCTCTGGAGGAGGCGCCGCCGCTGCGTGCCCTGCGCGGGGAGACGGTTCGCGCGCAGGAGGAGATCATACGGACTCCCGCCAGTGGAGACCTGCGGTACCGGGAGGTGAGCGCCTCGCCGGTCCGTGACGCCGCCGGGATGATCGTGGGCTCGGTTTCCGTGGTCCGCGATATCACTGAGCGCAAGAAAGCCGAACAGGCCTTGCGGGCGGGCGAAGAGCGGCACCGGACACTGTTTGAGAGGATGACCGAGGCCTTCGCTCTGGGCGAGGTGATCTGCGGAGAAGACGGGGCTCCATGCGACCTACGCTGCCTGACCCTGAACCCCGCCTTCGAACGTCAAACCGGCATCAAAGGCGAACGTGTCTCCGGCAGGACGCTGCGGGAAGTTTTTCCCGCAGCCGAAGCAGTGTGGGTCGAGCGTCTGGGCGCGGTCGCCCTGACCGGGGGGCCGGCACGGTTCGAGGCCTGGTTCGGCCCGCTCAAACGGTGGTTCGAAGTGTCCGCTTTCCGGGCCGGACCCGGCCGGTTCGGCGTGCTTTTCACCGACGTCACCGCCCGCAGGAGCATTGAAGAGGAGCGGCAGTATCTGGCCGCCGAGCTGGCCAACCGGGTGGGGGAACTGCAGGCCATCCTCGACGCCGCTCCGGTCCCCATCTGGATCGCCCACGATCCTCAATGCCGGCGCATCACCGGGAACGCCTACGCCGACCAGGTCGTGATGCATGCGCGGCCGGGCGGCAACATCTCCCTCAGCGCGCCTCCGGACAGCGGCGCCCCTGCGTACCGCGTGTTCCGTGAAGGCGTGGAACTGCGCCCCGAGGAGTTGCCCGCCCAGGTGGCGGCGGCCACGGGCCGGCCCACCAGACAGGAGGAATTGGAATTGGTGTTTCCGGACGGCCGTGCCGTTACTCTGCTGATGGCCGCCGTGCCGCTGTTCGATGCCTTGGGAAACGTGCGCGGCGCGGTTGCGGCAGGAGCCGATGTGACCCGGATCAAGAAGGCCGAGGAGGTGCTCAAGGAAAGCGAGACGGTCCTGCGCAGCTTCTTCGACAGTCCCGGAGTGATACGCGGCATCGTGGAGCTGGCGGAGGGTCGCATCATCCACGTTTCCTGCAACATTCCGGCGGCGGCCGCGCTGGGAGTGGACCGCGATGCGATCGCGGGCAAGTCTCTGACCGAAGCCGGGGCGCCGCCGGAGATCGAGCGGATGTGGCTGGCTCTCTCCGATGAGATCCGGAGCACGGGCCAGCCGGTTTCCAGGGAGTATCTCCGCCGGGCGGCCGGGGGGCAGGAGCGCTGGCTGCATGTGACCGCCTGCTACGTGGGGCTCGGGCGCAACGGAAACCCGCGGTTCGCTTACACCGGCTTCGATGTCACCGAGCGTAAGCGCACCGAAGAGGCGCTGCGCAACAGCGAGAGGATCTACCGCGCGATCGGCGAGAGCATCGATTACGGGGTATGGGTATGCGACCCCGATGGCCGGAACACGTACGCCAGCGAGTCTTTCCTCAATCTGGTGGGCCTGACGCAGGAGCAGTGCTCCAGCTTCGGCTGGGGCGACGTCCTCCATCCCGAGGATTCGCAGCGCACCATCGCGGCCTGGAAGGAGTGCGTGCGCACGGAGGGGGTGTGGGACATCGAGCACCGCTTCCGCGGCGTAGACGGAGAATGGCATCCCATTCTCGCCCGCGGCGTGCCGGTTCGAGACGAGCAGGGGCGCATCACCCGCTGGGCGGGCATCAACCTGGACATCGGCCGCCTGAAGCGCGCCGAGCAGTCCCTGCGCGAGAGCGAGCGCCGGGAACGAGCCCGGGCGGCCGAGCTGGAAGCGGTGATGAATGCGGCTCCCGGCATGATCCTCATTGCCCGCGACGACCAGTGCCGGTACCTTGCGGGCAACTCCATGGCCTACGATCTGCTCCGGCGGCCCCCCGGCAGCAATCTCTCCAAGTCCGCCCCGGAAGACGAAAGGCCGGCCAATTTCAGGGTCATGAAGGGTGGAGTCGAAATGCCGCTCCAGGAACTGCCGCCCCAGAAGGCCGCCTTGACCGGCCAGCCGGTCCGGGATTGCGAAATCGACCTTGCGTTCGATGACGGCTCCTCGGTGAGCCTGCTCGGCAATGCGGTGCCCATGCTGGACGAGAACGGCCGCCCGCGTGGAGCGGTGGGGGTTTTCATCGACATCACCGAGCGCAAGCGCGCCGAGGACCGCCTCCGGGAAGCCCAGAAGCTCGAGAGCCTCGGCCTGCTGGCCGGCGGCGTGGCACACGACTTCAACAACCTGCTGGTGGGCGTGGTCGGCAACGCCAGCCTGGCCAAGGAGATCCTGCCCCCCGGCGACCCCGCCGTCGAGCTGTTGGACGGGGTCATCAAGACCGGAGAGCAGGCGGCTCACCTCACCCGGCAGATGCTGGCCTACGCCGGCCGCGGGAAGTTCCTGCTGGAACCGTTGGACCTCTCCGCGCTCATCCCCGAGATGAGCGCCCTGCTGCGCACCTCGATCTCGAAGAAGATCGCCCTGCACTTCAACCTGGAAAAGGATCTGCCCGCCATTGAGGCTGATCGCGGCCAGGTGCAGCAGGTGTTCATGAACCTGGCGCTGAACGCCGCCGAAGCCATCGGCAGCGGCGACGGCCTGATCTCCATCCGCACCGGCGTCCAGGATGTGGACGGGCGTTTTCTCCGCCTCCATCCCCAGGCCGCTTCACTGCCGCCGGGACGGTACGTGTGCCTGGAGGTGACCGACACGGGCTGCGGCATGGACGAGGCCACCCGGGCCAGGATCTTCGACCCCTTCTTCTCCACCAAGTTTACCGGCCGGGGGCTGGGCCTCGCGGCCGTCGCGGGCATCGTTCGCGGACACGGCGGCGCCATCACGGTGAGCAGCATGCCGGGGCAGGGCAGCTGCTTCACGGTGCTGCTGCCGCAGGCGGCTCGCGGGGTGGACCAGCGGCCGGCAGTGGCCGGCGCCGACGCGCTCCACGGCGCCGGAACCGTTCTCGTGGTGGACGATGAGCAGATCGTCCGCGAGATGGCGCGAAAGGCGCTCCAACGCCACGGCTATACGGTCCTGCAGGCGGACGGCGGGCCGGCCGCGATCGATATCTTCCGTAGATACCCCGGCGAGATCGCCCTGGTGCTGCTCGACCTGAGCATGCCGGGAATGAGCGGCGAGGAAACGCTGCGCGGGCTCCGCAAAATCCGTCCGGACGTCAAAGTAGTGCTTTCCAGCGGCTACAGTGAAGCCGAGACGATGGAAGCGTTTCAGGGCCAGCCGGTTTCCGGATTCATCCAGAAACCGTACACGGCCCGGGGCCTGGCGGAAAAAGTGAAAGCCTGGGTGAGTTGATCTCCGGCCTGCTCATCGCCGGGCGTGCACGCCGGCCACGCTCTGCCTGCCGCGGCAATCGCGCTGCGTCGTTCCCGCTCACCAGCCGCGAATGAGGACTCAAGCCGTCATTCCCGCCAGCGCGCTCAAATCCAGCCGCCCCGTGTAGATGGCCATGCCGAGGGCGGCGTGAATGCCCAGCCGCGTCAGTTCCCGGATCTCCTCCAGCGTGGTGATGCCGCCGGCGGCGGTGAGTTCCAGACCGGTGGCGGCGCGCAGGCGGCGGAACCACTCCAGATCGGTGCCCTGCAGCATGCCTTCCTTGTCCACATAGGTACACAGGAACCCCGAGCAGTAGGGCTCCAGCTGTTTCAGCACCTGCTCCGCCTCCAGGTTGGTGGCCGAGCGCCAGCCCTTCACCACGATGCGGCCGCCTTTGGAGTCCAGCGCCACGATCAGGCGCTCGCGTCCGGCGGCCGCCGCCAGGGCTTCCAGAAACTCGCGGTTGATGCCGTCGGAATGAAACGCGGCCGTCCCGACGATGATCCTGTGCGCTCCCTGTTCCACCAGGTCCCGGGCCCGCTCCACCGAACGCACTCCGCCCCCGGCCCGCACCACCGCGCGCGAAGCCAGCAGGCGCACGATCTCCCCGTTGGAGCCTCTGCCCATGGCGGCGTCCAGGTCGATCACCTGGATCTGGGGAAACGCGCGGAACCTCTCCAGCATCTCCAGGGGGCCCTCGGCCTCCAGCGCCTTTTCCCGGCCTTGCACCAGCTGGACGACCTTGCCGTCCATCAGGTCGATGCAGGGAATGATCATGTCATCCGCACCGGAATGCCGTGGCGGCACAAGGTCTGCTTCAGTTCGGCGATCGAATACGTGCCGTAGTGGAAGATCGAGGCCGCCAGGGCGGCGTCGGCTTCCCCTTCCGTCAGCACCCGCACGAAGTCTTCCGGCTTTCCGGCGCCTCCCGAAGCGATCACCGGGATATGGGTGGCTCGCGATACCGCCCGGGTCAGTTCGCAGTCGAAGCCCTGCTGCACGCCGTCGGTGTCCATGGAGGTGAGCAGGATCTCGCCCGCGCCCAGCTGCTCCCCGCGCACCGACCACTCGACCGCGTCCATGCCTTCATCCACGCGTCCGCCTCGGGTGTACACGTGCCACTGGTCCTCGCCGTGCCGCTTGGCGTCCACCGCCAGGACCACGGCCTGCGAGCCGAATTCCTGGCTCAGCTCGGCGATCAGTTCGGGACGGCGCACCGCGGCCGTGTTCACCGAGACTTTGTCCGCCCCGGCCATCAGGATGCGGCGCGCGTCGGCCACCGAGCGTATGCCGCCCCCGACCGTCAGGGGAATGAAGACCTGGCGCGCCGTTCGCGCCACCACGTCGGCCATGGTTTCCCGGTCGTCGCTGGATGCCGTGATGTCCAGGAATACCAGTTCGTCGGCGCCTTCGCGGTTGTACCTCTCGGCCAGTTCCACCGGGTCGCCCGCGTCGCGCAGGTTCACGAAATTGATGCCTTTGACGACCCGGCCTCCGGTTACGTCCAGGCAGGGAATAATCCGTTTGGCGAGCATAATCTATAGCTCCACGAAGTTTCGCATGATCTGAAGCCCCAGGTCTCCCGACTTCTCCGGATGGAACTGCACGCCGAAGACGTTGCCGCACTCGAGCACCGCCGTGTAGGAGACTTCGTAGGTGCAGGCGGCCGCCGTAGCGTCGATCACCGGGGCATAGTAGCTGTGGGCAAAGTACATGTGAGGCTGCGGGCCCAGCCCGGCCAGCAGTCTCGAGGGACGCACCGGCTCCAGGTTGCTCCAGCCCATGTGGGGGACGCGCGCCGTCAGGGGGAAGCGGCGTACGGCGCCGGCATAGAGTCCCAGCCCCGCCAGGCCCGGCGCCTCCTCGCTGCCCGTGAACAGCGCCTGCAGGCCCAGGCAGATGCCCAGAAAGGGTACGCCTTTCAGGATCAGATTGAGCAGCGGGCCGCGCACCTGCATGGCGTCCAGCGCCCGGATCATCTGCCCGAAGTGCCCTACCCCCGGCAGGATCAGCTTGCTCGGGTCGCGCAGACCGTCGGCATCGCGCACCAGCTCGTACGGCGCGCCCACTTCTTCCAGCGTGTTGGCCACCGAGCGCAGGTTCCCGGCCCCGTAATCCAGGACGGCGATCATAGCAGCCCCTTGGTGGACGGCAGTTCCCCCCTGAGCCGCCGGTCCTTCGAACAGGCGAACTTCATGGCCCGCGCGAAGCACTTGAAGATCGCTTCCAGCTTGTGGTGGCTCGAGCGCCCGTAGAGCACGCGGGCGTGCAGGTTGGCCCCGGCGTGCTGGACGAAGCCGCCGAAGAAATCCTCCACCAGCTCCACGTCCAGGTCGCCCACCTTGCGAACCCGCACCAGGTCCCGGTAGACCAGCGCCGGCCGCCCTCCCAGGTCCACCGCCACCACGGCCAGGGTCTCGTCCATGGGCATGACGAAGTAGCCGGCGCGGTTGATGCCGCGGCGGTCGCCCAGCGCCTTGGAGAATAGCTGCCCCAGCACGATGCCGGTGTCTTCCACGGTGTGGTGCTGGTCCACATGCAGGTCGCCGCGCGCCTCCAGCGTCAGATCGAAGCCGCCGTGCCTGGCGAACAGTTCCAGCATGTGGTCCAGGAAGCTCACGCCGGTGGAGATCTGGTAGCGGCCCCGCCCTTCCAGTTTCAGTACCCCGCGAATGGCTGTTTCGCGCGTCTCCCGTTGGATGCTTGCGGTTCTCATAGCACGCTCTCCAGCCCGTTGATGTCGTCGAGCACGGCGATGGCCTTCTGCTCCTCGAACAGGCGAACCAGTTCGCCGTGGCGCGGGTTGGCGGGCGAGGCGATGCCGATGAAGGGCGCCCCGGCCGCCAGCGCGCAGCGCGCATCGTCCACCGAGTCGCCCACGTAGTAGAGGCCGCTGCCCGGATGGAGGGAGCGGATCAGCAGCAACCCCTCGGGGTGCGGCTTCAGCCGGCTCACCTCTTCCATCCCGACAATGGGGTCGAAGGCCACTTGTGGGATGAATCGCCGCAGTGTGAATTCCGCCTCCCATTTCAAACGCCCCGTGAATACCGCCAGCCGGAAGCGCTCGCTCAGCCTCTCGAACAAACCGTCCGCGGCGATCCAGCGCTCGCGCATGATGAGGCCGTTGGTCCCGTCGCCGTGGAAGATGGACTGGAAGTAATCGACCACCGTCTGGAACTCGACCCGCACGCCCGCCTCCGCGATCAGCTTGTGGGAGAGCGACCAGTCGTCGTTCCACCCGCCCTGGTTCTTGATGTCCTGGATCAGGGTGCGGCTGGGCCGCTGCCCGGTGAAGTGCTCCACCGTCTGCTGGATGGTTTCGCGATAGGATTCGGTGACCTCCACCAGCACGCCGTCCATGTCGAAGACCAGCAGGCAATTCACCATATCTTCTCCAGTTCGCCCAGGAAACGCCGCACCTGCTCCCGGGTGCCTACCGTCACGCGCACGCAGCCGGGGATCTCGTAGCTGCGGTCGCGCACCAGCACGCCCTGTTCCCTCAGGCGGTCGCGGATCTGAACGGCCCGCCGCCCCAGCCGCATCAGGATGAAGTTGCCCATGCTGCGGAAGTACGGGATGCCGAGCAGTTCCAGCCCCACGCCCAGCAGTTCGCGGGCGGCCAGCACCTCGGCCACGTACTCCTCCACGTAGGCCCGGTCGCGCACCGCCTCCACCGCGGCCAGCGCCGCCAGCGCGTTCACGCTGTAAGGCGATTGCGCCTTGTGCAGGAAGGCGATGTTGGCCGGCTGCGAGAACAGGCACCCCAGGCGCAGCGCCGCCATCCCGAACACCTTCGAGAACGTGCGGCTGACGAACAGGTTGGGGCTGCGCTCGATCAGCGGCAGCCCGGTGATCCCGCAGAACTCGAAGTAGGCTTCGTCGATCAGCACCGCGGCGTTGCGCGCGCGCTTCAGGATCTTCTCGATGGCCGGCAGTTGCACCCCGGTGCCGGTGGGATTGTTGGGATTGGCGATCAGGATCGCTTTGGTGGAGGGGCCGATGGCGGCCAGCAGTTCCTCCAGCGGAAAGGCCAGGTCTTCCGGGCGGTAGTCGATCTCGCGGATGCAGGCGCCCGCCACCTCCGCATAAAAGCGGTACATGGCGTAGGCGGGACGCAGCACCACCACCTCGTCGCCCGCGTTGGCATACGTGTTGACCAGCAGCTGGATGGCCTCGTCGGTGCCGTTGGTCAGAAGCATCTGCTCGGGCCTGACCCGGAAGAACTCGGCCAGCGCGGGCCGCACCTGGCTGTACTCGGGGTAGACCGCCATGTGCTCCGCCGTGAGGTTCCCCTTCAGAAATTCGAGCACGCGCGGCGAACAGCCCAACGTGTTCTCGTTGAAATCCAGCCGCAGCTTGCCGGCCCGCCCGTCCGTCGGGGGCGAATAGGGGGCCATGTCGAGCACGGATTGCCGCGGGCGCGGCATGCCCTTGCGCAACCGCGGAGTCTTAGCCACGGCGGCCTGCCTCCGCTGCCCGCGCACGGGGCGCCGCGGTCCTCGCCTCGACCGAACGGGCGTGCGCTTCCAGGCCCTCCGTCCTCGCCAGCGCCGTGATCGACGGCGCCAGCGAACGCAGGCCTTCCGCGCTCAGCTTCTGGACGGAAATCACCTTGACGAAATCCGCCGCCGAAAGCCCGCCGCGCAGCCGCGCCGCGCCGTTGGTCGGCAGCACGTGGTTGGGGCCGGACGCGTAATCGCCGGCGGCTTCGGGACTGAACGGGCCGATGAAGATGCTGCCGGCGCTGGTGATCCCGGCCAGCAGCGACTCGTCCGGAATGCTCAGGTGCTCCGGAGCGAACCGGTTGGAGATCTCCACCGCCTCGTCCAGCCTCCGCACCAGCACGATGGCGCTGTTACGGTCGATCGAACGCCGGGCCACGGGCGCGGTCGGCAGGTCGCTCAGACGCCTCTCGATCTCCACCGCCACCGCCCGCGCCAGCCGCCGCGAGGGGGTCAGCAGGAAGGCGCTGGCATCCACGTCGTGCTCGGCCTGTGCCAGCATGTCGGCGGCCAGGCGGGCCGGGTCGCCCTCCTCCGCGATGATCAGGATCTCCGTCGGGCCGGCAATGAAATCGATGCCCACCTCCCCGGCCAGCAGTTTCTTGGCTGCCGCCACGTAGATGTTGCCGGGGCCCACGATGCGCTCGGCCCGGGGCACCGTCTTCGTCCCGTACGCCAGGGCCGCGATGGCCTGCGCGCCGCCCATCTGGAACAGGTGCGTCACGCCCAGCCAGTGCGCCGTGCCGAGAACTGCCGCCGTGGGACGCGGGCAGGCCGCGCAGACCGTCTTTACCCCGGCCACCTGCGCGGGGATCACGGTCATCATCAGCGTCGAGGGCAGGGGATAGCGGCCGGCTGGGATGTAGGCGCCCACGGTCTCCAGCGGCCGCACGATCTGTCCCACTCTCAACCCGCGGCTCAACTGCCGCTGCTGCTCGCAGGGCAGCTGCATGGCCGCGAAGGCCCGGATATTGCCGGAGGCCGTTTCCACCGCGCGGCCGAATCCGGACGGCATGGTCCGGGCGGCCGCCTCCAGTTCCGCTTCCGGCACGCGCACGGAGCGGCCCTCGAAGCCGTCCAGCTTGCGCGCGTATTCCAGCAGACCGCGGTCCCCCCGCTTCTTCACCGCCTCCAGGATGGGCCGCACCACCGCTTCCGCCCCTTCCATGCGGGCAGCCCGCCGCGCGAAGAGCCTTTCCAACCCCGTGGATTCAAGGACTCGTATCATAGGCGCTACATGACGATCTTGTTGAGCGGATACTCGACGATTCCCTCGCCGCCCGCCTGCTTCAGGCGCGGGACAATGCTGCGCACCGTCGATTCATCGACGATGGTGTTCACCGCCAGCCAGTCCTCGTCGCTCAGGTGGGACACCGTCGGCCGTTTCAGCGCGGGCAGCACGTTGAGAACCGCTGCCAGGTTGTCGCGGTGCACGTTCAGCATCAACCCCACCTTGCCCAGAGCCGCGATGGCGCCGTCCAGCAGCATGCGCATGTCCTCCAGCTTGCGCCGCTTCCACTCGTCCTGCCAGGCGTCGCAGTTGACGATCAGCTGGGTGTTCGATTCCAGCACCGTGTCGATGATCTTGAGCTTGTTGGCGCGCAGCGACGAGCCCGTCTCGGTCACCTCCACGATGGCGTCGGCCAGCACCGGCGGCTTGACCTCCGTGGCGCCCCAGCTGAATTCCACCTTGGCCTTCACCCCGTGCGCCGCCAGGTAACGCTTGGTGGTCTCCACCAGCTCGGTCGCGATGATCCTGCCTTCCAGGTCCCGCACGCTGCGGAAGGGTGAAGCCTCCGGCGCCGCCAGCACCCAGCGCACCTTGCCGAAGCTCTGCTTGGCGTACACCAGGTCGGCCAGAGCGATCACCTGGGCGCCGCTCTCCTCCACCCAGTCGCGGCCGGTGAGCCCCGCGTCCAGAATGCCGTCCTCCACGTAGCGCGCCATCTCCTGGGCGCGGATGAGCATGCACTCGATTTCCGGGTCGTCGATGCGCGGGAAGTAGGAGCGGCTGCTGGTGGTGATGGAGTAACCCGCCCGCCGGAACAGGTCGATGGTGGCGTTTTCCAAACTGCCTTTCGGGATGCCGAGCTTGAGCATCACTTCTGCCCTCCGTAGACCGCCCCCGGCACGTAGCTGGGCGCTTCCGACTCCACCCAGCGGCCTTCGCTGAGCGAGCGGTAAAAGCAGCTCCGGTAGCCGTTGTGGCAGACGCCCGGCCCCAGGGCCTCGACCTGCACCAGCACGGCGTCCCGGTCGCAGTCCGTGGATATCGATTTCACCGCCAGGCGGTGCCCCGAGGTCTCGCCCTTCATCCAAAGCTTCCGGCGCGAGCGGCTGTAAAACGTGGCGAAGCCCGTCTCCACGGTTTGCCGGAAGGCCGCTTCGTTCATGTACCCGACCATCAGTACGCGGCCGGAGGCGTGGTCCTGAATCACGGCGGTCACCAGACCGCCGGCTTTGTCGAAGTCCAGATCCATTGAGCGCAACAAAAAAGCCCGCCATCTTTCGTGGCGGGCGTCCTTTCCTTTTACGATTTCGAGTGAGTTCGAAGCGCGCGCCCGTCACACGATGGCGTGGTGGTGATGAGGATGCCGGGCGCTGCGAACTGCTAACATGAATTCCTCAGTATATCAGATGCCCCGATTCTCTGCGGCTGTCCTGGCGGCTGCTGCTGGTTGGGCGGCCCTGGCTTCGGCCCAGAGCCGCTGGGACCCCGGCCGGGCCGCCGCGCAATCCATCTCCGAACAGACCGGCGGCCGCCTGAAACTGCGCGGCGAATTCCGCTCCCGGATGGAAGCCCGCACCGGCGTCGGTTTCGGACGCGAGACCGGCATCGAGAACCCGCTCTTCCGCACCCGCCTGGGCATGGAGTATCAGGCCGCCCCCTGGCTGAAGCTGGCGGGCCTGGCGCAGGATTGCCGCGCCCCTCTCTATGGACGCCCGGCGCCTGCATCGGCCCGCGACACCCTGGACCTGCACGAAGGCTACCTGGAGTTCTTCCCCGGCCGCAAGCGGGGTTTCGGCGCTCTGCTGGGCCGCCAGATGCTCAGCCTGGGCGAAGGACGCGTGCTGGGAATCTCCAACTGGGCCAATACCTCGCGCACCTACGATACCGCCCGCTTCTACTATCGCCTGCCCAACGCCCGGCTGGAGGTCCTGCTGGCTTCCTTCGTCAAGCCGCGCAGCAGCGAGTTCAACCGCCCCGGACTCGGCGACCGCTTGTGGGGCACCTACAACTCCTTCTCGAATTGGCTTCCCAAAGGCGTAGTCGAGATCTACGCCTTTCGGCGCGATCAGAACCGGCCGGGAGGTTTCTCCGGAACCGGCCGGCTGGGAATCAATACCCTGGGCGTCCGCGTGGCGGCGCCTCTTGCCGGCGCGCTGCGCTACAGCCTCGAAACCGCCGTGCAGTCCGGCAAGGTGGGCGAGAAACCCCAGCGAGGCTTCGCCTGGTTCTCCAACCTCTCCCGGCCGGTCCGCCTGCGCTGGCCGGTCGATCTCTCCATCGAGTACAAGTATGCCTCCGGCACGGACGATCCCGGCGGCGGCCGCAGCACGACTTTCGATCAGCTCTACGCCTCCAACCACGACAAGTTCGGCCACGCCGACCTGCTCGGCTGGCAGAACATCCACAACCTGCGCTCCCTCAACACCGTGCACTTCACCAAGGGCCTGGTGCTCAACCTGATGTACAACAATAGCTGGCTGGCCAGCGCCCGCGACGCGCTCTACAACGGGCAGGGGCGCGCGATCGCGCGGGCTCCCAGGGGGGATGCCGGGCGGCACATCGGCCAGGAACTCGACCTGTACGCCGTCAGTCAATGGGGCGGCATCCAGTTGGGCGCCGGCTTCGCCCACTTCTTCGCCGGCGGGTTCCTGAGGCAATCCACTCCAGGGGTCAACACACGCTACCTGTACGTGTTTCAGAGCTACACGTTCTGAAGGCGCTCAGCCGTGCAGGAAGTCTTCCCGCCGCAGCCCCAGCCGCCCGATCTTGGAAGCCAGGGTGGTCGGCCTGATGCCCAGCAGCGCGGCCGCTCCGTTGGAGCCGTAGATCTTCCCCCGGGCGAGCTGCAGCGCCGCCGCGATCATCTGCTTCTCCCGTTCCTTCAGTCCGGCCAGCGTTCCGGCTTCGGCCGGCGCCTCCGCTCCCGAACGAACCGGGGCTGCCGGCGAGGAGTGGTCGGCCGCCGCGAGGTTGAGAGCGAAGGCGCCATGCGCGGCAAGGATCACCGCCCGTTCAATCACATTCTGCAGTTCCCGCACGTTCCCCGGCCAGTCGTAGCGGTTCAGCGCGTCCTTCTGCGCTCTCGTCAATACCGGGACTTTGATCCTCAGTTTCCGCGCATGCAGGCGGAGGAAGTGTTCCGCCAGCGGAAGGATGTCCTCCCGCCGCTCCCTGAGCGGCGGGATTTCCAACGGGAAGACGCTGAGCCGGTAGTACAGGTCCGTCCGGAAGCGGCCGGCCGCCGTCTCCAGGGCCAGAGGCCGGTTGGTCGCCGAGATCAGCCGGACATCCACCGTCCGGGTGCGCTCCTCACCGATCCGCTCGAACTGCCGTTCCTGAATCACACGCAGCAGTTTTCCCTGCAAATCCGGGGGAATCTCGCCGACCTCGTCCAGGAAGAGCGTGCCCCCGTGGGCCAGTTCGAAACGGCCCACCCGGTCCTTGATCGCCCCGGTGAAAGCGCCCCGCACGTGGCCGAAAAACTCGCTCTCGAACAGGTCCTTCGGTATGGCCGCGCAGTTGACGCGCACCAGCGGCTTGCCGCGCCGCGCGCTCAGCTCGTGGACCGCCCTGGCCACCAGTTCTTTCCCCGTCCCCGACTCGCCGTGGATCAGGACGCTGGCATCGGTGCCCGCCACCATGCCGATCTGGCTCCGGATTCGGGCCAGCGCCGCGCTCGGGCCGATCAATTCCTCCAGGCCGCCGCCCGCCTGCAATTCGGTCCGCAGATACTCGTTCTCGCGCTCCAGGCTCTTCTGGCGGTCGATGCAACTGATGGCCCCCACCGTCCCGGCGATCTCCCCGGCCGCGTTGCGGTACGGGCTCGCTTCCACCCGGATCCAGGAGGTCGTCCCGTCCTTGCGGATCAGTTCGTGCTCGTAGTCCTCCTCGGATCCCGCCAGCCGCTCCTGCAGACGGCGCCGCATGCGCTCCCAGTTCTTGCGCGGGGAGAGTACCTCGTAGCTGATCCGTCCCAGCAGTTCCTCCGGCTCGTAGCCGCTGATGGCCTTCATGCGGGCGTTGGCATAGAGGATTCGACTCTCGTGGTCGGTGATCAGCACACCTTCCGCCAGGCTGTCGAGGATGGTGCGGTGGAACTCCTCCCGTTCGCGGTACAGGACAGCCAGGTCGGCTTTGTCAGGCACGTGTGTGCCGGTCCCGATCAGGTCTTCCCCGGAGTGCTGCATGCCCCTATCATAACAACTGGAATTCGTTGAAAACAACGGAAACAGAGATATAACAACCGAAAAGAGTTGTCGCATTAGTAGAAATTCCTTTTGTGTTCAATGATTTGTGATTTGGCTCCCCACTTGCCCTTACAGAAGCCGGAGAGACAGCCAATGATCACGGTTCGCAAAGCGGAAGACAGAGGCCACGCCGACCATGGCTGGCTGGACACCCGGCACACCTTTTCCTTCGCGGACTATTGGGACCCGGACCACGTCCGCTTCGGCGCGCTGCGGGTCATCAACGAGGATCGCGTCAGCGGAGGACAGGGCTTCGGGATGCACCCCCATCGCGACATGGAGATCCTCTCGTATGTCGTTTCCGGAGTCCTGGAGCACCGGGACAGCATGGGAAACCGCGCGCGGATGAAGGCCGGCGAGGTCCAGCGCATCAGCGCCGGAACCGGCATCCTGCACAGTGAATACAACCCGTCCCCGGTGGAGCCGGTGCACTTCCTGCAGATCTGGATCACGCCGGACCGCCGCGGAGTCGAGCCCCGCTACACCGAGAAGTCGTTCCGCGAAATGGAGACCGGCCGCTTGGTGCTGGCCGCCTCCAAAACGGGCCGCGAAGACTCCATCCCGATTCACCAGGACGCTGACGTCTTCATCGCCCGTCTGCCGGCGGGCGGAGAACTCGAACACCGCTTCGCCCCCCGGCGCACCGGATGGGTGCAACTGATCGCCGGCAGCCTGTCGTGCAACGGCGTGTCCCTGAAGCCCGGTGATGGCGCCGCCATCACTGGGGAAGAACGCATCAGCCTCCGGGCCGCACAGGATTCCCACTGGCTGCTCTTCGACCTCAACCAAATCGACGCAACCGAAAGGAGAAACTGACTGTGAGTCAATCCCAGGCCGCGGGTTCCGCCCCCGTCACCTATACCATCGATCCGGCGCATTCGAGCGCCCACTTCAAGGTCCGCCATATGATGATTTCCAACGTGCGCGGAGAGTTCGGCAAGGTAGCCGGCAGCGTGCACTTCGACGCCGCCCGCCCGGAACAATCGCGGGTCTCGGCGGAAATCGACGTGAGTTCGATCAATACACGCGAGCCGCAGCGTGACGCGCACCTGAAGAGCGCGGATTTCCTCGACGCGGAGAATTACCCGTCCATTCGCTTTGAGTCCAGGAAGGTCGAGCCGGCCGGACCGGCCGCCTACCGGGTTGCCGGCGACCTGACCATCCGCGGCGTCTCGCGGGAAGTGGTGTTGACGGTCAACGGCCCGACGCCCGAGAGCAGGGATCCCTGGGGCGCCATGCGCAGCGGCGCCGAAGCGACTGCGCGGATCAGCCGCAAGGACTTCGGTCTTACTTGGAACCAGGTGCTCGAAACCGGCGGAGTCCTGGTCGGCGACGAAGTCGACATCAACATCGACGTCGAACTGGTGAAAGCCTGACGGCAGCGCTCCTGCCCCACGCCGCCGCTGGCGTCGGTCGCGTCCGCCGCGGGCTGATCCCGGGCGGCCGGTCTACCCGTTTTCCCCCGCGGTTCGGGCGATCTGAAGGAGATAAAAGCGCAGCATATCCTGCTGCCGTCCGGAGAGGGCCTGCTCCTCGATCCGGATAATCTGCTTCACTTCCTTCATCGCCCGGACCACGCTGGTGGGAAGCTCCACCGAGCCCCGGGGCATTGACGACAGGTATTCGAAAGCCGCCCGCAGAAAGTGCTGCAGCGAATCCTCGGCCGGCCCGCTCAGGAACGTCGCCACCTCGCGCGGCTTCTTGGAGATGCCGGAGGTGAAGGGCATCTCGGAAACCGGTGTGCGTTGAGCGATCGAGTGCAGCGCCGTGGCCAGTTCCACGAAGCTCGCCACGCGCGTGAATACCGGTTCCTGCAGCAGCTCCCAGGCCTTCTCGCGCCAGCCCCGGATCTTTTCCGGAAGCTCCAGCAGCCGTTCCACCTCCCCGCGCCAGGAGGCCGGCACCCCGCCCCCGATCTCCCGCAGCAGCGCGCCGGCGCTGGTGTTGAAGAGGTCCGGCTGCAGCAGCACCGCCAGGTCCGGCCGCAGCGCCGGCAGCAGCCGCGGGATGAAGCGATCACCTTCGAAGAACTCGGCCACTTGCACGCCGTGCCGGCGCACCACTTCCTTTTGGAACAGCGGGATGGTGGTCCGGATGGAATCCACGTCTTCGCGCAGCAGGGTGAAGGCCGAATTGCCGGCCGGGAACGCGCGCTCCATGGCGCCCAGCCAGCGCAGCTCCACGTCGTGATAGAGCCGCAGCGAATGCAGGATCTCGTAGACCGGAAGGTGCGGCAGGATCCTGCCGGACAGCATGCCCTCGCCTTCCCCCTCCGAGGACGGGGTTCGGGCGAACGAACTCAGCGTCCGGAACAGCCCGGTGGTCAACTGGTTGATGCCCAGCAGCAGGGTCTGGGCCTGGTTGTGCCCGATGGCCCGCAGCGAGCTGCCGTGCCGCGCCAGGGGCACGGTGGCCGCGATCCGCTCCAGGATCTTGTGTCCCCGGCTGGCGGCCACTCCCGGAGCCGGCCGCACCGTCGGCCGGTCCCGCAGCGGCGGCAGCGTCCGGGCGATGAAGTACGAGATCGCGTAGATGCCCACCACGTCCTCTTCGCGGCCGTAGAGGATCCGGCGGAAGTTTTCCGCCGCGAGTTTCATGAATTCGTCGAACAGTGGGTCCTGCAATCCCACCGTCAGGCGCCCCAGCTCCTGGAGACCGCGATTGGTGAATTGGAGCCGGGTTTCCGTCAACGGCTCCGCCGCGCGGCGCAGCTCGTTGGCCGAGAATCGCTGGGCCTGCGTCAGGTGATACAGCACCTGCGCCAGTTCCTCCACGGGCAGGTGCCGCAGCCGTTCCGCCAGGTTGCTCTGGAAGGTCCGGAGGTCGCCGCTGGCGAACAGTCCCATCAGGGGCGTGGCGGCATAGCGCGCGCTGCGCTTGGCCGAAGCTTCCACGAGCCTGCCCAGGGCGGCTTCATTCTCGGAAGTCAGGATGAAGGCGCGCCGGCCGGAGATCGGCGCCAGGTAGCCGCCCTGCCGCTGCATCGGCTCGCCGCTGCCCATCTTGATGCGCACCTGCCCCACCAGGCCGCGCTCGGCCAGCCAGCGCACGATCTCGTACTTCGCCTTTTTGAAGGCGGCCAGCCCGGCGGTCTGGCCGACCTGCTGGCTCAGATCCGAGCCGGCGATGAAGACCTCGCACACCATGTCGGAAAACCGCTCCTCGGTGCTCTCGTTCAACCGGCGGCTCTGGATGGCGTAGTCCCACAGCTTTCCCAGGTAGGCCGGCACGTTGCGCACCACTTCCAGGTCCTCATACAAAGGCACCAGCCAGATGGAAGGCAGCTCCGGGCAGCCCGAGCGCAGCGCCTGCTCGCGCTTGGCCCGGATCTTGCGGTCCAGCGAGATCAGCGCTTCGGCATCGGACGCCATGCTCACCTGCAGCGCCAGCACCATGCCGGGGTTGCCCTGCCGGCCCGAAATCTCGTTGATCTCTACAATGTTGTGCACCGTGGTGTCGATGGCGAAGGGATCCGGCGAGGTCACCAGGTTCTGATGGATGCGCGGCGTGATCACGAAGCGCCGCAGCAGGTCGCGGTAGCCCGCCGCGGCCAGGGCGAATTCACTGTCCCGGACGTGCTTGCGCAACTCGCCCAGGTGCGCCCGCAGCGTCTTGCGCAGGGCTTTGTTCAGCGCGAAGTAGTGTTCCAGGGTCTGCCGCCGCTGCCGCCGCAGTTCCAGCATTCGCCGCTCCAGGCGGTCGTTATGCTCCCACAGCGAGACCACCGGGTCCTGCGCCAGGCGCAGCTTCATCCCCAGCCTGCGGACTACGCCCGGCCGCACGTCGTAGGGGAGCAGGCCGCGGTAGCGGCGCTCGAGCTGGTGGGTCAGATCGGTGATCGCGTCGAATAGCGCACTGAAGCGCCGGTTGGCCATCGGCAGCCGCCGCACTTCCTCCACCAGGTTCGGATCCACCGGAAGAGCCGGGTTGGCCCTCAGGAGCATGGCCAGCAGCCGCCCCAGCCGGGCGCAATTCTCCATCAGCACCGTCGCCACCAGGCGGTGCCCCTGCCCCGACGGCCGGTTGCTGCCGTCCCAATCGCCCCAGTAGGAGAGAAAGGTGGGGCACTCCGTGGCGGAGCTGAAGCGGGCGAAATCCTCTGCCGCGATCATCGCGTCCAGGTCCAGCAGCAATTCAGTGCCTTCACCCCGCGAGTCGATCGCCACGTTGAGTCCCAGAAACTCGCGCGCCAGTTCTCTCGCCAGCGGCTGCTCCAGTTCGTCCGCCGGCCGGCCCGCGGTCAGGTTGGCGACGGCGCGCTCCCAGAGCATCTCCGACTGGATCGAGTACATCTGGGTGGGGTGTACGGTGCGATCGAAAAGCCGCTGCCGGAATGAAACCTGCCGGCGCCCCAGGTCGTCCTTGACCAGTTCCTGGTCCAACTGCTGTTCGAGCTTCCTGCCGTCGTCCGCCCGGGCCAGGGCCAGCCACTCCTGGGCCAGTTCCAGGCGGTCCCGGAAGCGCGAACCGAAGACCTCCAGGCGGTCGTTCAGGAACTCCCCCGGAGAGGCCGCGTCCGCGCTCCACTTGGCGGGCGCGTTCAGTTCCTTCAACTCCCGCCCGATGCGCTCCCGGCAGGACTCGGCCACCCGGCTGCTGAAGGCCGCCCACTGCCGCTCCCGCTCGGCTCGCTCCACCCCCTGGTAGAGGCGCCGGCTGGAAACGGCCAGCCATTTCCGGTTGTAGTGGGATTCCTCTTCCGCGATCAGCCGGTTCAGATCGATCAGGACGCGGCGGGTCTTGGTTCGAAGCCGGTCCGCGCCGTCCGTGCCGCCCAGAGTCAGCCGGAACGATTTTCGCGCGGTCTCGAAGCCCTCTTCGGTACGCGCGAAGGTGGAAAGCGGGACGAGGCCGATTCCCTGGCGCGCCAGTCCCGAGGCGATCCAATCCAGCGAGATTCCCGCCGGGAGCTGCCGCAGCGTCATGCGCGGATACATGCTGCCCGCCGGGCGGGTGAGCGCGATCCCGAAGGGATTGCGTTCCGAAGGCAGACCGGCCGCCGCCGTCTCGAGCGCGCTCATCCGCTCCTCGAAGATCGCGTTCCGCAGCCGCCAGTACGAGTTGGTGCTCTGCGCTCCCTTGCGGTAGAACAGGTAGGCCAGCAGCATCGCTCCGATGTTCGGCGCGATGGTGCTGTTGACGGCTTCAAACCGCCGGTGCAGCTCCGCGTCCCGGATCTCGATCACCGAAAGCCGGGCGCCCGCCAGGCAATCCGTCTTCGAGAGCGAATGCACCGTGACCACCCGGCCGGCCTGTTCCGCCGTGAGGTAGCCCCGGCCCGCCAGGTCGTCGGCCAGTTGCCGCAGCGTGGCGGGTCCCTGCAATTCCCTGGAAGGCGCCACGTTCTGGTAGGAAAGGTCGTCGATCACCAGCACCCCGCGCTCCAGGAAATGCCGGAGCAGGGTGCGCAGCGCCTCTTCGGAAAAGACCTGGCCGGTGGCGTTGTGCGGGTTGTTGAAGACCACCGCTCCGTGATTGCGCCACGCGGGGTCCCCGGCCAGCCGCTGCTCGACCGCCTCGATCATCCGCTCCACGTCCAGTTCAAACTCCGGGGTAAGGGGAACCGCGGTCACTTTCGGGAAGCAGTGTTCGTAGGTCCAGCTCAGGTCCGGAATCACCACCTCCCGGATCCCGCAGTGGAACCCGAGCAGGCTGAGACCGGTGCGCGCCGATCCGCTCACCGCCATGCAGCGGTCGAAGCGGTACTCCGGGTGATGCCGCAGGAAAGCGGCAAGGAAAGCGCCGGGCAGTTCCGCGTGCCGGGCCGGCAGCGCTTCGAGCAGTTCGAGGAACCCCAGCCCCTCGAAGGGATCGCCGATGAACGAGTCGCGCAGCGCGGGCTCCCACAGTCTCTCCGCCCGCTCCGCGGCCCGCGCGGATGCCGCATCCAGCCGCTGTTCGATCCTCTCTCCCCAGGCGCTCGAAATCCGGGCTGCCCTGGCCTGGATCGCGGCAATGGCCGCTCCGGCCGCCCGGTAGGCCCCCTCCAGAACCGCATGGTTTTCGTCGTACAGCCGTTCCTCCGCCTCCGGCCGGGTTTCCAATTTCGGCAATCCCCGCTTCAGCAGAAAGGTCAATAGTTCGACTTCGGCCGCCGAGGGAGTGCCCTTCACTTGAAAGTGCAAGGTCTCGATCATCCGGATGAATTCGTCGAAACCGGCGATGAAGACCGTGGACAGTTCCTTGAGGCGCGGGGAGAAGATGCCCGGAGTGAGGAACCGCAGGGTGCGGTGCATCATCTTCGCTTCCCGCGCCACCGACAGGTGGTTCGGGGCGTCGTTCACCTCCACGATGAACAGCGGGTAGTCGCGGCTGATCAGCCGCAGCCTGCGCCGCGTCTCTTCCGGAAGAATCCTGCCCAGCAGCACGAAAGACGGCCGGACCCCATTGGGCGCCAGGGAGGTTTCCAGCAGCGTCGCGGCGGCGCTTTCGTTTTCGGGAAGCGGATGCAACCGGAGCGCCTCAAACTGCCTCAGGTGAGGCGGAATCCGGATCCCGTGCGTGAAGATGGTCGCCGGCAGGTGCTCCAACTGCGTCGAGAGGGCGTGAAAGAAGACCCGCAGCGCCTCGTAGATCCCGCCCGACGCCAGGATCACTTCCCGCCGCCCGGTCTTCTCGCCGAAATCGTAGGTCAGCGGCTCCGGCTGTTTCGCCAGCCACTCGCCGAACAGCCGGATCAGCTCCCCCGGCTTGTTCTTCAGGAATCCGCCCCGCGGCAGATACGGCGCGCTGTTCCGGATGAGGTTCAGCAGGAACTCGATTTTGCCCCGGTCTTCCGCCTCCCAGCCCAGCTCGGCGCTCAGAGCCTGCGCCAGGTCGCCCGTCCCCGCCTTCTCTCCCCCTTCCAGTCCCAGCGCGATTCGGGCATACAATTCCGCCAGGCGCGGGTCCTGCACCGGGTTGCCGATATGGAAGTTGACGCGCTCTTCGGGCGGCGCGGGCGAGGACGCCGTGGCTTCGCTGATCTCCGAAACCACCGCGGCCTTCACCGGCCGCAGGGCAAAGACGTCGGGTGAACTCTCACGCATGCGCATTCAATGCCGGCTGCTGGGGAAAGCGCCGTTACGAGCCTTCCCGTTTCCCCTCGCCCGGCAGTTGCTTCTTGACGCCGCCCTCCATGGCCAGCTCCAGAAACCGCTGGAACATGGCTGAAAGCTTGGACTCCCTTTCGGCATCCGGCGACCATAGGGAAACGATGGTGCGGGCGTTCTTCAGATTCTGGCTCGCCTCGGCCAGGCGCGCGGCCTGCGGGCTCAGCAGCAGCAGTTCCGGACTGCTCTTCAACAGCGCCAGTTCCTCGCCCTCGAAGGCCAGCTTCATGCGGCTGCGCTTCAGTTCGTCTTCGGTGCGCTTCTCCGCCAGAATCGCTTCCTGCTCCAGTTCGCTCCGGCGCAGATCGTATTTCTTGATTTCCAGTTCGTGCTCCGAAAGCGCAATCTGCTCGTCGGCCTCGATCTTCGCCCGGGCGGCCGCCACCCGGGCCTGCTGGTTGAGCAGTTCGGTCTGTTCCAGAATGCGCGCCGATTCTCGCCGCCGCATGGCTTCCGCAATCTCGGGATCGGCGGGGTCCACCGACTGCACGGTCAGGGAAACCAGTTCCAGGCCGAACTGCGGCGCCCGCGCCGTGATGCCCGCCGTGAGGTGCCCGCCCAGCTTCTCCGAGGACAGCTCCTCGATCACGTATTTCTCGGTGTACTCCTTGACGATGCCCTGGATGACCGTCTCGAATTCCTTGGCGGCCTTCACCACCGCGTCCCGTTTCCACCCGCCCACGCGGACCAGGCTCTCCAGGTTGTCCCTCGAGGGGGCCACCGTGACTACCAGCGCGGTCCGGATCTGCACGCTGCCGCGGGCCGCGCCCTCGATCTTCAACTCGATCTGGTGGGTGGTGCCGGGCAGCGCCAGGCTGAAATGGCGGGGATAGAAAGCCCCGCCGCGCAGCCGGATCTTCCCATCGGCCTCATACAGCACCAGCTGGTCCGGCTTGCGAAGCCGGTATTCGTATATGGCCAGCGCGATCAGTAGCGCGGCAACAACCACTGCGATCCACATTGTCTTCAGTTCTCCCGGGGCGGTGCGATCGGCTAGTAAGGCGGGCGGCCAGGCTACGGCAACAGCCCCGCCCTGGGCGCGTACGGCTCGTGATTCTCCTGCCCCATGTCTCGATTATCGCGCAAGGCTCTCTATGTAGCGTCCGTCGTAGTAGTAGAAGAAGCCGTCCTCCGCTCCAATGATCAGGTCCAGCTTTCCGTCCCCGTTCCAGTCCACGACATTGGGCGTCGGATTATGTCCGGCCAGTTTCGCACGGACCAGCGTTCCGCGCAACTGCATCACCGGCCGTTCCTGGCTGCCGGTATTCTCGTGCCACACCGGCCCTTCGTCGGAATCGGTCACCAGGTCCAGGTCTCCGTCGCGGTCCAGGTCGGCCAGCTCGATCTTCCTCCGGCCGCTCGCCCCCGCGCGCCCCGATGCCAGGTTCAGAAACCGGCCGGCCGGGGTCACGAAGATCCGTTCCGGGGGCAGCAGGCGCAGACCACCGTTCCCCTTCGTCCGCCGGTAGAGGCTCAGGTAGCCCTGGTGGTTGAGCATCACCAGGTCGGGCAGGCCGTCCCGGTCCCAGTCCACGATCTTTGGAGTGGTCCGCCACTGGGTGACCAGTTGCTTTCCCACCGGCTGCCACCAGTTCCACTCCGGCTTGGGGGCCGGCCCCGGCCACTCCACCTCCACCGGTGCGGCCGCGGCCAGTTCCGGCGCGGTCTTCGTCCCTGTGTTGCGGTACCAGACGATGTCGCCCCGGATGTCGTTCACCAGGATATCCAGCTTCCCGTCCAGGTCCCAGTCCCCCACTGACGGATTGCTGTAGCCCCACTTGGCCTCCGCGGGCCCTTGAATCGATCCGTCCGGGCCGGCGATCCTGCGGGTCGTCCTGCCGCCCGCTTTGAGATACCCGCGGTCGGCGAACACCGGCTCCTGCCGTGTGCCCGTGTTCTCGAAGAACTGCAGGTAGCCCGCGGAAGTTCCGGCCAGGATGTCGAGCCGTCCATCCCCGTTCCAGTCCACCGCCACGGGCCGGGACAGCACTCCGGCCTTGAGATACGGGTCGACCTGCTCCAGGTACCGTGGGGCCGCCAGTTCCGGCTCCGACCCGCGCGGCGCCATGTTCTCCGCCAGCGAAACCGTGCCGTCCTCTTCCGCGATCAGCAGCGAAGGGCCTCGGTCCGCCCGCCAGTACACCACCCGCGGCTGGATCATGCACAGGTCCATGCGCAGCGGGACCCCGCCTGCCCGCACCAGCTCGCCGGCCGCCAGCCGCGGCGCCGTCCGGGTCCCGGTGTTGCGAAACAGCGTGACCGTGTCCACGAAGCTGCCGCCGATCAGGTCGAACACCCCCCGGCCGAGCCAGTCCACCGGGCTGGGCGCCGGGCTGCCGTACAGGTCGACCGGCCTGCCGCCCGCTTCCAGCTTGACGGGCGGCTCGTAGTCCGGCCGCTCATTGGCGCCCCGGTTGCGGTGCAGGTAGACGTAGCCGTGCAGCGGCCCGCGCGTCCACTCGCCCTTTTCGTTGAAGGCGTCGTCCCAGCCGTAATCGCGCCAGTCGCTCACCCCCACCAGCAGGTCGATGCGCCCGTCTCCGTCCCAGTCGAACGGCTGCCACATCTCGTCCCGGCCGATGAAGTAGTCCCGGGCGGGCGTCACCTTCACGAAGCGGGACAGGCGATTGCGGCGGAAGTCGGAGTAGTAGCCTCCGATGGTGACCAGGTCCGCGGCGCCGTCGCCGTTGAAATCGGCGGCGGTCAGCTCTCTCAGCCCGGGGCCCAGCCACTCGGCCCGCTCGAACAGGGGATCCAGGTTGGAACCCAGGTTCACGAAAAGGTAGGTGCCGTTGTAGGGACGGTCCGGACAGGCGATCACCAGGTCCGTGTCGCCGTCGCCGTCCGCGTCCAGCGCCGCCGGCCGGGGCTGCAAGCCGACCGCGACACGGTTCCTGACTCCGCTCCGGCCATAGGTGATGCGGTCGCCCGTGCCCACCATGGCCGGAGCCGCGAGACGGCGGGTCTCGCCTCCCGCGCCTTCGTCGAAATAAACGTAGTAAGCCGGCGCGCCGGACGAAAAGAAACTCACCCGGGCGGCCGGGTTGCGCCATTCGGTCTTGGAAGGGAGCACATCGCGGTCCCCTTCCGCGATCACCCGCACCGAATCGGGGTTGAACCCCGCGGGCGCCGTGAATTCCAGCGCAACCGGAACGCCCTTCGCCGCGGCGCAGGGGTGCCGGATCCGCAGCCGGTTTGACGTCGGCCACACAGCCTGCCCGCGCTTCTCGATGGCGGCACCCCAGAGAACAGCGGCCAGGAGCAGTGGAACGGGCAGGAGGCGCATGGGCATGAGTCTATTCTGGGGGAGACGAGCCCGCCCCCGCCACTCGCGCCGGCTACCGCGATCCCGGGCCCGCCTGCTCTTCCGTGACCTTCTCCGGCAGTTTGAAGCCCAGGTAAGTCCCCGAACTGATCCCCATCAGGATCAGCATCTGATTGTCGAAGACGGGCATCACCAGGTCCCGCAGCGACGTCCAGAGAAAGTACACGCCTAACGCCACTGTCCAGACGAAGATCTGCAGCCGGTGAAAGCTGATGCCGCTGGAGTCGGAGAGGATGTCCCGGATCCACCCTTTGGTTCCGCGAATGGCCGGCTCCGGCTCCGCCAGTTCGGCGCGCACCTGCGCCAGCCGGTTCTCCTTGGCCTGCAGCTCCTTCTCGAGTTCTCCGAGATTGGACGGGACCGCTGCCTGCGCTTTGGCTGCCACCGCCGCCTGGCCTTCCTCCACTTTCCGCTTCAACCCGGCCAGGCCCTGGCTGCCGTCCAGCCGGTTGACCAGCGCGGCTGCCTCCGTCTTCAGCGACTCGCGCTTCTCCGTAGCCTTCGTCCATTTGTCCGCGTCCACCATCAGGGCGGTCAGACCGGTAGCCGCGCTGATGCCCATCAGGATCAGGGCGTCGTTGGTCAAAGGCGCTGCCGACTGGGTCATCAGGGAGATGTAGCACCAGGATGCCAGCACCAGCAGAAACCATGCCGCCATTTGCGTCCGCGCCAGGCTGTACGGCCTCCGCCTGCCGTCCGGCGGTGGAGGACCACTGTCGCGCAGCAGGTCGGAACGCCGCGCCAGCACCACCACCAGCACCGCCAGCGCCAGCAGGGCGGCATAGATGATGTAGCTGTACCAGCGCTGCAGGTTCAGCCGCAGCATGACTGTGCTGGCGATAGGTTCTTTGCCGGGCACCCCGACCGACACCAGGATCCTGTTCTGGTCGGCCCGCCGTGCCGCGATCAAAACCCGCCGCCAGTTCCTTTGCTCCTCGGCATCCGACAAGTCGGGATACAGGTAAAAGCCGAGCCTGCTGACGGCATCCTGCGCGGGCCCCATCACGCTGGCGGTCACTTTCTTCAGCGGCTGGCCGTCCAGGAACAGAATGATGGATTCGACATTCGCGGGCTTGTCGGCCCATCGATCGAGATGGGCCACGTCCACCAGGATCTTGTGCTTGAGGTTCACCGTCGTGCCGTGTTCCGTATCGGCATTCATCACGGCCGCCACCCTCGGTGTTTCGGAACTCGGAGCCGGGGGCGTCTGCTTGACTTCGGGTTTCGCCTCGGGCGTCTGGGCCTGCGCAACGGCCAGGAACAGGGAGCCGGCCAAGGCCGGCGCGATCCGCTTAAACACGCTGTCCTCCAGCGGCTCGAACTCTCCTCGCATCCCTCCGGACCCCGCATGCGTTCCCCTGGGATGCCAGTGACTTCGTGCCTCCTCAAAGGTGATACTCCCTTCAACCGTTGCCGTCAAGAGAAAATTCCCCTGACCTGCAACGGTCCGGCGGCCGGTAGGATAATTCCTGCATGAGAAATTGCCTGCCCTTCCTTTCTGTGCTGGCGGCCGGCGCCATGGTCGCCGCCCCTCCGGTGCGCCCCGTCTCCGAACGTATCCGGATTGAAAGCAATATCGTGGTTCCCATGCGGGACGGCGTCAAGCTCTATGCGGACATCTACCGGCCGGACCGCGACGGGAAGTTTCCCGTTCTGGTGGTCCGCACGCCCTACGGCAAGCAGCGCGACGGAATGCACGAGACCAAGATCCAGTTCGCCCAGCGCGGTTACGCCGTGGTTATCCAGGACACGCGCGGGCGCTACGAATCCGAGGGTGCCTGGGATCCCTTCCGCAACGAGGCTCAGGACGGGTACGACACGGTCGAATGGGCCGCCCGGCAGCCCTGGTCCAACGGCAAGGTGGGTATGGAAGGCGGCTCCTATCTGGGCAATGTGCAGTGGCAGGCCGCCGCCCTGACCCCTCCCAGCCTGGTGGCCATCTTTCCCGCCGTGGCCTCCACCAGCCTCTACCACAACACCTTCTATCACGGCGGCGCCTTCAAGCTGGCGGTGTCCTACGGCTGGGGCGCGGTCCGGATGCCGCTGCGCATCATGTATCCCCAGTACTGGCACACCGAGCCCTACGCCCCGCCCGAACTGAAGTACGAGACCATCATGTGGCGCCTGCCTCTCGGTGAACTGGACCGGGCGTCCTCCGGCCAGGCCGTGCGCCACTGGCGCGACTGGGTCAAGCACCAGAGCTACGACGATTACTGGCGCGCCATCAGCGTGGAGGAGAAGTTTGACCAGGTGAAAGTTCCCGCTCACACCCACGGCGGCTGGTTCGACCTCCTGCTCAACGGGACTCTCAACGGCTTCACCGGCATGCGTCGAAACGGGGGCAGCGAGATCGCGCGGCGCGGCGCCAAAATGACGGTGGGCCCCTGGGGGCACGGCCCCAGCCGCAAGTTCGGCGATGTCGATTTCGGACCCGAGGCCATGCGCCGGCTTTTCGAGCGCGAGCTGCAGTGGTTCGACCACTACCTGATGGGCATCGACAACGGCATTGACCGCGAGCCGCCCGTGGAGATCTTTCTCATGGGCATCAACCGCTGGGTGCGCTTTGACGACTGGCCCATCCCCGGCGCCCGCCCCACCCCGTTCTACCTTTCGAGCGGCGGCAGCGCCAACACCGTGCGCGGCGACGGCACGCTGGGCGAGGCGCGGCCCTCCGGCGCCCCATCCGACCACTTCCGCTATGACCCCAACCAGCCCGTCCCCACCGTCGGCGGCAACGACTGCTGCGGCCTCCCGGTTTCAGCCGGTCCGGTGGACCAGCGCCCGGTGGAGGACCGGCACGACGTGCTGGTATACACCAGCGGCATCCTGAAGGAGCCGCTGGCCATCGCCGGGCCGG
Source organism: Bryobacterales bacterium (assembly GCA_020852755.1). Taxonomy (GTDB): domain Bacteria; phylum Acidobacteriota; class Terriglobia; order Bryobacterales; family Bryobacteraceae; genus JADZAF01. Next base: position 77,335 of record JADZAF010000099.1, read on the forward strand.
TGCGCATGAAGCTCCACGCCGCCACCGACGGGCCGGACACCGACTGGTTCATCAAGCTGGTGGACGTCCACCCCAACGGCTTCGCCATGAACATCGCGGAGGGCATTCTCCGGGCCCGTTACCGGAACGGATATGACCGCCCCGAGTTGCTCAAGCCCAACCAGGCCTACGAGTTCGAGATCGACATGCGGGCCACCGCCAACGTCTTCCTTCCCGGCCACCGCATCCGGGTGGACATAACCAGCAGCAACTTCCCGCAGTTCGACCGCAACCTGAACAGCGGCGAGGACCTGGCCACCGGGACCAAAGTGCGTGTGGCCGCCCAGACGGTCTTCCACACCGCCGCCCGGCCCTCACATATCCTGCTGCCGGTGATTCCCATGCCGTAGGCCCGCGGCTGGCCGCGCCCGGATTACAGCAGGGGACCAGGCAAGGGAACACTCAAAGGTGGCGTTGAAAACGTAAGCCCGCCCGAGCCGGCAGGCTTCCCGGGTTGCGGCCGTGCCGCGCTGTGATACAGTACCGCCATGAGAACAGTGATCCTGTCACTGGTGTTTGTCCTCTGGGCGCCGGCCGCGGATTTCGAGATTCTCGACCAGGCCGAGTTTCGCAGGCTCTTTCCGCCGGACGCGAAGGTCGAGCGGCTGGTCACGGGCCTCCAGTTCACCGAGGGGCCGGTCTGGATGCCGGGTCAGGCGGGGGGCTACCTGGTATTCAGTGACATTCCGGCCGACGAGCTGAAGCGCTGGGACCGGCGAGGCGGATTGCAGCTCTATCGCAAACCCAGCAATAACGCCAACGGAAACACACTGGACCGCGAGGAACGCCTGGTCACCGCCGAACACGGCGGGCGCCGCATCTCACGGACGGAAAAGAACGGCACGGTCACCACCGTGGTGGACAGCTTCGAGGGCAGAAAACTGAACTCGCCCAATGACGTGGTAGTCGCTTCCGACGGCGCCATCTGGTTTACCGATCCCGACTACGGGCTGTCCGGCCGTCCCAGGGAGCAGGCCGGTAACTACGTCTTTCGCCTGGACACGAAGACTAACCGCCTGACCGCCGTCATTAAGGACTTCGACAAGCCCAACGGACTCTGTTTTTCGCCCGATGAGTCGCGGCTCTATGTGGCCGATTCCGGCAAACCGCGCCACATCCGCGTCTTCAAGGTGACAGCCGGCGGAGAGGTGAGCGGCGGCGAGGTGTTCGCGGCCATCGACAAGGGCGGACCCGACGGGATCCGCTGCGACGAGGGCGGCCGGGTCTGGTCCAGTTCCGGCGACGGCGTCCAGATCTTCTCCCCGCAGGGCCGCCTCGTCGCCCGGGTCCTGCTGCCGGAGTCCGCCGCCAACCTGGCCTTCGGCGGCCGTGCCGGCCGGACCCTGTTTCTGACCGCGCGCAAGTCCCTCTACGCGGTCGAGACGCTGGTCAGGGGAGCGCCGCGCCCGAAGTAGCGCCGGGCAGCGGCATCTGCTGTCAGAGTTCCAGAAACGTCGCCCAGGCGTGCGCCCGTTCGCCATCCCGCCCGGACAGCGCGGCTTCCGTCAGGATACGGCGCTTGCGCCTCTCCACTACCCAGCCCCGCACCTCCAGGTCTTCGCCCGCGGCGACCGGGCGGCGAAGCCGGACCCGCAACTCGCAGGTGAGTGCCTGGGAGCCCGATGTCGCCGCCGCTTGCGACATGGCCTCGTCCAGTACCGTCGCCACCAGGCCGCCATGTACGACCCCCCGGAAGCTCTCCAGGTCGCTCGAAGCGACCCAACGCGCCGCCGCGGTGTCGTTGCCGGCAGTGAAGTGCAATCGCAGGCCGCGGGGATTCTCGGACCCGCAGGCAAAGCACCGGCTGTTTCTCCATGCCGGTGCGGGGGCCGCCGCTTCGCTCACTAACCGTACCTCCTCGGCCTCCGCAATCGCGACCCTGTGTCCCGCCCCGCAGCCCACCATAACATACCCGAAAGTCCGGTAACCCGGACGCTGCCTGGTGCGCCGGTTCTCAGGAGCGGCCGGTGGTGCGGTAGCGGTCCGCTACGAAATCCCAGTCGATGACGTTATGGAAGGCGGCCACGTAGTCGGCCCGCCGGTTTTGATACTTCAGGTAATACGCGTGCTCCCACACGTCCAGGCCAAGAAGAGCGGTGCGGCCCTGGGTCGCCGGATTGTCCTGGTTGGGGGTACTCTCGATGCGCAACTGCCTGTTCGCATCCATGGCCAGCCACGCCCAGCCGCTGCCGAAGACCCCCATGGCGGCGCGGGTGAACTGTTCCTGGAATCTGTCGAAGCTTCCGAACGCCTGGTCGATGGCTCGGGCCAGTTCGCCTTTGGGCGCGCCGCCCTTCCTGGACATCATCTGCCAGAAGAGGCTGTGGTTCAGGTGGCCGCCTCCGTGATTGCGCACCGCCGTCCGCACGCCCTCCGGAAGCCCGCTCCAGCCGCTTACCAGTTCCTCCAGGCTGCGTCCCTGCAGGTTCGGGTGAGCGGCCAGGGCCGCGTTCAAATTGTTCACGTAGGCCGCATGATGGCGGCTGTGGTGAATCTCCATCGTGCGGGCGTCGATGTGCGGCTCCAGCGCGTCGTAGGCGTACGGCAGAGAGGGCAGGGAAAAGGCGGCCTTCGGCTGCGCCGCCAGTGAAACGGGACCTCCGGCCAACAGAACTCCCAGTACCGATCGTCTTGTCAACAGTGTCATCCTCCGCGGTCAGAGTTCGGCGTTGTAACTTACGCTTATCTGATGCGCGGGTCTTCCGCGGGGTGGCAGAAACAATTCCCGGTGGGCGTGTTGTGGCCGGAAAGGTCCGGGCGGAAACTCCGGAGGACCTTTCCGGCCGGAGTGGGGCAGGATCAGGGGCGCGCGCCGAAGGGGCAGTTCATCCCCATGCCGCGCCCGCCGCGGCGGCCGAACCCCATGCCCATCCCGCCGCCGCCGAGCTTCTCCACCTGCTCTCGCTGGGCGGCGGTCAGAACATTGTTATAGAAATCGGCGTAGGCCGTGGCGTGGATGGCCCGCATTTTTCCGCTTAACGCGCCCAGGCTGGCCGACAGATTCCCGATCTGGTCGGTCCGGTTCACCTTGATCGCCGCTGCCAGCGCATCCTGCGCCTTCTGCAGTTCCGTCCGCAAGGTCTGCGACGCGGTGAAGGCCTGCTCGAAGATCGACTTGGCCTGGGTCTTCTGGGTCTCGGTCAGGTTGAGTACGGCCGCCATTCGGCTGATGCGCCACTCCATCCACTGTTGAGGATCGGTCTGGCTCTGTCCGGCCTGAGGCGCGCGTCCGCGCAGGCCGAAGCCCGGTCCCTGCGCCGGCAGCAGGCCGGCCATCAAGGCTCCGATCAGGAGCGTCTGCAATGCGATTCTTTTCATGGGTTCCTCCTTGTGCCCTTGCCGGGTGCATATGGGAGGCCGATTGCAGGAAATTGGGAATGAATGAGTTAGCAGAAAAGCCCCGGGAAGCGGGCGCAATCATTGCGTGTTCCCGAAGCGCCGGGCGCAGGATCTGCGCGGTGCTTTCCTCCCGCTACGCCGCCTGGATTGCAGCACGGCCCGCAATGACGTGTCCGAGGAGCAGGGACACGTAGGAACGTGCGCCACCACGTGGGGCCGCAGTGGCGCACGTCTTCAACCTGCCGCTACCGGACTACCCGCGCGCCCTTGCCTTTCATGGCCGCTTCCACTTCCTTCAGCGACGCCATGGTGGTGTCGCCCGGAGTGGTCATGGCCAGGGCTCCGTGGGTCGCGCCATAGTTCACCGCTTCCGCCGCCGTCTTGCCGGCCAGGAACGCGTAGGCCAGTCCGGAAGCGAAACTGTCGCCGCCCCCGACCCGGTCGTAGATCTCCAGGTTCTCGCGCAGCGGCGCTTCGTGGAACTCGCCTTCGCTCCATACGATGGCGCCCCAGTCGTTGAGGGTCGCGGTCTTGGCGTTCCGCAGCGTGGTGGCCACCACCTGGAAGTTCGGGTACATCTTACAGACCTCCCCGATCATCTTGCGGAAGTTCGCCGGGTCCAGCTTGGAGATGTGCTCGTCCATCCCCGGCACCTCGAAACCCAGGCCCGCCGTGAAGTCCTCTTCGTTGCCGATCATCACGTCCACCAGCGAGGCGATCCGGCGGTTCACCTCCACCGCCCGGGCGACCCCGCCCTGCGACTTCCATAGCGAGGGCCGGAAGTTCAGATCGTAGGAGATCACCGTCCCGGCCGCGTGCGCCGCTTCCAGAGCCTCGATCACCGTGTCCGCGGTCGTGGCCGACAGCGCCGCGAAGATTCCGCCGCAGTGGAACCAGCGCACCCCTTCGTCCACGAACAGGCGCTTCCAGTCGATGTCGCCGGGCTTGATCTGCGAAGCCGCCGACCAGGCGCGGTCCGAGCAGCCCACCGCGCCCCGTATGCCGTAGCCCTTTTCGGTGAAGTTGAGCCCCACCCGCGCGGCCCGGCCGATACCGTCGAACGGCACCCACTTGACGTGCGAGAGGTCCACTCCGCCTTGCAGCATCAGGTCCTCGAGCAGCCGCCCGACCTCGTTGTCGACGATGGCCGTGACCACCGTGGTCCGCAGCCCGAAACAGCGCCGCAGTCCCCGGACCACGTTGTACTCGCCGCCGCCTTCCCACACCTGGAACTGCCGGGTGGTCCGGATGCGCCCGTCTCCGGGATCCAGACGGAGCATGATCTCGCCCAGCGCCGCCGCGTCCCACCGGCACTCTTCGCGCGACTTGATCTTCAACGCCATGTTCACGCCCCTCCCCGGATCTTGCGGATCAGCTCCAGCGTATTGCGCACGTTGTCCGCGATGCCCCGGTAATCGCGCGCCTTGATCAGCTCTTTCCGGATCAGGTTCGAACCCATCCCCACGCAGGCCACGCCGGCGTCGAACCACGCTTTGAGCGACGCTTCGGTGCTTTCGACTCCGCCGGTGGGCATGATGGAAACCCAGGGGCAGGGCGCCTTGACCGACTTCACGAAGGCCGGCCCGCCCACTTCTTTCCCGGGAAACACCTTCACGATCTCACAGCCCAGTTCCTCGGCCTGCGAGATCTCCGAAGCGCTGCCGCAGCCCGGCGAATAGGGGATCTTGCGCCGGTTGCAGGCCTTCGCCACGTCCGGGTTCAGCACCGGGCCCACCACGAAATTGGCGCCGCAGTTGATATAGAGCCCGGCCGTGACTGGATCGACCACCGAACCGACGCCCAGAATCATTTCGGGAAGTTCTTTTGCGCAGTACCGCTCCAGCTCGGTGAACACCTCCCAGGCATGGTCGCCCCGGTTGGTGAATTCCAGCAGCCGGCATCCGCCGGCCATGCACGCGGCCGCTACTTCGCGCGCCACCTCCACGCTGGGATCGTAAAAAACGGGCACCATGCCGGTTTCGATCATGGTGTTCAGTACCTTCAGTCGCATGAATCGCGCCATGTATTGCTCCTTTCGATATCGGTTCCGAGGCAGTCTCCGGCTGTCTCGGACATCCTTATCTCAATCTACCAAGTTCGCTCCTTGAGGATTTCCTGGATCTGTTCCCTGGCCACCGGCAGCTTGTCGATGTGCTGCCGCAGCCAGTTCGAAAAGTCCTTCTCGATGGCCTCGCTCCAGCGCGCGTCGATCTGGCCCGCGGTGTACTTGCCTTCCCGCAGCCGCTGGTGGCCGAACATGTCCCGAAGCCGCACTACCTCGGAAGTCTTTACCACCTGCTCCGCGAGGTGCGGCGGGATGAAGATGACCGCCCCGTTTCTTCCCAGCACCACGTCGCCGGGCATCACCGTGGCCTGTCCGATGCGCACCGGGCAGTTGATGCCCATCAGCGTGGTATTGAATCTCGGCCCCAGCATGCCGAAGTGATGCGAGGGATGGTAGGAGCGGATGAAAGAGGTGAAGTTCTCCATCTCCTGCAAGCCGGCGATGTCGCGCACCGCGCCGTCGTAGACGATGCCGTTGCCGCTCTTGGCGTAGATGGAATTCCCCACGTTGTCCCCGATCGAAGGCCCGTCCAGCTTGTTGCCGTAGTGGTCCACTACGTAGACGTCGCCCGGCTGCAGCATGTCCACCGGCCAGGCGTTGGTTCCCCCGATCCGCTTCTCCTTCTTGCCCACCTCTTCAATCACCTTCTGGACGTCCGGGCGGCCGGGCATCCACACCGCCGTAAGCGCGCGGCCCACCAGCACCTTGTCCGGATGAATCGTCATCCAGCCATCCTCGTACTGGTAGTTGAAGTTGGCGTTGCGCAACACCGACCAGGCTTCCTCCAGCGTCACCGCCTGCATTCGCTTCAGAATCCCGTCCGCAACCCGGGGACGGCCGTCCGGAAAGCGCTCTCCTTTCCATTCCGGCGTGTACTGCACGAGTTCCGCTTTCGAAAAGGCTCCGGGCTGCGCCCGTGCCGGCAGGGCCAGGCCGGCCCCTGCCACGATCAGGACAAACATTCCGCCGCTCAATGATCTTTTCATCCGTTGCTCCATATCAGGCGTTCCCGCGAGTGGGAACCCGGCGCCGGTGGCGCGTTGTTAACGTGCGGCGCCCGCCCGTGACACACGCTTCCTTCTCCGAAAGGGCTCCGTCCGGTGTCCTTTCAGGATAATCGCCGGTGCCGGGTCACTGCTGGTCGGTTACTGCCGGCGCCCTTTACTTATCGGAGGCGGCCGGCTGGACCTGTTGCGGGGGCTGGGCAACCTGGCTCCGCCACCATCCACCTCCCCGGGCGGCGAACCCGCGGCCCCGGCCGGCGCCCCATCCGCCGCCCCACGCCGCGCCTCCCCGGCCGCCACGCCGGCCGCCGCCGAATCCGAGCGGCCGGCCCTGCCCGACCGGGCGGCCAGTCAGGTCGCAGATTCCGTCCTTGTCCCTGTCATTCCACGCGCAGGGGACGCCTCCCCGCCCGCGCCCGCAGATCACCTGCTGGTCCTGTTGTTGAACGGCTCCGGGCGCCTGGGCCTGCGGTTGCGAGATCCCCTGGTCCCGGTTTTGGGCCGGCAGCATGGCCGCCGGCATCAGTATCGCTGCCATTGCCCACAGCAAAATAGTCCTCATAAGATCTCCAGTTGCCTTGGCTACCCTTTCCGCGCCAGTTGCTCCGCGATCGCGGAGCGCCACTCCTGGTCGCCCGTCCACCCTACCTTCTTCTTAATGACCCGGCCGCGCTTGTCCAGCAGGACCAAAACAGGTACGTACAGAAGCTTGTCCGGCGGGTGCTCGAGATACCGCACCGCCTCGGCCCGGGCGAGCACCCCCACCGGGAAGGTGAGACCGTAGAGGCTCCGGTACATCGGCAGCACCCGGGCGGCATCGGTGTCGATGGCCAGGGCGACCGCCAGAAAGCCCCGGGCGCCGAAATCCTCGTACAGTTTCTGAATTCCCGCCGAGGCCTGCTTGCAGGTCGGGCAACTGGTGGTCATGAAATCGATCAGCACCACCTTGCCCGGCTGCTTGTGTACCTCGAGCACCTGGCCGTCAATCGTCTGGATCTTCAGCGGAAGGCTCGGACCAGCGGCGGCGCTGTTCTGCGCTGCCCGCACCAGGCCCGCCACGCCGGGGAGGAGGGCCGCCCGGCAAAGCCACTCCCGTCGCCGCATGGCGGCTCCGCTTTCCCGGTCGAGCAGAGGTCTTATGTCTGCCATGACGGTTTCAGACTATCAGATCCTGGTAGTAGGTGCAACTAACACCTAAGGGCCGCAGCGCGCTCCTTCTCAGGCCGTCGCCGCCGCGGGCGTCCCCGCCCGCAGCCCGATGTCCTCCAGAAGGATCCTCAAGTCTTCCTTCTCCGCGGCCGTCAGGTTGTCTCCGGGTTCGCGCACCGGGCCGCCTGCCAGCCCCAGAATGTCCATCGCGGCCTTGGTGACTCCCACGTAGAGGTGGCCGGCTGTGTAGCCCGGCAGCATCCAGGGGTCCCGGCCGCGGTTGCGCGCGCAGGCCGCGATGAAGCTGTACCAGCGCCCGATCTTCTCCATCACCTGGCGCACCGCCAGGAAGTCGCAGCGGTCGGCGGCCTCCAGCAGGGACAAGGTCAGCTCCGGCGCCAGGTTTGCCAGGGAGGTCACGAATCCCGGACATCCCAGGGCTGCCTCGCAGGCAAACTGCACCTCGCCGATCCCGCACAGCACCGTCATCCTGGCGGGGTCAATGGCGTCCCGCATGGCCTTGAACAGCACCGGGTCGCTGGTGTTCTCCTTGTCTCCCACGATGTTCGGGTGCTCGGCGCAGCGCACCATCAGGTGCGGCGGCATCCATAGCTTGGACACGGCCGTGTTGTTATAAATAATGATCCCGATGGTAAGGGCATCGGCCAGCCGCAGGTAGTGCCGCACCAGCCCTTCTTCACTGGGCACATGGTAGTAGGGCAGAACCACCTGAACGCCGTCCGCGCCGGCCCGCTCGGCCGCCTTCGACAACCGGATGGCCTGATCGGTTCCAGCCGCCCCGGTTCCCCCCAGCACCGGCAGTTTGCCGCCGGCACAGTCCACCACTGTCTCGATCACCTGCAGCCGCTCGGCGTCCGACAGCGCGTACGCCTCGCCGGTGCTGCCGGTCGGCACGAGCACAAAGCGCTTTCCCGCGCACCGTTCCACCAGGAAACGCGTGTTGGCCTTCAGACCCTCCAGGTCCAGGCTGCCGTCCCTGTTGAAGGGCGTCGTTTGTACGATGACCACCGCCTTCACGGTTTCTCGTAGTACTTCCGGTTTCAATGGCATTTCAGCCTTCTTTCCGAGCTGTTCGCTCATTCTCAAAATCCGCGATCACCATCCCAGAGCCATGGCGCCGGCTCCCAAGGCCAGGCCTGCGCTGAAGCCGATCGTCTTCACCTTCATGAATTCGCGGCGGGAGTGGGCCAGCATGGGCAGCATTCCATGGCCGTCCTGGACAATCGAGTTCGCCAGCAGAACGCTCAGCGGCACCGCGCCCTCGGCGAAAAGCGTGACAAAAACCAGGTGCGGGCCGGATTCGGGGATCAGGCCCACCAGGCAGGCGATCCATAGCACCATCCATTTCCCCCGCCGCAGGCTGGCCTCCAGGTGTAGCACCTCCGTAAGCAGATGCATGGCGGCCAGCGCGCCCAGCGTCCACAGGAAGACGCGCGGGGCATGCTTTTTCGCCACGTGCCGCCACAGATGTTCCCGAAGAAAGTGATCCGGGACCGTGGCCACGATGAACAGAGCCAGGGCCGAAACGACGGCCAGGCTGCCCCGAATCCAGTTCCACTCCGCCGGACCCAATTGCCCGGTCAGGATTCCGGCCAGAAAGAGCCCCACAACAACCGACAGGACTCCTCTCTCGGCCGAACAGTCCTGCCACTCGGCCCGCACCCGTCTGAGTTCGAAATACGTCCGCCGGTCCTCCGCGTGCACTTCGAGGCAGGCTGCCGGCCGGTGCGTCAGGCGCCTCCCGCCCAGCAGATCCACCAGCACTCCGGCGACGAGGCCGGAGACAGCCAGTATGACCATCAGGAACACGGCCTGCCGGGGGACCAGAGCCAGCATGACGAAAGCTTCGTCGCCGCTGGCGGCGATCATGGCCGTCACCACCGCTCCAAGCGTCAAGACGCCGTGCGAATACATCGCCACCGCCGCGAAGGCGCCCAGGCAGCCCGGCGTCACGCCCAGCAGCGCCGCCAGCAGGTACTGTCCCCAGCGGCGCCCGGCCAGCCGGGTTTGCCATCTTCCACCGCTCACCACGTTCAGGTACTCGATCAGCAGCATCATCGCCATGACGAAGGCGGTGATCAGTAGGGCGGTCTTGACCGGTTCGATCATCGGCGGCTTACGCTTTCCGCCTGATCGGCCACTGGCATACCCGGCCGATCCCCTGGCGTGCCAGGAGTCCGGCGCGGTCCTCCGCCTTGCACCCTGGAAAGAGGAAGCGCGGGTCCTCGAGCTCCTCCTTCAGAAAAGCCTCGAGAACTTCCTCGACGGAACCGCTCACCAACGGGATGATGCGTATGCCTGCCGAAGCCAGCATGGCCACCGCGGGGCGCGAGACCACGCCGCAAATCAGCACTTCCACCCCCAGGCTCCGAAGCAGCTTCACCCGGTTCACCGGAGCCACGCCTTTCAAAACCGCGGCTGTCCGCTCCAACGCGCGCCCGCCCAGGCACTCCACCGCCAGCAGCCGGCCGGCGAAATCGAACGTGGCGGCAATCCGGCTCCGGCTGATGGGGAATGCGACTGTTACCGCTCCGCTTCGGGGCGATCTGGCGCTAGCAGTAGGATCCTGGCTCGATGGCATACTCCAGCGCTCTCTCCGCATGCAGCAGGGTGGTATCGAACAACGGCAGGGGGCTATCGTGCCGCGACAGCAGCAGGGGCAGCTCCGTGCAACCCAGAACGAGGCCCTGGGCGCCTGCCGTCCTCAGCTTCTCAATAATCCCCACGCACTCGCGCCGCGACTCGGGGCGGATCTCTGCCCGGCACAGCTCCTGGTAGATGATCGAGTTGACTCGAGCCTGGTCGTCGGACGCCGGCGCCAGCATCTCGATTCCCCACCGCTCGAGCGCCTCCCGGAAGAACTTCTCGCGCATCGTGAAGACCGTTCCCAGCATGCCCACCACTTGCAGTCCCGCCGCGCGTATCGCCTGCGCCGTGGCGTCCATAATGCTGAGCAGTGGCATCCTGGTCGCCGCTTGCACCTCCTCAAAGACGATGTGCATCGTGTTCGTCGCGATCAGGCCGAAATCCGCTCCGGCCAACCGCAGGCGCTCCAGGGCATCCGCCATGGCCAGGGCTGCTTCCGTCCAGCGCCCCTGCTTCTGCCACTGGACAAACTGCTGGAACCGGACGCTGTAAATGAGAATCTCCGGGTATCCGAAGTCGCCGAAGCGGGCGGTGTATGAGCGGGTGATGTGCTCGTAATAAGTGGTCGTGGATTCCGGGCTCATGCCCCCGAGAATGCCGATTTTGCGATACATGCCGCGTCCTTTCCTTCGAGCAGAGCCCGCAGGCCCTCCCAAACCCGCCGAATATCGGCCGCGCAGCCCTCCCGCCGGTGCTCCACCACGGCCATCCCGCGGATCTGGGCCGCCGTCACGCCCGGGTCGTAGCGGATCCTGCCTGCCAGGGCGAACTTCTGGCTGCGTGCCCAGGCTTCAATCCGTGTAGTGATCTCCGGGTTCAGGTCCCACTTGTTGACCGAGACGGCCAGGGGGATCCCGAAGTGATGCGCCAGGGCTGCCACCCGCTCCAGGTCATGCAGGCCGCTAAGGGTCGGCTCGCTTACCGCCAGGACAAGATCCGCCCCGGTGATGCATGCAATGACCGGGCATCCGATGCCCGGTGGCCCGTCGCTGATGACCAGTTCGATGCCCCGCTCTCCGGCCAGCCGGGCTGCGTTCCCCCGCACCGTGCTCACCAGCTTGCCGGAGTTCTCCGCCGCCACCCCGAGCCTGGCGTGTACCATGGGACCGCAGCGGGTCTCGGAAATGAACCAGTGGCCGTTAACCACGGGGCCGAACTCGATGGCCTGTTCGTTACAGAACCAGGCGCAGACTCCGCAGCCCTCGCACAAGATCGGATCGATGCGAAACGTTCTTTCAACAGTCCCGTTTCCCGGACCGTCGCCGAAAACGGCATCGAAGCGGCACACCTCCTCGCATTTGCCGCAGGCAGTGCAGTGCCCCGGCCTGATTTGCGCCCGCTGGCCGCCCGCAAACGGGAAGCGCCTGACGTTGCGCGGCCCGAGCACCAGGTGGAGATCCGCGGCGTCCACGTCGCAGTCCGCCAGTACGCAGGGCTGCCCCAAGGCGGCGAAAGAAGCTACCAGGGAGGTCTTGCCCGTGCCTCCCTTGCCGCTGATTACGGCCAGCTCCTTCATCGCTGTGCCTCGCATCCTGCCAGCCGCGTCAGGAGGTCCTCCAGCCGTTCGCGGAATTCCGGCACGGCCTCGCACGCCAGGACGCCCCGGGAATACGCCTCGGCAACCCTCCGGTTGTCCGGGATCTCGGCCAACACGTCGATTCCGTGCCGCCGGCAGTACGCCCGCGTCTCCCGGTCGCCTGAGTCGGACCGGTTGATCACCACGCCGAACGGCAGGTGCAGCGCCCGGACCATCTCGACGGCCAGTTGGAGGTCGGAAAGTCCGAACGGGGTGGGTTCGGTCACCAGAGCGACAAAATCGGAGCCGCGCACGCTTTCAATCACGGCGCACGAGGTCCCGGGCGGGGAATCCACGATCACCAGGTCCGCCTCCGGAGCCGACGCCTTCACCCTCCGGACCAGCGGCGCGCTCATCGCTTCCCCGACCTCAAGCACCCCGCGCACGAACTGGAGGGGACCCGACTGGCCCGCTTCGAGCCTGCCCGTCTTACGGGTCCCCTCTCTGATGGCCCCGGCGCGGCAGACCAGAAGACAGCCGCCGCAGGCATGACACAGCTCCGGGTAGACAATTACCGTGCCGGCCACGCAGACGATGGCACTGTACTGGCAGATCTCGCCGCAAAGGCCGCAGCGCGTGCACTTCTTCTCATCTACCTGTGGATAGAGTCTTCCAACCGGCCGCGAGAGGGTGATCCCGGGCTTGAGGAAGATATGACCATTCGGTTCCTCCACATCGCAATCGACGTAGACAACACGCAACCCCTTGGATGTCGCCAGGTAGGCAAGGTTTACCGCCACCGTCGTCTTCCCGGTTCCGCCTTTTCCGCTGGCTATGGCGATGCGCATGGAGGTTTTTCAGGTGTCCTTGGGCCAAGCCGGCCCCGGCCCGGCCCCGTAGTCCTGAGAGTCGGGTTGACCGGGCCGGCGCCGAAAGCTACTCCTCCTTTGTGTCCCTGGCTTCGAGATCTTCGATCCGTTTCCGAAGATCCTGGAACGCATTCCCGAACCATCCCGCATTCCGTTGCCGGCCGGTCAGGCCTGTGGCATGGAACCAGTTGCGACGTCCCCTGCCGGCCCCGCGGCCCCGGCCCCGATATCCTCTGCCGCCCCCCGGCTGCACGCTGCCGGGACCATCGCGGCCACTGCAGAATCCCGCTCCGCGCCCTGTTCCCGGACCCGCTCCGAGCGGGCCTGTTCGATCCCCAAATGGCATTGTTGAACCTCCTGTCTTTCTTCAGATCCTTGTTAAGAACGCGCCGCATCTCGGGCACTCAGTCCGGTTGCATGGCTGGCCTGGCGCGTGCGGCGCTTTGTGGCCGCAGTTCGGGCACACGCACATGCCGCCCGGTCCCGCGGAGAAAGGCCCGCTCATTCGCCCGCGCTCTCGGCCCCCGCCCCCTTGAGAGCGCCGCCTCCCGGCGCCGCAGCCCGGCATCCGGAAGTCCGGCTGTGCGAGCCTCCCGTCCAGAAAAGCTCCCAGCACCTCTTCGATGCCGCCGCACACAAAGCCGATGACCCGCACGCCCGCGGACGCGAGCCTGGCCTCCAGAACCGCGGAGATGGCGCCGCAGATGAGGACCTTGGCGCCCAGCCCGGACACCTCGGCGGCACGGCCCGCGGCGTCCTCCCGGGCCAACCGCTTCTTCTCGCGGCTCACTTCCCGTCCGTCCTCGACCTCAACCAGCAGCACCGCGCCGGCGCTGTCGAACACGGGCGATACGCGATCCTGCCAGTGCGGAATCGCGATTCTCATCGCTCACCCGGCATGCACGGCGGGTGCCAGTCCGAAACTCTCGGGAAACCCGGGTATAACACTGCAAAGTGCCCGGATGCGCCGCTCCTGGCGCTTGCATGCTGCACTGGTGTAAGTTACACTGAAAACGCCATGTCCGCCGACCCCATCCTCGATTCCATCAATGAGGGCGTGTTCACCGTCGACCGCGACTGGCGTATCACCGCCTTTAACCGCGCCGCCGAGCGCATCACCGGCGTCCGCCGCCAGGACGCCCTGGGCCGGCCCTGCTCGGACGTTTTCCGCGCCAGCATCTGCGAGCAATCCTGCGCGCTCCGGCGCACCCTGTCCACCGGCAAGTCCGTGCTCGGCGCCACCGCCCACATCATCAGCGCGGCCGGACAGCCGGTCCCCATCCGCATTTCCACCGCTCTATTGAAGAACCCCGACGGAAGCGTCAACGGGGGAGTCGAAACCTTTCAGGACCTCAGCCAGGTAGAGGAGCTGCGCAAAGAGCTGGAGGCGCGCTACTCCTGCCAGGATATCGTGGGCCGCAGCGCCGCCATGCAGGAGCTTTTCGCCATCCTGCCGCAGATCGCCGAAAGCAGCAGCACCGTCCTGATCGAGGGCCCCAGCGGCACCGGCAAGGAACTGTTCGCCCGCGCCATCCACAACCTCTCGCCCCGCCGCGGAAAGCACTTCGTGGCCGTCAATTGCGCCGCCCTGCCGGACACCCTGCTCGAGTCGGAACTCTTCGGCTACAAGGCTGGAGCCTTCACCGACGCCCGGCGCGACAAACCCGGCCGCTTCCTCCTGGCCGAGGGCGGCACCATCTTCCTGGACGAGATCGGCGACATCTCGCCTGCCCTCCAGGTCCGCCTGCTGCGCGTCCTGCAGGAACGCTCGGTCGAGCCGCTGGGCTCGACCGGGCCGGTCAAAGTGAACGTGCGCGTTCTGGCCGCCACCAATAAGGAACTCTCCCAACTGGTCCGCGAAGGCCGCTTCCGCGAAGACCTCTTCTACCGCATCCGCGTGATTCACCTCAAACTACCCGGCCTGCGCCAGCGCCGCGAGGACATACCCCTGCTCGTGGACCACCTCGTCGCCCGCTTGAACCGCGTCCAGGGCCGGGATATCGCCGGAGTCTCGGACGCCGTTCTCGCGCGCCTCATGCATCACGACTACCCCGGCAACGTGCGCGAGCTCGAGAACATCATCGAGCAGGCCTTCGTCCTCTGCCGCGGCGGCCTCATTGAGTTGCAGCACCTGCCGCCCGAGTTCCGTCCGCCCCTCCCCGCCGCCCGCCCGTCCGACGACCCCGTCAGCATCCGGGCCATGGAGAAGCACTTGATCGAAGCGGCGCTTCGCAAGCACCACGGCCACCGCAGCCGCGCCGCCCGGCAGCTGGGCATCAACCCCAGCACGCTCTACCGCAAGGTCAGGGCCCTCCGGATCGAGGTTCCCTCCCAGGACGGCCGCGCCGCGCGGCGCTAACCGTGCATTCCGCGCGAGTGCCGCGGCTGGCCCCCGGCGTGCTCCAGGTCCGGTTCGAGCGAAAGAGAATCATGAAACTGGCAGTCACTTCCCACGGCCCTCAGCTCCATTCCGCCCTCGACCCCCGCTTCGGCCGCGCCCGCCATTTCATCGTCGTCGATACCGAAACCGGCGCATCCACGGCGGTCGACAATTCCGCCGTATTGGATCTGGCCCAGGGGGCGGGAATACAGGCGGGCAGGCGGATCGTCGAACTGGGAGTCGAGGCCCTCGTCACCGGACACGTCGGTCCCAAGGCGCTGGCCATCTTGCGGGCCGGCCGCGTGCGGATCTACACCGGCGCCTCCGGAGCCGTGGCTGACGCCCTCGAACTGTTCAGGCAAGGCAGGCTGGCCTGCTTGGATTCAGCGGACCCGCCAGGAGCCGGGGCCACGGCCGGTGCTTCCTTCCCCGCCGGAACCCGTCGAACCCAGCATTCCTAGGAGTAACCTCGTCATGAACCTGCGAATCGCGCTCCCCCTCGCCGGGGGCCAGTTGTCCGCCCACTTCGGGCACTGTGAGAAGTTTGCCTTCATCGATGTCGACTACATCGCCAGGGAGGTCCTCTGCGCCTCCGAAGTAGACGCCCCCGAGCATGAGCCCGGCCTGCTGCCGCGCTGGCTGCGCGAGCGCGGCGTCAACCTCGTGATCGCCTCCGGCATCGGCGCGCGCGCCACCCGCTTGCTCAACGACGCTCAAATCGGCGTCCTCACCGGCGCGCCGGCCCGGGAGCCCGCCGCCCTCGTGCGCGACTACCTGGACGGCCGCCTGACCACCGGGCGTAACGCCTGCGACCACTGAGGGCGCCGCATCAGTACTCTCACCCGTTCGCACCGGCCGGAACCCTGTCCAATTCCCGCCCCTTTCCAGGTACCAGTACTTTGACGGCCCGGAGCTTCCCGGCTCGCCGGTAGCCGCTCCGGCCTCTAACTCCTGTCCGTGCATCATGGATCCCGGAACTTGCGCTCTCCCGCCACCTCCCGCCGGACGTCCCGCAGCCCGGCATCTCCTGTTCCGGGTACCATTACCCGGCTGTCCTATTACGGACGTAGAAGTCCGGTTAATGCCGCCAATTACAGCTAATTTCCTCGCATTTTCGCCGGTATTTTTACCCGTCGCCTTTTTTCCCGGGTCCTGGTATCCTCTGCGGCCTCTCGCGCCGCCCGCACACCGCCTGCCAAACGCATAGAAGTACTGAGAATCACCTGCGTTGCATGCCTCCCTGTCAGTCTGGAAGACTATCGCCGAGTCCTATACGTGCAACGCCCGGAACCCCGGATTCACCTGCCTGTTGGTTGTAGTATCGATTCGGCTTTTTTTGCGTAAATCCAGGCAAATTAGAACGTATACTGTAAGTCAAATCGGAACAGGGAATGACCGAAGAGCGCTTCGTCGATTATTACGAGCTGATGCAGATCAGCCCTGCCGCCGAGCCGGAGACCATCCAGCGCGTCTTTCGCATGCTGGCCGCCCGTTATCACCCCGATAACACCCAGACCGGCGACCTGGAGAAGTTCCTGCTGCTCGGCCAGGCTCGCGACATCCTCGAAGACCCCGAAAAGCGGGCCGCCTATGATGCCCTCCGGCAGGAAGAGAAACAGAAGCCCCTGGCGGTCTTTTCCCTGAAGGAATTCGCGGTCGGAATCGACGGCGAGGCCAACCGCCGCCTGGGAGTCCTCTGCCTCCTCTACCACCAGCGGCGCGTCAGCCCGGACAAGCCCAGCTTGTCCCTCCTCGACCTCGAGAGTATCATGTCGTTTCCCCGCGAACACCTGGTCTTCACCCTCTGGTACCTCTCCGAGAAGCATCAGGTCCGGCGGGACGAAACCAGCAACTATGTCATTACCGCCGAAGGCATCGACTACGTCGAATCCAAGCTCTCCTCGAACCGCGTCATCTACCGCCTGCTCAAGTCCGCGGAGTACGGTTCGGCCGCCAGCGACGACCTTCGAATTTGGCTCAACGAAGAAGTAATTGATAGCCCCCACGGCAATGGGACTGGAAGGTTATGAATAAGCAGAAGCCGCTTCGGCCCGATCCCCTTCGCGTCCGGGCCGCCCCGATCGAAACGAGTAATCCGCTGCCCCATCCCTCCCTCTCGGGTTTCTCCTGGGAGATGGGGGTTACGCTCAGTAAACTGGCCTTTGTCGTCGTCGCCGTCGCCTTCACGCTGGTCGTGCTGAAGGAGTGGCCCTGGCTCCGCGAGCGCGGCATGGCCCTGCTGCCCGATCCCGTCGCCCGGTTCTTCACGTCGGAACGGGCGCCCGAGGCCGAGGAAGGCAGGCTGAGCAGGCTCCGCGCCCGCGTTCTGAACGAGGTCGGCCCCCGCGAGCGTTCGGCCCAGTCCAAATCGCCCGCCGGTTTCACCGTTGGCTCCACCAAAGACCAGGTCCGCGCCATCCAGGGAGCGCCCACCCGCGCCACCGCCGACGTCTGGTACTACGGGGAGTCCGAAGTGCACTTCATCAACAACCGGGTCGTCCTGTGGCGGAGTTCCAGTACAAGTCCGCTCCGGACCCGGTAAGCTGTTCCGCCCGCTCTACTCGATTCGCTCCGTCCCGAAAATGTCGTCGGCCGGCGCCGTATGGCGCGTGAAGTAGAGTTTTACCGCCCGCTCCATGTCGGGGTAGCGGATCTCCACCGGCTCGCTCTCGTACTCCTTGATCCACTGGATGATCGTGCAGATATCGTTGGGCAGGCAGGCCCGCAGCTCCCTGGCCCCCGCCTGGCGGCACAGCTTCCGGAGTTTCAGCGCGCTGTCCGGCTCGGCCGGGATCGCCCGGGTGCTGGTCACCTGCTCGAAAATCGCGTCGAACACCGTGGCGTCCACCGGCTCCACGTAGATCTTGTTGTGGATGCGCCGCAGAAACGCCTCGTCGGCCAGTTCCGAAGGGTCCAGGTTGGTCGAGAAAACCACCATCAACTCGAACGGAATCTGGAACTTGACCCCGTACCGCAGGCTCAGGTAGTCCACCCGCCGGTCCAGCGGCAGGATCCACCGGTTCAGCAGCTTCCGCGGCGACATCACCTGCCGCCCGAAGTCGTCGATCACCAGGATCCCGTTGTTCGCCTTCATCTGCAGCGGCGCCGCGTAGATCTGCGACGCCGTGTCCAGCCGCAGTTCCAGCATGCCCGGCGTCATCTCGCCCCCCGTCACGATGAACGGCCGCTTGCACACCACCCACCGCCCGTCGTTCTGCGAACCCGGTTCCCCCACCCGCTCGTGAACCACCGGGTCGTACACCACGATGATCTGCCCGTCCACCTCCACCGCGTACGGGATCAGCACCGTGTCCTCGTAGATGCGCATCAGCCGTTCCGCCAGGCTGGTCTTGCCGTTGCCCGTAGGCCCGTACAAAAACAACGACTTCTGCGACACCAGCGCCGGCCCCAACTGGTCCAGCAGCCGGTCCGTCACCACCAGGTCCGAGAGCGCCTTCATCAGCGATTCCCGCGACACCTTCACCTTCGCCATCTGCGCCCGCACCGCCTTGTGGTACTCCCGGATCGAAACCGGCGCCGGCCCCGCATAGTGCGAGATGCGCCTCCGGTTCACCGCCAGCCGGTGCCCCGCGTTGGTCAGCGTGAACGAGTAATCCTCGCCCATGATGCCCTTTACGTCCAGGATCTGCTGCTGCCGCAGCGACCGGAATACCTGCTCCACAACCCGGTGGGGCAGTTTCAGCGACTGGCACAACCCGAAGATCGTGCTGGTCCCCTCCATGTAGGCTCGCCGCACGATCA
>JADZAF010000100.1 GCA_020852755.1 Bryobacterales bacterium
ATTCTGGATAACACCATCTCTTGGTATGGGAGATGTGCATGCGCCCGCGAACGAAAGACGCCGGCCGGCTGGCTTCCGCGTACGATGCGGCGCCTGAACTCGGCGCCGAATCCGCTGCCGTGGAGGCCGCCCTCGCCGCATGGCGCCGCAAAGCCGCCGGCATCCTCATAGGCGCGAGCGTCGCTGTCCACCTGCCGGTAGCGATCATCGTTGTACTCGGACTCGGCCCGCCGCTGGGACCGCCGCTGAAAGCCGTGACGGTTACGGCCTACCTTATCCTGGTAGCCGCCGCCCTGTTCCGCCAGGTCGGCTGCCGAACCCGGCTGTTGGCCACTTTCTTCGCCGGATACCTGGTCACCGCTTACACGAGCCTCGCGGGCGGCCGCGGTCCGTATACGCAGGTGTCCCTGGTCGTCTACCCGGTTCTCCTGCTGGTGCTCGCCGGCGCGCGAGCGGCGAGAGTCGCGATCCTGGCCAGCGCCGCCATACTCGTGTCGACTCCCTTCCTGCGGGATTTGCCCGCGGTAGTCCGGACGCTCGGAACTACTCCTGCGATGCCCGCAGACCCGCCCGCTGTTGTTTGGACGCAGGCGGCCGGGCTGGCTGCGTTTCTCGCCGCCGCGATGGTTGTGCTGGACCGGTTCCGGCGATTTCTCCGGGACTCGCTCGCCGCCCAATGCCGCGCGATGGCGGAGCGGCAGCGCCTGGAGCGCGAGATTGCCGCCGTTAGCGATGAGGAGCGCCGCCGCCTCGGCCAGGAGTTGCACGACGGCGTGTGCCAGCAGGTTACGGCCGCCTTGCTGCGCTGCCAGGGCCTGGAGAACCGTCTGGGCCGAGGCGGGACGGTGTCCGGGGCGGATGTCGCGCCGCTCTCCTCGCTGCTGGCGGAGACCGTAGAAGACGCGCACAACGTCGCGCGCGGTCTCTGCCCGTTGGAGCCGGGTCCCGAAGCCCTGGCCCCGGCCCTGCGGGCGCTGGTGCGGCGCACCGGGGAGATGGCGGGCGTGCGCTGTGAGTTCCTCGCGGAGGGCGATTTGCGCGTGCCCGACCCCGCCATGGCGCAGCACCTCTACCGGATCGCCCAGGAGGCGCTGAGCAACGCGGCGCGCCACGCCCACGCCGGCCGGATAGCGGTGGAACTGCGCGGCAGCGAACGCGAGTTGACCTTGCGTATCGAAGACGACGGAGCGGGCCTGCCTCCCGAGCTTCCCGCGGGTGGTATGGGCATGCGCACCATGGCCTACCGGGCGCAGATCCTGGGCGGCGACCTGACCGTAACGCCCGCGCCCGGCGGCGGCGCCCGCGTTCTCTGCCGCGTGCAGCGCGCCGCCGGCGCGCCCCGCGCGGCCACTCAACCGGGAGAGCAGCGATGGATTCCCGCCACGTGAGTTCTTCCCCGGCCGTCCGCATCGTGGTAGTGGACGACCATCCCGCCGTCCGCCAGGGGCTGGCCTTTATGCTGGCGTCCGAAGGCATCCAAGTGTGCGCGGAGGCCTCCGGACGGGCCGAAGCCCTGGCGCGCGTCGGCGAGCGCCGGCCCGACCTGGCGATTGTGGACCTGTCGCTGGAGGAGGAAGACGGTCTGCCGCTCATCGCCGATCTCGACCGGCGCGGCCTGCCGGTGCTGGTCTACTCCATGCACAACGACGCCGGGCGCGTGAGCCG
Organism: Bryobacterales bacterium; assembly: GCA_020852755.1. Taxonomy (GTDB): domain Bacteria; phylum Acidobacteriota; class Terriglobia; order Bryobacterales; family Bryobacteraceae; genus JADZAF01. Next base: position 1,666 of record JADZAF010000100.1, read on the forward strand.
GGCGTTTGCCGCCGGAGCGCTCGGTTACGTCACTAAGCGCGAACTCCAGGGCGTGCTCGTCGAGGCGATTCGCGAAGTGGCCAGGGGCCGCCGCTTCGCCAGCCCCATTGCAGCCGCGGCGCTGGCCGAGGGCCTGGCGGCAGACCCGGCCGGCGACGCCGTCCGGAAACTCAGTGCGCACGAGCGGAAGGTCTACGAACTGCTCGGGCAGGGACAAGACACCTTCAACATCGCCGCCGCCCTCCACGTCAGCACCCACACCGTGGAGTCCTATTACGAGCGAATCAAGATCAAGCTGAACCTCGGCGGCATGCACGAACTGCGGCGTCACGCCATCGACCACTTTCAGAAGCAAGCCCCATAACCCCCCAGCGATCCGGGTGGTGAAATTTCACCACAGCCCGTGGTCGGATTTCACCACGCCTTTGTGGTCAAACTCCTCTGCATACAAGGCTGCCACGTCTGCTTTACCATTGTCTCGTTGCTGATCCGCCGCAGGGCGGCGACTCAGCGGCACAGCTCACCGAAAACGACTAAGTCAGTTATGAGAGAGGACCAATGATGAAACGCAGGTTTACAAGGTATGTCTTGCTGGCCTGCCCCCTCCTGCTGGTCGTGGCCGCGAGGGGCCAGACCTCCTACTATCCGGCGAACCAACTCACCAACCCTGGGGTTGACCTGCTTACCTACAGTGGAAAAGCCAAATCGATTGTCGTGCAGATTCTGAACTTGACTCCGTATGACATTCAGTACACACCGCCGGCGCCTTACTCGGTGGATGGCGTCCCGGTGGCGTCACTGAAGGACATGGTGGACAAGAACCGGTGGCTGACCAAGAGCTTCATGTTCGCCCCCGTGGGTGTTCCTAACTACCTTCCGCGGGTTCCCCCGGAAGCCATCGTGGGAGATCCCTCCTATCGGCCCGACTACATCAACACCGTTACCCATCCCTATTCGATGCTCTTTGCCTGGGACGACGACGGCGGGTTCGTCTCCAGGAGCAGCGTGTTCTGGACGGTGAAAGACGTGAAGTATTCGGTCTGCTCGCCAACCACAGGCACCTGCACGTGGCAGATCGCGGATGTCCCGGTGGGCTTGTTCATGAGCCGGATCGCGCCTGTAGTAACGCCAAAAAGCGAGTTCCTGGCGGTGCTTGTCGGCCAGCTCAAGACGATTCTGAGCATGGTCAAAATAGCGAAAAGCCCCTTGAACCCCTTGACTTGGTATTCAGCCTTCACCACCGAGAAAGAACTGGCGAACCAGGCTGAGTTCCTGGCGAGGCAGATGGCCGTGGACGAAGCCGGGAAGATGTACGTGACCGCTTACGCGGTTCCCGACATGACCACGGATTGTTACTCAAAGAACTCCACCGGCTACACCTGCGCTCCGAGCGCGGCCTACGCCGACGATGCCACATACGCGCAGTGGAGCGATTCACTCGGCGGACCCGCGGCCTCTGATCTGATGGTGACCACGCACGTGCTGCGGGGGCGGATGGCCTACGAGACATGGAGCACGTTTGGAGACCCTGACGACCCTGGCCGCCTGGGTTGGCTGCCGATTGTGATGATCACGATCATGACGGGGGACCAGTACGTCGCCGGACAATCCGCTACCCTTGCTCAGTCGGACATCCTGGAGTCGGACGTGGGGGCGCTCTTGACGCCCGACGTGCGCGCCAATATCGAGCAACTTCGCAAGCTGTTGGAGAAACATGGCAGCGCCGGGCTCGACGCTCTGTGGTCTGTCGTGCGGCAGCGCACCGCCGGGGAGCGCTGGTTCCTGCGCGAGTTGGTGCTGGCGATGGCCAGGGGCAATCCCCTGAGCAATGAGCAGCGGCAGGCCTTCCACAGGCTCGTCGTGGATGTGCGCCTTGCGCTGAATGAAAAGGAGGAGGTCTGAGTCATGTTTGTCAACTCAAGCTGGAAGCCCGTACTGGCAGCCGCGGCGGCCTTCGGAATCCTGGCCGGCGGCCAGATCTGCTCCGCCCAGACCTGCAGTCATCCCGACGCTCAGCTGGGTGGCGTCTTCTTGTATCCCGCGGACCGCGAAAACATCACCCTGACGGTCATCAATCTCACGAGCTATACGCTGACCTCCACCCCCAGATCGCAGACCAGCTATCCCGTGGTCGTCTACGGAGACTCGTGGAGCTACCCCTTTCAGCGTCTTTCCGATCCGATCACGGTGGCGCCCTTTCGAACCGCAATCTGGAAGGAGGGATATGCGGGATTGCTGAATAAGCCCAGTTTCTTCGGGCGCATTCGCTTCACGCTGGCCGCCCCCGCCTCTTCGGAGTTCCCCTTGGGGTGGACCCACGCCTTCGAAATAGACATGACGATCCAGACCCCGGATGGCGGATACAGCGACCGGGTCAGCTGGGCCGTGCTGGCCCAGAGCAAAGTGGACCATCCGATAAACGACGTCTGGTGCCCGGAGAATACCTTTTGTGGCGGCGTCTGGGCTACGCGGTATATGAATCCGATAGGAGCCTTTCTGGGCTGGAGCTTCGATATGAAGAACATCATGACCCTCACCAGCCCGGAACTCGTGGTGGCCTTCTATAGCCCTGGCGCCAACTCCCTCGTTCTTGTGGTCAGGGAGACGAATAACGACGACTATTTCGGAACCAGGCTGGAGTGGGTCGATAACGGCGGCGCAGCCGTACCGGGTGCCTGCAATGACAGCGTTTACACCCACTGATGCCTTTTCGAAGCACGGGTGAATACGTGCCGTCCGCCCCCGGGCCGGTGCAGGCTCGGGGGCGATCGGCCTTCCAGAAAGATATATGAACCGGGTCATGCCGATGAGGGCGGCAACCGCCAACGCCCGGGAGAGAGAAAGGTTACGTTCATGAACCTCGGGTTCAGTTCTCTGATTCCGGCGGCGGTCGCGCCCGCCTGGACGCGGGAGCCGCCGCCCTCTCTCCCCCAATCGATGTCCCAATCGTGGGGACTGCAGACGTTTCCGGCGAAGCATCAGACCGCAGGGCAACAGCAGCCGGATGAAATGACCTGCTGCAACCGGGCCAGGCGGGATTCCGGCTTTGACCGTGTCGCCGTGACCGCCGCGCCCGAGCAGGCTGCGCCGGAGCAAACCCCGGCTCCCGCAAAGCCGTCGGCCAAGGGCGCCGGAGTCAACGGCGCCGCCGCAGGCGCGGCGGCTGGAGCGGTGGTCGGCGCTATCGCCGGCGATGCCGGGAAGGGCGCCGCGGCCGCCGCCAGGCCCGGTGCGCCGAGCGACAGGCGGCAAAGCAGGCGCGGCAGCAGCAACCGATGCAAGCGCAGCAGCAGGCCCGCAAAGACCGAAACGGAGCAGAAGCTCGACGGCTTCAGGCAAGCCTTCAGCGCCTGCATGGAGGCCAGGGACTACGTCGTGAAGTAGCCCGTGCTCCCTAGCTGCGCGGAGGACGTATGAATGAAGAACTGTCCGCCGGGAGAGAGGTCCTGAACGGACCGATACCTGCAGTCTGTTGCAGGCCGGCCCTTCACCAGGCGGGGGGCCGGCTGATGCAGAAGGCTGCGTGGTTCGTTCAGCGAACCAGGCAAGGCGGGATGAAGAGGTTCCGCCGCGGTTGTCTCCGCGGGGACCGGCCGATGCTGAGTCGAGCCGCGTTTCCACGAACCGTGAGCAGGCGGTAACCGGGTGGCGGCTGCGAGACGCCTGAGAGGGGTGTGAGCATGCGGGCACCTCCGCGCATCCTGCTGGTGGACGACCATGCGGCGGTGCGCCAGGGTCTGGCGATCGTGCTGGCCGAAGAAGGCGCCGGCAACTGCATCCAGGCCGCCGGGCGGGAGGAGGCGATCGCCGCCGCCTCCCGCGAGCCGCCCGACCTGGCGCTGCTGGACCTCTCGCCGGCCACGGACGAGGGCTTCGCGCTCATCTCCGAGCTCTGCACCCGCGGCATCCCGGTGCTGGTCTGTTCCCTGTACGGGGACGCCGGCATCGTCCGGCGGGCGCTGGCAGCCGGCGCCCGCGGCTACATCACGAAGCGCGAGGCGCCGCGCGAGCTGGCGCGGGCGGTACGCGATGTCCTGGACGGTTGGATGCTCATCAGCCCGAAGGCGGCCGAGGGGTTTCGGTGACAGGCCACATAACCCCCCACGGAAACAGCGGGAGTTGTCCTGTCACCGAAACTCCCTACACCAGCTGCTCCATCAGGGCGAGCAGGTATTCGCCGTCAAAGAAGCCCGTGCGGTAGGTGCGGGCATCGAAATACCGCCAGCCGTTCTGCCTCTTCTCCAGGGTGTAGAACAGCAGCTGCTCCTCGATGGCCTCGCGGTCCAGCAGTTGCTGGTTGAAACCCCGCACCGCCCCCTTCAATATGTACGGCACGCGGAACTCCTCGGTGGAGATCAGCTCTTCGCTGGACTCGAACTCCACTTGCACGATGCGCCCCCGCACGTTGATCTGGAACAGGTTGGGCCCGTCGCCGCGAAACGCCTCGGCCGAATACTCCGGAGGGTCGAATTCCAGTACGGCGTTCTTCAGGTACCGGTTCACGCCGTTCACGAAACCGGCGCATATGGCGTGCAGCTGCAGCGCTCCCAGGCGGCGCAGTTCCTCGACCTGGCGCGTCTGCGCGATCAGCTTGTCATCCTTCTCAACCAGCGCTTCGATACCCTGGGCGAGCTTCTTGAGCCGTTTCTCTCGCGACCGGCTTCCGCTCCATGTGCCTGCCAATCCACACCACCTTGGCCTTTACGATATTCAGGATATCGTCACCGCTGAGCGAAATGCACGGCCGGCGGGCCGGTTCCACCGCTACGGCGGCCCTGGGGTACCGGTCCGTTTCCCGCAGGCGCACCTCCCGGACGCAGGCTTCGCCGCCGCGCGCAACCACGTAGAGTTGTCCCGGCTCGGCCCGGCAGCGCTTGTCCGGCGAGCAGTCCAGCAGCACCAGGTCGCCGCCGCGGAAGACTTCCGCCATCCGCTCGTCGGCCGCCAGCCAGGCCGCCACCGGACGTTCCACAGCCGCCAGTTGCGAGTGCAGGAATGGGTATCGCTCCGCGGGGCTGACCTGCGAGGGGAACGGGTGCCCCGGCCCCAGCAGCCCTTCCAGCACGGCGACTTCGCCGTAGCGGGGCCGCTCCGGATCCGGTCCATTCGTCCCGGCCGCCGTTTCCACCTGCAGCAGATCGAACACGGAGATGTGCAGGTGTTCGAGCAGCCGGTCGGCCATTTCCGGCGAGAGCCCCTTCGCGCCTTTCAACACGTGATGGATGTGGGGTTGCGAGATCCCTGTGATCCGGGCGAGACTGCGTTCCGTCAGCCGGCCGCTGCGGACCCGCCCTTTCAGGATGGCGATGAGCCGTAACTGGAGTGACTGAAAGTACATGAGACTCAGGCGTTCCCCTGATTCCCCGGGGGAATAGAGGACCGTCAATTTCAGATATTCTCATATATTTATTGCATAATTCAAGATCTATTTCTCATGTTATAACTATTTGCGAAACAAGGGGTTAGTCCTATAAATCGCACACAATCGCCGCGTTAGTGAAATACGCCGCCGCACGAATTGCTTGACCATTCTAGTACTTCCGGTACATTAGGGAAAGATCGAGCGCGGCGCCCTCCATGGCCACTTCTCAGGAGGGCGGCGGCCCGGAGGAACATTCAGAATGAAATGGAGCACATCCGAAGCTGTCATGCTCGCCAGGAACTCCTGCGCGTCCTGCCATGGAGAAGGGCTGCGGCTGATTCGTAAGAATACCTACCGCCCCTGCAATTGCGTCTTGCGGGGGGTTTTCCGTGCCTGCTACGCGCGGTTCCGCCACTGCGTCACCAAAGAAAAACACATGAGCCGCATCAGCCTGGAGTATCACCGCGGCGGCCGGGATTCCCGCGTCTGCTACGTTCGCAGGGACGAGGACTATATCGCCGACTTCTGCCTGGTCAGCCGCCGGCATCTGGACGATTTCGAGAACAAGATCTTCCGCTATCACTTCCTGCTGGGCGCCGACTGGAGGCTGTGCTGCCGCCAGCTGCGCATCGACCGGGGCGCCTTTTTCCACGCGGTCTACCGCATCGAGCAGCGTCTGGGCCGCGTGTTCAAGGAGCTGCAGCCGTACCCCCTCTACCCCGTTGAGGATTACTTCGGCAACCGCATCCCCAGGGAAGTCGAAAGCCGTGTGCTGACCCTTCCCGCGCCCGCCGCCGTGCGGCCTCCGCTGCGGAGAACTGCCTGAATCCATAGAGCCTGAGCTTCGTTTTTCTTAATTCCACCCAGGGGCCGCCCCGCGCCGGGCGGCCCTTCGCGTCTTCAAGCGGGGCCCGCCTTTGCTAAAATCTTTCCTCCGTGAGCTCGCGAATCGCCGCCCTCTCTTTCATCCTGCTCAGCCTGCCCTCCCTGCAGGCCGCAGAGTGGGTCCGCCTGTTGAACGGCACAAGCCTGGAAGGCTGGGAATCCATCGGCGACGGCCTGTGGACCGTGATGCGCGACGGCACTCTCCTGGGCCAGCGCCTCCCCAAGAGCGAACACCAGGCCTGGCTTTACACCCGCCGGGAGTTCGGCGAGTTCGATCTGCACCTGGAATGGTGGACCCGCGCGGGAGGCAACAGCGGCATCTCCTTGCGCGACACCTCCCGAGCCCGCTGGGCCGTTCCCCCGGAATGGGACCCCAACCGCACTCCCTCCCACATCGGTTACGAGATCCAGATCATCGAGGGCTACCGGGAAAGCTACCCGTCCGGCAGCATCTACCTCTTCGAGAAGGCCCGGGAGGGTTTCCAGCGCGCCCACGACTGGAACACCTTCGACATCGAATCCCGCCACGACGCCATACGCGTGAGGCTCAACGGGCAGACCGTCGCCCAACACCCCGGCGACCCGGCCCGCCCGAAAACCGGACCCATCGGCCTCCAGTTGCACGACCGCAACTCGGTGGTCATGTTCCGCGACATCCGCATTCGCGAAGTGCGGAAGCCGTAGGCCTCACCGCGAGGCGCGCAGGTACGCGTCGTCTCCCCGGATCCAGTCCTCCCGGACCGGAGAGAACAGGTCCACCGCCAGGCTGTCGGCCAGCGCCTCCACCGAATGCGGCGCGCCGGGCGTAACCTGCAGCACCTCGCCCGGGCCCAACACCCTGGATTCGCCCGCGATGGTGAAGCGGATGCGCCCCTCCACCACCATGGTGACCTGCTCGTGCATGTGGTGATGTTCGGGCACCACCGCGCCCTGCTTCAACCGGATGCGCGCTACCGTCATGCGCTCGGTGTGAATCGCCTGGCGGCTGATCAGCGGGTTCAATGGCTCCTCGGCTATCTGGCTCCAATCGTGCAGGATCATGGCTCGCGTATTGTATCATGAGAACTTATGAAGGGCATCGTTCTGGCGGGCGGTACGGGGAGCCGTCTTTTCCCGCTGACCAAGATCACCAACAAGCATCTCCTCCCGGTTTACGACCAGCCCATGATCTATTACCCCATACGGACGCTGGTCGAGGCCGGAATTCGCGACATTCTGATCGTCACCGGCGGGAAGAACGCCGGCGATTTCCTGCGCCTGCTGGGCAATGGCAAGCATTTCGGGCTGAAGCACATCAATTATGCCTACCAGGAAGGGGAAGGCGGCATCGCCGATGCGCTCTCCCTGGCCGAGCATTTCGCCGACGGCCACAAAATCTGCGTCGTGCTGGGCGACAACCTCATCGAAGCCAGCATCCGCGATGCCGTCGAGGCGTTCCTGGCGCAGCCCTGCGGCGCCCGCCTCCTGCTGAAGGAAGTGCCTGACGCCGAGCGCTTCGGAGTAGCCGAGATCGTCGGCGACCGCATCGTCAATATCGAGGAGAAGCCCAAGGCCCCCAAGTCGAATTTCGCCGTGACCGGACTGTACATGTATGACGCCACGGTGTTCGACAAGATCCGCACGCTGGTTCCTTCCTCCCGGGGGGAACTGGAAATCACGGACGTGAACAACGCCTACATCCACGAAGGCGCCATGACCTTCTCGTTCCTCGAGGGCTGGTGGACCGACGCAGGCACCTTCGAGTCCCTGCTGCGGGCCGGCAACCTGGTGGCCCGCACGCGCCAGGCCCCCGTGGAGGAGGCCATGGCCGCCGAGACCATGGGAACCGTTCGATGAGTACCGACGCTACCCTTCGTCTCGATCCCCGCCACATCGCCAGTTCCGAAAAGCTCGAACTGCTGCTGCCGGAATGCTCCAGGGGCATCGGTTCGGTGATTACATCCGCCGAATCGCGGGAGTTGATCGAGGGCGTTCGCATCCGCCCTCTCTCGCTCTGGGCCGACGACCGCGGCTACTTCCTCGAGATCCAGAGAGTCGGTCTCGGCCTGGCCGAGGGTTTTCCTCCCCAGACCACCCAGATGTCGGCGGCCCTGAACTACCCCGGCGCGGTCAAGGCCTTTCACTACCACCTGCACCAGAACGATTGCTGGACGCCGGTGGCCGGCATGCTGCAGGTCGCCCTCGTCGATCTGCGCGCCGGTTCGCTCACCTACGGCGCGCGCAACACCATGTACCTGGGCACCCTGCGGCCCTGGCAGATCCTCATCCCGCCCGGCGTGGCGCACGGATACAAAGTGATCGGCACGGCCCCGGCCCTCCTGGTTTACGTGACCGACCGCTTCTACAACCCCGAGGACGAGGGACGTATCCCGTACAACGACCCCCACCTGGCGTACGACTGGGAACTGCAGCATAAATGAAGATTCTGGTCACCGGAGGGGCCGGCTTCATCGGCTCGGCTTTTGTGCGCCTGATGCTGGCCTCGGATCCCGCCGTCCGGATCCTGAACCTCGACAAGCTTACCTACGCCGGCAACCTCGAGAACCTGGAACCGGTGGCCTCCAGCCCGCGCTACCGTTTCATTTCCGGCGACATCTGCGACCCCGCCCTGGTGGACCGGCTGCTGCTCGATGAGAAGCCCGACGCGGTTGTGCACTTCGCCGCCGAGTCCCACGTCGACCGCAGCATCCTGACGCCCGCCCCGGTCTTCGAGACCAACCTGCGGGGCACCTTCACCCTGCTCGAGGCGGCCCGCGTCCGGCGCCTGGGCCGCTTCCTGCACGTCTCCACCGACGAGGTCTACGGCAGCCTGGAGGAGCCCCTCGAAGCCTCCGAGGATTTTCCGCTCAACCCCAGCAGCCCCTATTCGGCCAGCAAGGCGGGGTCCGATCTGCTGGCCCGCTCCTACTTCCTCACTTACGGCTTGCCTGTCATCGTCACGCGCGCTTCCAACAATTACGGGCCCTATCAGTTCCCCGAAAAGCTCATCCCCCTGATGATCTCCAACGCCCTGGAAGGCGGTTCCCTTCCGGTCTACGGCGACGGAATGCAGGTGCGCGACTGGCTCTACGTGGACGACCACTGCCGGGCCCTGCGCACCCTGCTCGAGAAGGGCCGCGAGGGGGAGATCTACAACATCGGCGGCAGCTGCTCGCTGCCCAACCTGGAAGTGGTCCGCCGGATCGCCGCCGCCGCGGGGCTGCCCGCGAGCCGGATCACCCATGTCGTGGACCGTCCCGGCCATGACCGCCGCTACGCCCTTTCCAGCCGCAAGATCGTGAGCGAAACCGGGTGGCGCCCGCAGGTGGGATTCGAAGAAGGGCTGGCGCGCACCATCGAGTGGTACCGGTCCAACCCCGGTTGGATCGAGCGGGTGAAATCCGGGGAGTACCGCTCTTACTACCAGCGCAATTATCTGGACCGCGAACGCGAGCTGCGCGATGCGCGCCGGGCTTGACGCCACGCCGCTGGCCCTCTCGAGCGGCGGTCTCCGCCGCTACACCGAGGAACTCCTCCGCGCCCTCACGGAGACTTTTCCCGAGGACCGGTTCGTCCCGGTTCACGAGCGTCCCGGCAACAGGCTGGAGAAGCGCTGGTGGCTGTGGGGAATCAACCGCGAACTGAACCGCCTGGGCATCCAGGTCTTCCACGGCGCCAACTTCGCGGTTCCGTACCTTCCGCTGCGTCCCAGCGTCCTCACCCTGCACGACCTTTCTCTGTGGATGGATCCGCGCTGGCACGGCAACGGCAGCCGCGACCGCCGCCGGGCGCCGTTTCTGATCGGACTCGGGATCGCCACCCTGATCATCACCCCTGCCGAGGCCATCCGCCGCCAGGCCATGGAGCATTTTCGCCTCTCCCCGGCCCGCGTCGTGGCAGTGCCCGAGGGCTGCCGCGTCCTGCCGCTGGAACGCCGCCCGGAAGGCCCGCCCTACCTCCTGTTCACCGGCACGCTGGAGCCCCGCAAGAACCTGCCCTTCCTCGTCGATGTTTGGCGCGAAGTCCGCAAGCAGGCGCCCGTGGAGCTGTGGCTGGCCGGGCGCCGCCGTCCCGACTTCCCCGGCATCGCGCCCGAGCCCGGCCTGCGCCTCCTGGGCGAGGTTCCCGACCGGGATCTGCCCGGTCTTTACGCCGGCGCGTCCGCCTTCCTCTACCCCTCTCTCTACGAGGGCTTCGGCCTGCCTGTGCTGGAGGCCATGGCGTACGGCGCCTGCGTCATCACTTCCGCCGATCCGGCTATCGGCGAGGTGGCCGGCGAGGGCGCGCTTCGCCTCGACGTGGCGGACCGGCGCGCCTGGGTCCAGTCGCTGCTGGCCGTGCTGGCCGGCGGGGATTGGGTGGAGCGCCTGCGCGAGCGGGCCCGCCGCCGTGCGGCCGAATTCACCTGGGAACGCACTGCGCGGCTCACCCGGGAGGTCTATGCCGAGGCCATCCGCCGCTTCTGACGCCGCCCTGCTGCTGGCGCCCGAAGCGCCTTTTCCTTTGGCCGGCGGCGGCCCCCTGCGTACCGCTTCGCTGATCGGCTACTTCGCCCGCCGCGGCCCCGTGGACGTCATTGTGTTCCATGAACCCGGTGCGCCCGATCCGGCCCCGTCGTTTCCCGCCGGCCTGTGCCGCCGGGTGGACGTGATCCCGCTCCCCTACCATTCCCGGAGCCTGCCCGCCAAGGCGCTGCGCAACGCGCGTCGCGTGCTGCGCCGCGTCCCTCCCCTGGTGGACCGCTTCTCGGGTTTCGAAAACCGGCTCGCGGCTTTGCTGCGCGGCCGGCGGTACGGCATTGCGGTCATCGAACATTTCTGGTGCGCTCCGTATTATCCGCAAGTGGCCGCTGCCAGCCGGCGGGTGCTCCTCGACCTCTTCGATGTCGAATCCGTGCTGCATGCCCGCTGCGCGCTCACCGAGCCCTGGCCGGCCGCTTTCGCCCACCGGGTCTTCGAAGGTGCCTCCCGCGTCCTGGAACGGCGCTGGCTGCCCCGCTTCTCAACCCTGCTGGCGACTTCCGACGTGGACGCCGCGCACCTGCGCCCTGTTTCCGGCGGCCGCCCGGTACTGGTCTACCCGAACACCATCCCCCTGGTCGCCGTGCCCGCGGCGCGGGAAGAGGAGACCATCGCCTTCCCCGGCAACCTCGAATACCATCCCAACCTCTCGGCCGTGCGCTACTTCAGCCGCGCCGTCTGGCCCCTGCTGCGCGCCCGGCACCCGGCCCTGAAATGGCGTTTGGTGGGAAAGAACCCGCAGGCGGTGGAGAAGTACGTCGGCGGCGACCCGCGCGTGGAGCGGACCGGCCCGATCCCCGACGCCATCGCCGAACTGGCCCGGGTCAAGGTGGTGGTGGTGCCGCTGCTGGCGGGCAGCGGAACCCGGCTCAAGATCGTGGAAGCCTGGGCCGCTGCGCGCGCCGTGGTTTCCACCACCCTCGGCGCCGAGGGCCTGCCGGCCGCCGACGGCGAAAACCTGCTGCTGCGCGACGGCCCCGCGGAATTCGCCGCCGCCGTCTCCGCGCTGCTCGAGGACCCGGACCTGCGCGCGCGGCTGGGGCAGGCCGGCCGCCGGACCTACGAGCGAGGGTTGACCTGGCAGAGCGCCTGGCGGCAACTCGACCGGGGGCTGGAATCAGAAGGGCTTCAGGCCGCCCAATAGCGAACGGGTGTCTCCCCCCGAGCCCGCGCTGACCCAGTGGACCGGGCGCCAGTTCAGATCCACCGTGCCGATGTAAGTCGCGTCCGGCAGCTTGTCGCCCATGAGGATCACGATGTAGGCCCGGTCGGAATAGGAAAGTGCCCGAAACTGCAATCCGCCTTCGGCACCCCGGCTGGCATCCCGCTGCGGCGGCCCCAGGGCGCGCACGACGGCGTAGTAATCGTCGCCCCGCTTCAGTTCCAGGTAGGACTGGTCGCGCGTGGTGAAGGTGACGCGCTGGCGCGGCGAGGGTCCGTGGCGGACCAGCACGGCCGCCAGCAGCCCGGCCACGAGGATGACGCCCAGGCCGATGCCGATCATGCGGACCAGCCGGGTGTCGCTGGCCGGCTGGCGGCTGGCTTGGCCGGAGCCGGCCGGTTTCCCGCCGGACGCCGGCTCGGCGCGCGCGGGAACGGGTGTTTCAAACGATTGTGTGCGAACCGGCCAGACCGTGCCCCCGCGGTACTCCAGTTCCCGGGTCAGCGACACCACCGCCGCCCCGCCGGACCCCTCCGCAACTTCGCCTACGTATCGCCGCGGGATCCACAGTTCCAGCTTGCCGCCGGGCTGGGCCACCAGGATCTCCGACCAGGTCGAGCGCACCAGCGACCACTCGTTCCCTTCGATGTTCAGAATTGGCGGGGAGAGGGAAAACCGCCGGTTCATGAGTTGGTCGAGAGCGCCGGCATCGGACATAGGCATCTGTAATTATGGCGCGGAATGCGCTCCGGAAGTTATGCCCGAAGCGTACGGGGCCTTCTCAGTTCAGGAACAGGGTCCGGTAGAGGGTATCGCGCTGCCGGGGAACGAATCCCGCTCCGCGGATGATGCGCCGCAACTCCTCCTCGCTGGCATGGTTCCTGGTCCCGGCGGCGGAGACCACGTTCTCTTCGATCATGGTGCTGCCCACGTCGTTGCCGCCGAAGCGCAGCCCCAGCTGGCAGGTCTTCAGCCCCTGGGTGACCCAGGAGGACTGGATGTTGTCGATATTGTCGAGATAGATGCGCGAGATAGCCAGGGTCTTCAGGTACTCGACAGCCGTGGCCTCCTCCTGTACGAAGCGTCCCAGGGAGGTGTTTTCGCGCTGGAAGGTCCAGGGGATGAAGGCGGTGAAGCCCCCGGTCTCCTCCTGCAGGCGGCGCACGGCCTCCAGGTGGTTCAGGCGCTGCTCGTCGCTCTCGCCGCAGCCGAACATCATGGTGGCCGTGGTCCGCATACCCAGTTGGTGGGCGGTGCGGTGCACCTCGAGCCATTCCGAGGTGGTGCACTTCAGCCGGCTGATGCGCCGCCGCACCTCGTCGTCCAGGATCTCGGCGCCCCCGCCCGGAATCGAATCCAGCCCGGCGTCACGCAGGCGCAGAATGGTGTCCCGGATGGAGAGCCCGCTGACCTCGGCGATGTTGAGGATCTCCGGCGACGAGAAACAGTGCAGGTGAATGCGGAAGCGCTCCTTGATGGAGCGCAGCAGGTCTTCGTACCACTCGATCTTCAGGTCCGGGTGCAGGCCTCCCTGCATCAGCACGCCGGTGCCGCCCTGCTCGATGGTCTCCCGGATCTTCTGGAAGATGGTTTCCTTGTCGAGCACGTAGCCTTCGGGGCTGCCCATGGGCCGGTAGAACGCGCAGAAGGTGCAGTACTCGGTGCAGAAGTTGGTGTAGTTGATGTTCCGGTCGACGATATAGGTGACGATGCCTTCGGGATGTCTCCGGCGGCGGATGGAGTCGGCCTCCATGCCGATCCCGATCAGGTCGTCGGAGCTGAACAGGTCCAGGGCTTCCTGGCGGCTGATCGTCATTTCCTGGCCCGGGCGGCACGGCGGCCGGAGCCCCCGCCGATGGTGGCGTCCCAGCGCGGGTCGGCCTGGGAAGCGTAGCGCCCCAGCTTGTCCCAATCCTCGCGGGTGATGCCGTTCAGATCGTAAACCACGCGGCCGTCGTGCACGGTCACCTCGCACACCAGCCGCTGCGAGCCCTTCATCCGCGCGCCGTTCACATCCACGAAGCCGAAGTTGCCTTTCTGCAGGCTCAACACGCTGATGTCGGCGGTCGCGCCGGGAGTCAGGTGCCCGTATTCCTCGCGCTTGATCTCCCTGGCCGGGTGCCAGGTGGAGCGCACGATCACGTCGTCCAGGCTCATGCCCATGTTCAGGAATTTCGACATGACGTTGAGCATGTCCTTCATGCCGGCGTTCATGCTGCTGATGTGCAGGTCGGTGGAGATCGAGTCGGGCAGGAAGCCCTGCTTGACGGCCGGCACGGCCTGGCGGAACAGGAAGCTGCCGGCGCCGTGGCCTACGTCGAAGATGATGCCGCGCTTGCGGGCCTCGAACAGGTAGGACTGTACGCGGTTCGAGTCGTCCAGCAGGGGCACGCGGTCCAGGAACGTGTGGGTATAGATGTCCCCCGGGCGGAGTTTCTTCAACACCAGGTCCTGGAAGGGGCGCTCGGGATGGAAGGTGCCGAAATCCACCATGACCGGCACATTGGCCAGGTTGCCCGCTTCCACCGCGCGTTCCACGGCCGTCCAGTCGGGCGCCGAGTAGTGGGCGGTCTTGATGCCGACAACCGTTTCCGGATAGCGCCTGGCGACTTCGGCGGTGGCCTTGGCATCCATGTCGCCGGTATTCTGCTCGATGGCGCCCCCGCCCATACCGCGGCCCACGATGTTCAGCATGGCCAGCACGCGCGTACGGGAGCGGTCGATCACCCGGTCCTTGAAGTCGGGAAAATTGCGCCAGCCCGACGAGCCGACGTCCACCACCGTGGTGACGCCGGCGCGGAAGGTGAAGCCGTCCGGATAGACGCTGTTGTCGCCCGAGTAGGCGCCGCGCATGCCGGTGCCGGCATAGACGTGAACGTGGATGTCGACCAGTCCGGGGGTGACGTACAGGCCGCTGACGTCCACCACTTTGTGGGCCCGGGAAGCCGGAATGTCGGCCTCCACGGCGGCAATCTTTCCGTTCAGCACCGCCACGTCGCGCACGGCGCTGATCCTGTTCTTGCCGTCGATGACGTGCCCCCCCTTGAGCAGCAGATCATACTGCGCCTGAGCGCCCAGCGGCAAAGCCGCGGCGAGCAAAAGCCAGCTTTTTCTCATGGACCGCATTGTAGCAATCGTCTCCCGGAGGCCGGTGTCCGGAATTAACGGCGGCGGGACTCGAACTCCCAGGCGGTGGCGACGATGTCGCGCAGGCTGGTGAAGCGCGGCGACCAGTGCAGCATGCGCTTCAGCTTGTCCGCGCTGGCCACCAGTTCGGCCGGATCGCCCTCGCGGCGCGGGCCCGCCACCCAGGGCGTCTTGCGTCCCGTCACTGCGTCCACCGCGGCGATCACCTCACGCACCGAGTGGCCCGTGCCGGTGCCCACGTTGAAGGCGCCGGAGCCGCCCCCCGCCAGCAGGTGCTCAAGCGCCAGGATGTGCGCCTCGGCCAGGTCGCTGACATGGATGTAATCGCGGATGCAGGTGCCGTCCGGAGTGGGATAGTCGTCGCCGAACAGTGTGAGCGGCTGCCCGGTCTCGACCGCGCGGAAGGCCAGCGGGATCAGGTGGGTCTCCGGGTCGTGCTCCTCCCCGATGGTTCCGCCGGGCTCCGCCCCCGAGGCGTTGAAGTAGCGCAGGCTGATACTGCGCAGGCCGTGCAGCGAGTCGAACCAGCCCAGGATCTTTTCGACCATCACCTTCGATTCTCCGTAAGGGCTGACCGGCGCGTAAGGGAAATCCTCCAGGATGGGCACGCGCGCGGGCATCCCGTACACCGCCGCTGTGGAGGAGAACACCATGCGCTTGACGCCGCTGCGCAGCATGGCCGTGAGCAGGGACAGGCTGCCGCAGACGTTGTTGCGGAAGTACAGCTCGGGAACCCTGGTCGATTCGCCTACCGCGATGTACGCGGCGAAGTGGATGACCGCCTCGCAGGGATGCCGGGCCAGCACGCCGCACAGAGCCTCGGTATCGGCCAGGTCCACGACGTGCAGCCGCGCCGGATCGACGTTGTGGCGATGGCCGCGGGAGAGATTGTCCACGACCTGGACTTCGTAGCCGCGCTGCAAGAGGAGGTGGACCGTATGCGCCCCGATGTAGCCTGCGCCCCCGGTCACCAGGATGGTGGGTTTCGATGTGGCCAAGTCCGATTGTAGTAGCATGGCGGTCTATGGCTCAAACCGGAGCGGAATTGTTTGTAAGGGCCATTACGCGGCTCGGCATCCGGCGCATTTTCACGCTGGTGGGCGACCACTTGAACGAAGTGCTGGCCGTGGCCGCGCAGGAGGGGCTCGACATCCTGGACATGCGCCACGAATCGGGAGTTACCCACGCCGCCGACGCCTGGGCGCGGATCACGCGGCAGCCCGCGCTGTCGCTGGTGACCGGCGGGCCGGGCCACACCAATTCGCTGACCGGCATCGCCACGGCCTCCCTGGCGGCCAGCCCGCTGATCACGGTGAGCGGCGCGCGGGCCACCACCGTGGCGGACCGGCAGGCCTTTCAGGACATCAACCAGCTCGACATGGCCCGCCCGGTGGTGAAGTGGGCCGCGCAGCCGCCCAGCGCCGCCCAGATCCCGTTCTACCTGGGGCGCGCCTACGCGGAGGCCAACAGCGGCCGCAAGGGTCCCGTGCACCTTACCATCCCGGTGGACCTGTTTACCGGCAAGGCGGAGACGCCGGCGGCCGTGCCGATGATGCCGGCGGACCTGCAGCCGCAGCCGTCCTCCCGGGACGTGGACCGCGTGCTGGCCCTGCTGGAAGCGGCCGAGCGGCCGGTGGTCATCGCCGGCAGCGGCATCTGGTGGTCCGGCGCCGAGGCCGAGCTGCGGGAGTTCATCGAGCACACCTCGCTGCCCCTGTATACCGTCACCATGGCCAAGGGCGTGGTGCCGGACAGCCATCCGCTCTGCCTGGGCTATGCCGACCCGGCCCTGAACCAGGCCGTGCAGAAGGCCTTCAAGGAGGCGGACCTGTTCCTGGTGCTGGGTAAGCGCATCGACTACCGCCTGGCCCTGGGCGGCGCGCGCCTGTTCTCCCCGGAAGCGCGTTTCATCCAGGTGGACATACATCCCCAGGAACTGGGCATGAACCGTCCCCTGGAGCTGGGAATCTGCGCGGATGTCAAGGCCGCTCTACGGGCTTTGCTCGATGCGCTGGGCAGCCGCCGCTGGCAGCCGCGGCCCTGGCTGGACCATCTGCGCTCCCTCGCCGCGGAGTGGCAGGAGCGGCTGG
Organism: Bryobacterales bacterium; assembly: GCA_020852755.1. GTDB lineage: Bacteria > Acidobacteriota > Terriglobia > Bryobacterales > Bryobacteraceae > JADZAF01. The sequence continues at coordinate 18,811 of JADZAF010000100.1, forward strand.
AGTGCGCGGCCCGGGACACGGCGGCGCCCCTCCACCCGGCTGCCTTTTACCGGGAGCTGCGGAAAGCCTTGCCGCCGGAGGTGCTGTACTCCTGGGACGGGGGCGATTTCACCCATTGGGGCCGCTGCATCATGCCGGCCAACGGTCCCGGACGCTGGCTGCGGCTGGGGCCCCTGGCAACGATCGGATCCGGCCTGCCCAACAGCCTGGCGCTCAAGGCCGCCTGCCCCGACCAGCCGGTCGTCCTGATTACCGGGGACGGCTCGCTGGGCTTCTACCTGGCCGAGCTGGATACGGCCGTGCGCCACAAGCTGCCGGTGGTGATGATCGTGGGAAATGATGCCTGTTGGGGCATCGAGAAGCAGTTGCAGATGGCCACGGTGGGCGGCGACGGCAGCGTGGCCTGCCGGCTGCGGGACACCCGCTTTGACTTGATAATGAAGGGCTTCGGGGGCGATGGAGAGACCGTCGACACCCTGGACCAGGTGCGTCCGGCGGTGGAGCGGGCTTTCGCTTCCGGCATTCCCTACCTGATCAACGTGCGCATTCGCGGCGTCCGCTCGCCGTTTACGGAGTGGCAAATTGCCGGAAAAGCCAGAAAGGGTTGACTTTGGAGAAACGGCTCCTCGCCGTCGCGGCTCAGCGACGGATGGCGCGCACTACCGAGCCGCGACCGGAGGCAATGGTACGCAATACGATGGAAGCCCGGTCAGGCGCTGAACGAACTGCCGCAGCCGCACGTGGACCGGACGTTCGGGTTGTTGAACTTGAAGCCCGAGCCTTCCAGGGTCTCCACGTAGTCGACCTCGGCGCCGTCCAGGTACAGCAGGCTGGCCTGGTCTACGAATACCTTCAGCCCTTCGTAACTGTAGGTTTTGTCGAGCATTCCGGGCTGGTTCTCGAAAGCCATGGAGTAGCTGAATCCGGAACAGCCGCCGCCGACGACGGCGATGCGCAGCCCGGCCGGCTTGGGATCCTGCATGTCGAGGATTTCTTTCACCTTGCCGACAGCCTTCTCCGTGAGTTGAATCATATTTCCCCCTTGTTTGATTATACAGAAAGGACTCGAAGGAATAGATGCGCGCGCATCCGGCGGGGATGCGGCCGGGTTGAGCGGCAATCCGGGCGGGAGGAAAGGGAGCACCCCGGCGAGGTGCTGCTGGAGGAGTTCTGCCGACTCGCTGAATCTGCTAATCTGCCAGTAGCGGGGCGGGATGATGAAACCCTTCGAACGCCGGGTGCGTCGGTCAGTGTGTATGGGGACACTCACCGGCGTGCTTCCGCTACCCGCGTTTGAGTCCAAGGCGGCGGGAAGAACCAGAGTGGATTACCAGAACACCCCGGAAGGCGCGATCGTCAAGCGGGCGCAGGCCGGTGACGAGGTGGCGTTCCAGATGATCGTGGAACGCTACCAGGCCAAAGTGTTTTCCATCATCCACGGCATCGTGCGTCACCGCAACGACGTGGAGGACATCGCGCAGCAGGTGTTCGCCAAGGTTTATTTCTCCATCCGGAATTTCGACTTTCGCAGCTCGCTGATCACCTGGATCTACAAAATTACGGTCAACGAATGCTACGATTACCTGCGCAAGAAAAAAGTGCGCAAACTGGTCTACGAAAGCGATTTGAGCGAGGACGAGGTGCGGCGGGTGGAGAACACCGAGCCGGCCGGCGAGCGCAACACCCGGGTGGATAACAACCTGGCGCGCAGAGACTATGTGCTGAAGCTGCTGGCCAAGCTCTCCGAGGAAGAACGCCTGCTGATGATGCTCAAGGAAGTGGAAGGCCATTCGGTGGAGGAACTGGCCGGAATGACGGGCATGAACGAGAACACCATCAAGGTGAAGCTGTTCCGTGCCCGCCAGCGTTTGGTTAAGGCGGCGCAGCGGCTGGAGCGCGCACCGGGCCTGGTGGCCGGTTGAGGCGCGGGCGGCTGGCCGCGGGTTGGGTTGACTGAGAGACAGCATCGGGTTGGTCTCCTGACCGAATCCGGCGGGGACAGTGGGTACGACCGGGGAGTCAGGGGATTGGTGGTTTACACTTGATAAGGGAAGAAGTATGCACCAGGTAGTCGTGGACGGATTAGAGGAGTTTCTGGCCCGAACCGCGAGCCCTGAACTCCGGCAGCAAATTGAAGGCCACTTGAAGGTCTGCGCCACGTGCCGGGCCGAAGTCTCCGAGATGCAGGGAATCGCCGAGATGTTGACCGTCCTGAGGCCGCAGAGCCAGTGGGATGTGGCGCCCGGCTTCTATTCCCGAGTCCGCAACCTGATCGAGGAGCAGACGCCCGCTCCCCTCTGGGCTGCCTTCCTGGACCCGGCATTCTTCCGGCGCACGGCGTTTGCCTGCCTGATGATTCTGGCCCTGTTGGGCGGTTTCGTGATCTCCAGCGATACGGATTACGGCTACGGCGTGCCCGGCCCGGAAACCATGATCGCGATCGAGCAGAACACTCCTTTTCAGCCTGACAATCCCGTTCCGGACCAGGAGATGATGCTGGTTACCCTCACCAGCTACACGCAATGAGCTCGAGTGGTGTTCTTACGCGTCATCGCGAGAGCGGATTTGTCTTTCGCAATCAGAAGGCCGTCTGCGTCGGTACGCTGCTCCTGGTCTTTACCGTCGGGGCCCTGGTCGGCGGCACTTTCATGAGCACATCCGGCCATGCCTGGCTCCACCGTTCCAATCCCTTCTGGACCGAGGCCGGCAAGCGGATCTCGGTCGAGAAATGGTCCGCCCATTTGAATCTCACTCCCGCCCAGGCCGAGGAAGTGTCCAGCATTCTGGAGGACTTCGCCAAGTACTACCGCACGGTCACGGCCGAAGCCAAGGCCCGCATCCTGAAAATCCTCAACGAGGAACAACGGGTGAAGTTCCAGAAGATGGTCAACGACGCCCGCCATTGACGGCTTCCGGCCCGGTGTGATGCAGTGAATCTGTGCCCCGCTTGACGCCGCGCCGTCATCTCTTCGCAGCCGCCGTGATCCCCCTCCTGAAGGCAGCTTCCCGCATTGACGTGTCCCGGCTGAGCGCGATCACCGATGAAATCGGCAGGAGCCCGGAAGAGGCCGCGGCATTCGCCCGCCAGTACGGCCTGAGTTGGGTCGAACTGCGCTCCGTTCCGGGCGGCGGCGGCGAGTACGCGTTCCTGCCCGAAGGCGAGGTGAAGGCCGCGGCCGGCCGCCTGCGCGAGGCCGGGCTGCGCGTCTCGTTCCTGAATACTTCGCTGCTCAAATTCGGATTCCCGGGCGCCGAGCCCGTGCGGCGCCGGCCGGAGACCTCCGAGGCCCGGGCGGTCCGCCTGGCCCGCGAAAAGGCGCGCTTCGAGGGACGCCTGGACGAGTTGAGGAAAGCCATCCGCGCGGCTCACATCTTCGACACCGGCAAGCTGCGCGTCTTCACGGGTACGCGGGTGGCCGACCCTCCCGCGCTCTATCCCCGCCTGGCGGAGATTCTGGGCGGTATGGCGGAGGTCGCCGGGAAGGAAGGCGTGCAGTTGCTGGTGGAAAACGAGCCTTCCTGCAACATCGGGAGCTGCGCGGAACTGGCCGCGTTTCTCAAGCTGCTGCCCTCCAAGTGGATCGGCATCAACTGGGACGCGCTGAACGGCGCCGCCCTGAACGAGACCCCTTTTCCCGATGGCTACGGGCTGCTGCCGAAGGCCCGCATCGGCAACGTCCAGATCAAAGGCAGGAGCGTGCTGAACACGCCCCAGCGGTTGGACTGGAAGGCCATCATGCAGGCCATGGCGCGGGACGGCTACCAAGGCCATTTCGGCCTGGAAACACACATTTTCGATGGAACCCTGATTGAATCCTCGCATGCTTCGGTGAGGGAAATGCTGCGGATCGTGCGCGAACTCTGAGGCGCTATGCCCAAGAAATTCCTGACTCCTTTTCTGATTGGCCTGGGGGTGATCGCCCTGGCGATCGCCGGGGTGTTCTACATGCAGCGCGGCGCGCACGTGCAGATCCAGGGCGGGATTCTGAAAGTCCGCACCCTGGAGATGGCGGACGGCAGCTCGATCGCGGTGGTCGATTTCCGTTTTGTCAACCCCTCGGACTACCCGTTCGTGGTCCAGCGGGTGGAGGTGGAGGCCGAGGCGGCGGACGGCAGGATTCTGGAGGGCGCGACGGTGGCTGAAGTGGACGCCAAAAAGCTCTTCGAGTACTACCCGGTGCTGGGGCAGAAGTTCAATGAAACCCTGCTGCCGCGCGACCGGGTTCCCTCCAGGCAGAACTGGGACCGCATGGTCGCCGCCCGGTTCGAGATGCCGGAAGCGGCCTTGCAGAGCCGTAAGAACCTGCTGATTCACGTGACGGAAGTGGACGGCGCCGTGTCGACCATCCGGGAGAAACCGTAAGGCGGCAGCCAGGGCCGATGCAACCACCAGGGTTCCGGGACATGAACTGACCGGAGAGCGGCTTTCCTTACCATGGCTGGGTATTTGCTCCTACCGAATGAGTGCGGGTTTGCCCGCACGAGGGGCGAATATGAAATTGCCATCCGTTTTCTTCGCGGGCGCGTGTCTCCTGGCCGCCCAGGTTCCTAATCCGACCCAGCAGGATCTTCCGGCCGGGCCCGCTGCTTCTTCCACGCAGCCGCTTTACCGGGTCACGGTGGTGGCCCGGACCGTCAAAGCGGTGAATTACCGCCACCTGGGCGACGCCACCAAGGTGGACCTCCGGGGCACGGCCTTGATGCCGGAGGCCCGGGGCGACGCCAAGGTGCGCAGCCGGCGGGGCCGGATCGAGATCGACACCGAGTTCGAGAACCTGCAGCCGGCCGCCCGGTACGGCCCGGAATACCTGACCTTCGTGCTCTGGGCAGTGACGCCGGAGGGCCGCGCCAACAATCTGGGCGAGGTGGTCCTGGACGGTGGAGAAAGCGAGCTGAAGGTGACTACGGAGCTTCAGGCGTTCGGCCTGATCGTCACCGCCGAGCCCTATTTCGCGGTCACGCAACCGAGCGACGTGGTGGTGATGGAGAACCTGATCCGCAAGGACACGGCGGGCCGTGTCGAGGAGATAGACGCGAAGTTCGAGTTGCTGCCCCGGGGCGTTTATGCCGCCTCGGTGACCCCGGCCAGCACGGCGGCGCCGCCGCGCGAGGATTCTGCCGTCCCCAATGAGCTGCTGCAAGCCCGCAATGCTGTGCGCATCGCGTCGGCCGCCGGCGCCGGGCAGTACGCCGGCGACACGCTGGCGCGCGCGCGGGAACTGATGCTGCAGGCCGAGGGCTATCTGGAGCAGGGAGCGGGCAGCAGGCCGGTGGCCATGGTGGCGCGGCAGGCCGTCCAGACCGCCGAGGACGCCCGCATCATCGCCTTCCGCCGCCGGCGTGAGATGGAGCAGGCGGAGGCGCGGCGGCAGGCCGAAAGCGAGGCGCAACGCCGGGCCGAGGCGGAAGCCGAGCGCCGGGAGGCCGAGCGCGCCCAGGCGGAAGCGGACCGGGCCCGGCGCGAAGCCGAGGCCGCCCGGGCCGCGGCCCAGGCGCAGCAGCAGGCCGCGCAACTGGAGGCCGAGCAGGCCCGCCGGGAAGCCCAGGAGGCGGAACGCTTGCGGCAGCAGGCCGAAGCTGCCCGGATGGAACTGCGCAACCGGCTCCGCGAACAGTTGAACAGCGTCCTGGAAACGCGCGAGACGGCGCGGGGGTTGATCGTCAATATGTCCGACGTTCTCTTCGACACGGGCAGGTACACGCTGAAACCGGGCGCGCGGGAGAAACTGGCGAAAGTGGCCGGGATTCTGATCGCCAATCCGGGGCTCAAGGTGGAGGTGGAGGGCCACACGGACAATGTTGGCGGCGCGGAGTACAACCAGGAGTTGTCCGAAAACCGCGCGGCGGCGGTTCGGTCCTATCTCGTTCAGCAGGGCGTCCCGGCGGCCTCCATCACGGCGCGGGGTCTTGGCGAGAGCCTGCCCGTAGCGGGCAACGATACGCCGGCGGGGCGGCAGCGCAACCGGCGGGTGGAACTGGTGGTGTCGGGCGAGGCGATCGACACAGCCGGCTGAGACCGGTTTCTGCTCCCTGCAACCGCTGCCCTTGAAATCCTCTTCGCCCCTCCTTCGTGCCCGGCCCGCGGCCGGGGGGAGCGGTTGCACCTCCAGTCACCGGAATTCCCCGGAAGCGCGCTACGATGGGAGGTTCCCCATCGCATATGGCGCTCCGTTTCTACAATACGCTCACGCTTCGGGTGGAAGAGTTCCAGCCGGCCCGGGACCTTACGGTCCGGATGTATACCTGCGGCCCCACGGTTTACGATTACGCTCACATCGGCAACTTCCGCACCTTCACCTTCTTCGACATCCTGCGGCGCGTGCTGCGCGACCGGGGCTTCCGGCTGGACCACGTGATGAACATCACCGACGTGGACGACAAGATCATCCGTAACGCCACCGCCCAGGGGAAATCGCTGGAGGAGTACACGCGGGTCTACACCGAGGCCTTTCTGGAAGACTGCAAGGCCCTGCGGCTGGAACGGCCGGAACACCTGGTGCGCGCTACCGAGCACATTCCGGAGATGGTCGCGGCCATCCGGGCGCTGTCCGGCAAGCAGTACACCTATGAGAGCGAAGGCTCCACCTACTACCGCATTGCCAGCTTCCCGGAATACGGCAAGCTCTCCCACAACGATTTCACCGGCATCAAGGCGGGCGCGCGGGTGGAGGTGGATACCTACGACAAGAACGATGCGCGCGACTTCGCGCTCTGGAAGGCGCCTAAAGAGGGCGAGCCCTTCTGGGAAACCGAGATCGGCAAGGGCCGGCCGGGCTGGCACATCGAGTGCTCCGTCATGGCGATGAAGTACCTGGGCGAAACGCTGGATATCCACGGGGGCGGCGTCGATCTGATCTTCCCGCATCACGAGAACGAGATCGCCCAATCGGAAGCCTTGACCGGCCGGCCCTTCGCGCGCTTCTGGCTGCACTCCGAATTCCTGCTGGTGGAAGGCCAGCGCATGGGTAAGTCGCTCGGCAACTATTACACCCTGCGCGATCTGCTCTCGCGCGGCTACCAGCCGGAAACGATACGCTACCTGCTGGCTTCGGTGCCCTACCGCAAGGCGCTCAACTTCACCTTCGACGGATTGAAGTCGGCGGCCACCGCCATCGAGCGGCTGCGCAATTTCCGCCTTCGCCTGCAAACCGATGCCTACCCCGAAGGGATGAATGAGAAGCTGCGGGAGCGGACCCGGTCGGCCGAGCGCGATTTCGTGGCCAGCCTGGAGGACGATCTCAATACGGCCGAGGCGCTGGCCGCGGTGTTCGAATACGTGCGCGATATGAACACGGCCATGGACTCGGGCGAGTTCCGGGCGGGCAACGCCGGGCCGGCTCTGGACCTGCTCGCGCACTTCGACTCCATCTTCGAGGTTCTGGAGCCCTCGGCCGCGGCGGCCGGGCTCTCCGACGAGGAGGTGGAGAAACTGATCGCCGAGCGCAACCGGGCGCGCAGGGAGCGGAACTTCGCGCGCTCGGACGAGATCCGGCAGGAATTGCTGAATCAGGGGATAATTCTGGAAGACACCCGGGAAGGGGCGCGCTGGAAAAGGAAACTTTCGTGAAACTGCATACTCGTGCGGTGCACGCCGGCGACCGGAAGAAGCCGGGCGCCGCCGTACCCGTGACCACCCCGATCCACACGGCCTCGAGCTACTTCTACGACAGGCTGGAGGACCTGGACCGGGTCTTCGCGCGCGAAGCGGAGGGCTATTGTTACGCGCGCTACGACAACCCGAGCAACGCCGCCCTGGAGGCGCAGGTGGCTTCCCTGGAGGGCGGGCACGGGGCTCTGGCCTGCTCCTCGGGGATGCAGGCCGTACACTTGGCGCTGGCCGCCGCGCTGGCCGACCGGCCCAGGTCGATCCTGGCAGCGAACGCGCTCTACGGCGCAACCGTCGGCCTGCTCATGAACGTGCTGGAGCCGGCGGGGGTCGCGGTGCGTTTCGTGGACGTCTGCGATCTGGAGTCGGTGGAGCGGGCGCTGGCCGAGCAGAAGACCGGCTGCCTGCTGATGGAGACCATCTCGAACCCGCTGCTAAGGGTGGGGGCCTTGGACAAACTGGCCGCTCTGGCCCATGGCGCCAACGCGACGCTCGTGGTGGACAACACCTTCGCCACCCCGCTGCTCCTTCGGCCGCTGGAGCGGGGCGCCCACCTGGTGGTCCACAGCCTGACCAAGTACCTGGCGGGGCACGGCGACGTGCTGGGCGGCGCGGTGGTCTCCGATGCGGAGCATTTCGAGCCGCTGCGGGCGCTGGCGCGCACCACCGGCCCGGTGCTGGGACCGTTCGAGAGCTACCTGGCGATGCGGGGCATCAAGACCTTCGCGCTGCGCATGGAGCGGCAGTGCTCCAACGCCTGCCGGGTGGCGGCCTGGCTGGCCGGGCACCCCTCCGTCGCCCGGGTCTACTTTCCCGGAGACGGCGGGCACCCGGATGCCGTTACCGTGCGCCGCCTGTTCCCGGAAGGCCTGTATGGGGGCATCGTGAGCTTCGAGTTGAAGGGCGCGGGACGGGACGAGGTGTTCCGGTTTATGGACGCCCTCCGGCTGATCGTGCGCGCCACCTCGCTGGGCGACGTGCACAGCATGATGCTCTACCCGGTGATGAGTTCGCACCGGGAGGTGTCGCCCAAGCACCGCGAGCGGATGGGAATCCGTGATAACCTCGTGAGGCTGTCGGTAGGTATAGAGGCGGTGGAGGACATCCTCGCGGACCTGGAGCAGGCGCTGGGAAGCCTCCAGCCGGCGGGCGCTTAGCTTGACTCTGTCAGGTGGCACCCCTAGAATGAGAGGAAAGGAGACGGTATGAGATCCCTAGGCTTGCCTGAGCTTCTCGTCATCCTTGGAGTTGCGGTGCTGCTGTTCGGCGGCCGCAAAATCCCGGAAGTGGCGAAAGGGTTGGGCGAAGGCATACGCAACTTCAAGAGCGCTTTGAAGGGCGACGAGAAAGTCGAAGAGAAGAAGCAGGCTTAAGCTTCCTGAGCTGCCCGCAAGTTGGGCGGATTTCATCTCGGCTTCAGACACATCCCACCGAATGAAAAACCCCGCGGCTTCACACCGCGGGGTTTGGCTTGTTCCGATCTGGCGATTGAATCCGGCTTCCGGTTACTTCTTCTTGGGCGGTACTACCGCGTCTTTGAAAGACTTCGCGACCCGGAATTTCACGACCTTCTTGGCCGGGATCTTAATGGATTCGCCGGTTGCGGGGTTGCGTCCGATGCGGGCTTTGCGCTCCACGCGCACGATCCTGCCCAGCCCGGGCAATACGAACACACCGTTCCTCTTCACTTCACGCAGGGCAACGTCGGACAGGCATGCCAGCGCCTGCTTGGCGGTCTTGCTGGGAACCTCGCAAGCGTCGGCGATGGTCCGGACCAGCTGCGTCTGCGTCATTCTCTTGCTTTCGGCCATAAGCCTCCTTCTATCATTCTCCCGATTGAACTGAGCGATCCTGGTACAGACCGCTTGAGGATGCCAACATCCTCAAATCGTAATCAATCATAAGGAACACCGGGCGGAATGTAAAGAGGAAATATGCGAAAAACGGCCTGTTTTCGGCGTTTTTTTCGCATCGGGCCTTCCGGAGGCCCGTAAAACGGGCATTCCGCATATATTGCGTTGCGAAACGGCTTGCTGGCGCGGCTCCGGCGCACTCCCGGAAATGACGGCGCCCCGTCAGGAGGCCGGGACGGAAGACGGCGAGGTGAGCAGCAGCTTGCGCAGCTCGGTGTCTATCGCCTGCAGTTTTTCCGGGTTTTCCCTCAGGCAGGAACGGGCCGCCTCACGGCCCTGGCCCAGCCGCTCGCCGCGGAAACTGAACCACGAGCCGCTCTTCTCGACCAGGTTATGGGCCACGCCGAGATCGAGCGCGTCGCCTTCCCGCGAGATGCCCTCTCCGTAGAGGATGTCGAACTCCGCCTCGCGGAATGGCGGGGCCACTTTGTTCTTCACGACCTTCGCGCGGGTGCGGTTGCCGACCGCGCTATCGCCGTCCTTGATCGCCCCGATGCGCCGCACGTCGATGCGGACCGTGGCGTAAAACTTCAGGGCCCGCCCCCCGGTGGTGGTCTCTGGGTTGCCGAACATGACCCCGATCTTCTCCCGAACCTGGTTGATGAAGAGCAGGCAGGTATTGGTGCGGGAGACTGCCCCGGTGAGCTTGCGGAGGGCCTGGGACATCAGCCGGGCCTGGAGCCCCATGAAACTGTCGCCCATCTCGCCTTCCAGTTCGGCTTTGGGAACCAGGGCGGCGACCGAGTCCACTACCACGATGTCCACCAGGCCGGTGGCGATCAGGGCGCTGGCGATCTCCAGGGCCTGCTCGCCGTGATCCGGCTGGGAGACCAGCAGGTTGTCCACGTCCACGCCCAGCTTGCGCGCGTAGGTTGGATCCAGGGCGTGCTCGGCGTCGATGAAGGCCGCCGTTCCGCCGGCCTTCTGGGCTTCCGCCACGGCCTGGAGCGCGATGGTGGTCTTGCCCGAGGATTCCGGACCGTACACTTCAACCACCCGGCCGCGCGGGAAGCCGCCGATGCCCAGGGCGGCGTCCAGGGAGATCGATCCGGTGGGGATGGCCGGGACGGAAACTACCGTCTGTGAACCGAGGCGGAGGACGGATCCCTTGCCGAATTGCTTTTCCATCTGGCACAGGGCCAGGTCGATGGCGCGGCGGCGCTCGCGTTCGTCCATAGAAGAGGAACGTGGCGCGGAGTGAGAGAAATTCTCACGACGGCCGGTTGAATTCCAGCCCTCCGCCGGAACCGTTGCGAGCGCAAGCTGTCAGCGATCAACCGTCGAAGTGAAGCGTTCTGCTTTTGAATCAGCGCGGTCAGCATGCGTTGCACCGGTCGCTGAAAGCTGAGAGCTGAAAGCTCCCGAATGCCTGCCCGCGGTCAGCGGCCGCGGCCGGCGGGGACGGGCTTGGCGGCGGGTTCCGGAACGGCCGTCTCGGGTTCGGGCCGGGCCAGGCCGAGCGCCTTGCGCAGTTCCGTATCCAGCTTCTCGCGGATGTCGGCGTTGTCCTTGAGGAATTGCTTGGCGTTCTCCCGTCCCTGACCGATGCGCTCGCCCTTGTAGCTGAACCAGGAGCCGCTTTTCTCCACCTGGTTGTGCTGCACGCCCAGGTCCAGCAGATCGCCTTCCTTGGAGATGCCTTCGCCGTAAATAATGTCGAATTCGGCTTCCCGGAACGGCGAGGCCACCTTGTTCTTCACCACCTTCACCTTGGTGCGGTTGCCGATGACGCTGTCGCCGTCCTTGATGGCGGCGATGCGCCGTATGTCCACCCGGATGGAGGCGTAGAACTTCAGGGCGCGGCCGCCGGTCGTGGTCTCCGGGTTCCCGAACATGACCCCGATCTTCTCGCGGATCTGGTTGATGAAAACCAGGCAGGTTTTGGACTTGGAGACCGCTCCGGTAAGCTTGCGCAGGGCCTGCGACATCAGGCGGGCCTGCACGCCCATGTGGCTGTCGCCCATTTCGCCGTCCAGTTCGGCCTTGGGCACCAGGGCGGCGACCGAATCCACCACCAGCACGTCGATGGAGCCCGAGCTGATCAGCGCGCCGGTAATCTCCAGGGCCTGCTCGCCGTAGTCCGGCTGGGAAACCAGCAGGTTGTCGACATCCACCCCGAGCTTGCGCGCGTAGATGGGATCCAGCGCGTGCTCCACGTCGATGAACGCCGCCATGCCGCCCTTCTTCTGGGCTTCGGCGATCACCTGCAGGGCGATGGTGGTCTTGCCGGAAGATTCGGGGCCGTAGATCTCGCAGATGCGGCCGCGGGGGAAACCGCCTACGCCGAGAGCGGCATCCAGGGAAATGGAACCGGTCGATATCGACTGGACCGGAATGACGGCATCTTTGGAGCCCAGCCGGACAATGGAACCCTTTCCGAACTGCTTTTCGATCTGGCTCAGGGTCACGTCCAGGGCGCGGGCGCGTTCTCTCTCTTCCATGGTGAAACCCGATTATAGCAGGCGGGTTCAGACGCGGCAGGCCGCTCGCACGGCTGCGATCATGCGTTTCTGGGCCGCCTCTACCCGGGCCATAATCGAGCGCACCCGGGCCTTCGCTCCGGCCGGGTTGCGGTGGATGCTCTCCAGCCGCTCCCACAGTTCCCTCCCGCTGGTTTGCTCGATTTCAAAGAGCCAGTCGCCGGCGCCGAAGTCGCGGTACATCTGCCCCTTGCAGGTGTCGGTCGGCTGCCGGACATAGAAGGCGGGAACGCCGTTGCGGTACGCGATGAGAGGCGAGTGGCACTCCACGCTGACCACCGCCAGGGCCTGGGAGTAGACCGAGGCGGCCTCGTCGGGCAGCCAGAAGGTGTCGCGCCAGACGACGTTCCTCTTCACATCCGCGGGGAGCGGGTTGACCAGGACGTCGCGCGCCATCTCCACCTGGTAGGTCATTTCGGCGCAGGCCAGCACCTTGTTTCCCGTCCGCTGCACGTACGCGGCGATCATCTCGCGCAGCCTGGCGTGGTCCGTTTCCGTCGTACGTTCGTTGATCGCGTCCTTGACGTCGTCCTCCGGCACGCGCGGGACCTTGTTCACCCGGTAATAGGGCGTGTAGCGCAGCCGGGGGATGACGCAGATGAACTTGCCCGGCTCCAGCCCGCGGGACCGCAGGTAGGCGAGGCCCCGGGCGTCGTCGCGCAGGCGCATGCCGAGCTGAGCGTCCGGGCCGAATTCGAGGACCGGCGTTCGCACGCCCTGCGACTTCAGATAGGCGAGCGAAAGGGTGTCGCGGCAGAAAAAGAAGGCGGCGCGGTCGATGATATAGCGCAGGTTCTTATCCAGATGGTTCGCGGGAAGCCGGGCCGCCCGGGCCCGTATCTCTTCCAGGGTGCCGCCTTCGGGTTCGCGACGGCCGCCGATGCCGGAGATGGGGTCGGTGCTGACGCCCAGCACGCCGGCCGGCTTGCCGGTGGCTTTGTGAAAAGCGATGGCGTGGTTGCTGGCCGGGAACCCCGAGCCGGATCCGCTCAGATAGAGATCCGCTTCTTCCCAGGCCCGCGCGAGCTCGGCCGTATCCGGCCGGCTGTCCGGGCCAAGGCTTCCTTCCGCGATCTTCAGCCGGGGGAAGGCCGCGGTGAGCAGGGCGCGGGAGCCGTGGCCGAGCCGGCCGGGCCAGAGGGTCACCTCGGCTTCCGGGAAGTGCTCCTGGAGCAGGGTGAGGGCGCCGGGCGTGTGGCCGATGTCGCCGATATTGACGCTCTGCCAGGAACTGCGCAGCAGGATGCGCGGCGGGCGCCGGGCGGCCCCGCAGGCCGCCGCGGCGGAGGCGTAGAGGAAGCCGCGGCGGTTCATGGCTGGTCTGCCCGGTGATGCGTCTTCAGGATTTCGTCCCGTGCCCTGAGGATGGCCTGCAGGCTCCGCTCCACGTCCTGTTCGGTGGTCGCCCAGGAAGCCACGCTGATGCGCATAGCTACCCGTCCCTGCCAGCTCGTGCCCCCGCACCAGCAGGTGCCGTCTCGCTGGATGCGCTCGATCACGCCCAGGGTCGCCTCGGCGTCGCCAAAGCTTACCAGAACCTGGTTCAGGATCACCTCGTTGAGGATCTCGCAGCCCGCCGAGCGCAGGCCTTCGGCAAAGCGCCGGGCGTGGGCGCAGGTGCGGTCGATCATTCCGGCCAGCCCGGCGCGGCCGAGCGAACGCAGGGCCGCCCAGATCTCGACGCCGCGGGCGCGCCGGGAGAGTTCGGGGGTGAACTGCCCCGGATCCCGCCGGGCGCCTTCGGGGATATAGGCGGCGCTGAGGGACATAGCCCGGGAGAGCCGGGCCGCGCCGCGCACGAACGCCAGGCCGCTGTCGTAGGGCACGTTGAGCCACTTGTGGGCGTCGGTGGCCCAGGAATCGGCCTGTTCCACGCCGGCCACCAGGCCGGCGAGGGTGGGGCTGGCCTGGGCCCATAACCCGAACGCGCCGTCCACGTGAACCCAGGAACCGCTGGGGTGGGCCAGTTCGCAGATCCGGCCGACCGGATCCACCGAGCCGGTGTTCACGTTGCCCGCCTGCACGCAGACGATGGCGGGCCCCTCCAGTCGGGGGAAGGCCTCGGCGCGCATGCGGCCCTGGCCGTCCACCGGGACGCGGACCACGCGGCGGCGGCCCAGGCCCAGCAGGCCGAGCGCCTTGTGGACCGAGGGATGGGTTTCCTCGCTGACTACCACCGTCAGCGGAGGCGCTCCGAAAAGGCCGTCCGCTTCGACGTCCCAGCCCAGACGCTCCAATGCCGTATTGCGGGCCGCCGCCAGGGCGGTGAAGTTGGCCATGGTCGCTCCCGTGGCGAAGGCAGCGCCGCAGTCTTCCGGAAGCTTGAGCAGTTGCGCGAGCCAGCGCTGGGCGACCTCTTCCAGCCGGGAGGCGATGGGACTGGTGGTGTAGAGAACCGCGTTCTGGTCCCAGGCTCCGGCCAGCCAGTTGGCGGCCAGGGCGGCGGGCAGGCAGCCCCCGTGGACGAAGCCGAAGAAGCGCCCGCCCGCCGTGGCGACCGTGGCGGGGGAGCCGATGCGATCGAGCAGATCGATAACGGATTCGGGATCCGCGGGGCGCTCGGGAAGCGGTTCGTCCAGAACCGAAAGGCAGTTCAACACCTGTTGGGGCGGTGCGACCGGGCGCGTGTCGAGTCCGTCCAGGTACCGGCCGGCCCGTAGCGCAACCCCCGAGAGCAAGTCCTGCATGCGGCCAGCATACTACTCCCCGGGGGGACGTGTGCAGCCTCGCCCTACCGAGCCTCGCCCTACCGAGCCGCCTCGCCCAACCGAGCCGCGACTGCAAGGAGCGGTCTACCATTCCGATCCGCTTCGCCCAACCGAGCCGCGACTGCAAGGAGCGGTCTACCATTCCGAGCCGCCTCGCCCTACCGAGCCGCGACTGCAAGGAGCGGTCTACCGTTTCGGGCTCCCTGGCTTCGGCCGCTTCGGCCGGCCTGCCGTCCGGGCCGCGGTGGACTCACGGCTTATAATTGAATAGGTGGCCAAGAGCAAGGATTTGGAAGCGCGGCTGCAGCGCACCGAGCAGCAGCTTCGCCTGTTTCAAAAGATCAGCCGGTTCATGGTTCGCGAGATGAGCCTGCAGGAGGTGCTGCAGGCCATCGTCTCACTCGTGGTCGAGTTCACCGGGTGCGACTCCTGCCTCGTCTACCTGGTGGACCGCGGCGAACTCGTGCTCTGCGCATCCAACACTCCGCACCCGTCGACGCTCGGCAAGGTGCGGCTGAAGCTGGACGAAGGCCTGACCGGCTGGGTGGCGCGGGAACGGCGTCTGCTGGCCCTCTCCAAAGAGGCATATAAGGACCCGCGCTTCAAGTATTTCGGCGATCTGCCGGAAGACGCCTTCGAGGCATTCCTGTCCGCTCCGGTGATTGCCAGGAACCGGGTGGTGGGAGTCATCAACGTGCAGCACCGCGCGCCGCACCCGCACACCGGGGCGGAGATCGAGATGCTCACCACGGTCGGCGAGCAGGTGGGCTGCATGCTGCTGCTGGCGCGAATGGAACCGTCCGCGGTGGACAACGCCAACCATGTCGAGGCGGTGCTTTCCTCGGGGCCCATACGCCCCACGGCGGCATGACCCGGCTCCTGCTTTCCGTCGCCACTTTACTTGCCCTTGCTGTTTCCGGCCGGACTGCGCAGATATGGGAGCTCACTTATTTCTACGACCAGGACCAGTCTTCCCTCACCATCCAGGACCTGGCGTTCGCTTCCCCCCGGCGCGGGGTTGCAGTGGGCATTTTGAACGAAAACGGGCGTGAGCGCGCGGCATCGCTGGTCACCAGCGACGGCGGCGCCACCTGGGAGCTCGTCCGCCTCAAGGAACCCGGCACGGCTCTCTTCTTTCTCAACGAGACGCTGGGCTGGATGGTGACTCCCAAGGGTATCTGGCAGACCCAGGAGGCGGGCAGGAGCTGGCGCAAGCTGGGCGGTCCGCGCAACCTGCTGCGGGTCTACTTCACCACCCCGGAGCGCGGCTGGGCGGTGGGACTGCGCAAGTCGGCCTACGAGACTTCGGATGGGGGCAAGACCTGGACCAAGGTGGCGGCCGCGGAGACGCCGAAAGCCAAGCCCGAGTACACGGCTTACGGCTGGATCGAATTCGCCAATCCCGAAGTGGGCATGATCACGGGCTGGAACCGGCCTCCCCGCCGCACCGACCGGGGCTTGCCCGACTGGATCGACCCCGAGCAGGCCCGTTTCCGGAGGGAATGGCCCGGGCTTTCCATCTTTCTGGAGACCAGGGACGGCGGCAAGAACTGGGCGCCCTCGACCGTTTCCACCTTCGGCCGCGTGACCCGGGTGCGGTTCTCACCGGAGGGTTTCGGGCTGGGGCTGATCGAGTTCTTCGGCGCCATGGATGAGTGGACGTCGGAAGTCTACCGCATGGAGTGGAAGACGAGCGGCCAGAGCCGGCGGGTTTACCGCGATAAGAGCCTGGTGGTCACCGATATCGCTTTACAGCCGGGTGGCGAAGGACTGCTGGCCGGGGTGCAGGCGCTGGGCCAGTTGAAACGCAGTCCCATTCCCGGAAAGGTGCGGATACTGCGCGGCAGCGGGCTGGAAACGTGGACGGAGATGGAGGTCGATTACCGGGCCACGGCGCGGAGGGTGATCCTGGCCACGTCCGGGGATCACGCCTGGGCGGCGACCGACACGGGGATGATTCTCAAGCTGCGGAAGGATCCATAGGCGCTCCCGCGCCGGGCCGCCACATTTTACGGTTTCGATGTTTTATTCACACTCCGCTCACAACCCTCGCCGCTAATTCGTTGAAAAAACAGGTGCTATTTCTTGAGGAAAATCGCTCCCGCCGCGTACGATTTCGCTTGACTGTAACGGCACTTTCATCGAAGATGGAGATGGTTCCAAGAGGTTCGAGGGACAGCAAGCCGAGCGAAGCGTAGCGGAACTCGGAACGATGATCCGAAGCTGGATTTAGAAATAAGCCTGGTTTCGGGGAGCGAAGAGGAATCGGGCGTTTCGCAAGGTGAGCCTTCCGGCCATGGGTCGGGTTGAACGCTTCGATCCGGAGGGGGACGAAAGCCCCCCAAAGGGGAGCGGAGATCCGGGAAGTGGCTGGGGAAGCGATGCCCGAAGCGGGCAACGGGCCTGAAGCGTCGATCTCGCTTGATGAGAGTGAGGGAGCGACAGGCCGAACGGGTCCGGGGAAAGCATCGCAAGGCGTACAAGGAGCAGGCCGGGAGCGTTGACCCTGGAATGGGGGTCCGGAAACGGGCAGTCGTTCCAGGCGAGCGAAAGGTCGTTCCAAGGCGCGGGCTCCTATCGGGAAGAGCGAGCTGATGTGCTCCGGAACTGTGATCCGCAGCCGCCCAAAAGCGGCGGCGGGGAGCGAAGGGGCCGACATCCGGCCTTCCCGAATGCCAGCTCAAGCCGTGCATGCCGGTGGTGAGCGGTGCTGGAACTTGGGTCACTTGGAACCATTTTTATTTCTCCCTCCCCTTGACTCCCTCCTGAAACGGTTCATACGATCAAGGGCTTTCCTTCTTTCGGAGGCTCGTCATGCCTAATTCGCGCCGCTCGTTTCTCCACGCCGCCGCGGCTCTCGGCAGCGGCATCGCCGCCGGCGGCTCCGCCCCCATCCCCACCGTGAAGGTGGGACGGTTCGAGGTCACCCGGCTCATCATCGGTTCCAATCCCTTCTACGGCTACTCCCACTTCAACCGGCTCTATGACGAGCACATGAAGGAATGGCACAGCCAGGAGCGGGTCCTGGAGGTGCTGCGGCGGTGCGAGCGAGGCGGGATCAATACCTGGCAGCTTTCGCTGGCCGGCCGTCCGCTGGCCGATCTGAAGCGCTACAAGGCCGAAGGCGGGCCGATGAACTGGCTCACCCTGGCGGACGCTTCGCTGGGCGAGGATGCTGCCAGGATGCAGGAACTCAGGGCGCTCGAGCCGCTCGGCATCGTGCATCACGGGGGACGGACGGATGCTCGTTTCGCGCGGGGCGAGATGGCGGTGGTCGAGGAGTTCCTGAAGCGGGTTCGGGACCTGGGGGTGATGGCGGGTCTCTCCACCCACAATCCGGCCGTCATCGACTACGTGGAGGGGCGCGGGTGGAACGTGGACTTCTACATGACGTGCTTCTACCGGGTCACCAGGAGCTTGGCCGAGGTGCGTCAGATGCTGGGCGAGGCGCCCTTGGGCGAGGTCTATCTGGAAAAGGATCCGGAGCGCATGACGCGGATGATCCGTCAGACCCGCAAGACCTGCTTCGCGTTCAAGATTCTGGCGGCGGGGAGATCGGCCGATTCACCGCAGCAGGTAGAGCGGGCGTTCCGTTTCGCCTACGAGAACATCAAGCCGCAGGATTGCGTGATTGTAGGGATGTATCCCCGGTTCCGGGATGAGATTGCCCAGAACACGGACCTGGCGCGCAGGTTCGGGGTTGTGACCGGTTGAGAGGCGGCCCGTAAGCCTCTGGAACTTCACCACACCCGGCGCTACCAGGGCTTGTGGGAGGGGTAGCTTTCGCGTGGCGGGAGCCAGTTGGCGCCGCGCGCGCGGGGCGTGTATCCCTGGTTGAAGAAGACGTAGAGGCCCGTGCGGCACGCGATCACGATGTCCTTCCTCCCGTCGCCGTTCAGGTCTTCTACCTGCAGTCGCATGCCCACGCCGACGATGTAGTTGGGCGGCGCCTCGTTCCGCGCCTCCGGGCCGAAATAGGGAGTCAGGTAGCTGTAGGAGACGATGTGGCGCTCGAAGCGCCCCCTGTCGATCTTGTAGTAGAAGACGAACACCGGTTCGTAGCCGCCCGCGTCCCCGCCGTTGTGGGCCAGCAGTTGCTTGCCCGTGATCAGTTCCGGTTTGCCGTCGCCGTCCAGATCGGCCAGGGCCATGGTGTGGAAGGTGGGGAAATCGGTTTCGATCCAATGCTTGCGAAAGCGGCGCTTGCCGCCCTCCGACGTTTGCTCGTACCAGGCCAGGCCGTAGCCGTGATCCGAGCCGATGATAATGTCGTTCATGCCGTCGCCGTTGGCGTCGGTGACCAGCATGGGTAAGCCTGCTCCACCCGGCCGGTCGGACCCGAAGGGGGTGAACTGGTAGTCGGGGCGCCAGGTCCAGGACTGCGCGGCGGGCTCGGCGGGCGCCTCGAACCAGCCGGCGGGGGTGACCACGTCGTTGCGGCCGTCCCCGTTGATGTCACCGATCCCGGCGCCGTGGACCACGCCCACGTTCTCGGGGCCCAGGACGTGCTCCTTGAACCAGGGGGCCTGGTCGATGTGCTCGAACCAGATCAGGCCGCGCCCCGGTTTCCGGGCGAAGTAATTCACCAGCACATCCTTGTCGCTGCGGCCGGAGAGGTTGCCGATCACCATGCCCTCCAGCCCCTCGGCCGGATGCAGAGCGTGGGAGTTCCACTTGACGCCCGGCTTGCCGGGATTCTCGTACCACCAGATGCCCTGGCGGCGCATCCAGCCCGAGCTGAGCACGTCCACGCGCCCGTCGTTGTTGACGTCCATCGCGCCTTCGTAGTTGTCGTCCACATCGGGCCCGTTGGTCTCGGCGCCGTCGCGGTAGTCGGAGTAGCGGGTCCACTTCGGAGCCAGGTAGTAATTGCGGCCGGCGGCGATGTCGAGCCGCCCGTCTCCGTCGATGTCGAGTACCGAGGCGCATTCGGCGAACGGCCCGAACCAGTAGGTGTGACGGGCGGGGTCGTGAACCGGGCCGTCGATCCTGACGGGGGCGAAAATGAGTTCCCTGGGCGCCTCCGGCCGGGGCTCCGGCGCCGCGACGCCTCCGGGGAGACCCGCCAGCCAGGCCGCCGGCACACACGCCGCCGCTCCGAGAGCCAGCCATTTTGTTCTCATAGCACCTCTTCCGCCGCACGCCGCCGGGGCACGCGGGCCTTCGAAGTATGGTACTACTCGGCGCCGTTGGCCGCTAAGGCGAGATCCAGCCTGGCCCGTTCCCGCCGTACGACCGGGCTCTCCGGAAGATCGGCTTCCAGTTCCGCCAGCCATCTCCGGGCGGCGCCCGGCTGCTTCTCGCGCAGGCTGGCGAGGAAGAGCATCATCTTGGCGAAGGGCTTCAGGTAATGGCCGTGTTCGGCGGCCAGGGCCAGCTGGTGCATACCGGCCCGTTTGTCGCCGCGGATGCCCCCGATACGCAGGAAGAGCCGCTTGTAAGCCGGCAGGCAGGCGATGATGTAGTTGGCGGTGCCCAGCGCCATGTAGCCGTCGCCCATGTGCGGAGCCACGGCCAGCAGGCGGGAGCCATAGTCGCTGGCTTTACGGGCCAGGCGCAGGCTTTCGAGTTGCCGCTTCTCGATCAAGCTGGCGTAATCCGATTGCATGCCCGTCGTGATGGTCATTACCAGCAGGGCGGTCACGTCCCGGGGATGGGATGCCAGGCGCCGGCCGGCCAGTTCCGCCGCGCGCGCATTCGCGGAGTTAAAGGCCTTTTTTCTTGTTTCGTCCGCTTTTCCCTTGATGCCCCCCAGCAGGCGGTCGTCGTCCAGGAAGAACTCCGAGGTCAAAACGTTGTGGCGTTCGAACTCTTCAAAGAGGTAGGCCGCCGCTTCGGCGGTCGGCCCCATGGGGTCGTCCGGATGGAGGTGCTGCCACTGCTTGAACTGCTCGCGCGCCTGCTGGAAGCGCAGGTTGTACAGCAACTGGAATCCCGTGTCGAGTTCCCTCGCGGCGCCGGGCAGCACCGGTCGCCAGAAGGCCAGGAGCAACAGCAACGGGAAGATCTTCCGCATCAAGGGTTCACGCTATTGTTCGCATTAGCGGCGCGAAATAGCAACTGTTTGACTCTCTTTTTTCGGTCCGCCCCGGCGGAAATCGCCAAAGCTCTTGCGCCGTGCCTGCCCGGATGTGCTGAAGTAGGAGATGCCGGGAGCCGGACCGCCGCGGTTCCGGCGCCCCTCGACCAGCGGCGGGTCAGTCTATGGATACCGTCATCGCAGCCCTCGGCGCCAACCCCATCCTGACGCTCTTCGTGGTGATCGGACTCGGATACGTCGCCGGCGAATTGAACCTGTTCGGTTTCCGGTTCGGCGTGGCCGGCGTGCTGTTCGCCGGGCTGGCGGTGGGCGCTGTCGCTCCCGGCGCGGCCCTGCCTGAGGTGGTTCCGTCGCTGGGACTGATTGTCTTCGTCTACACGATCGGCATCCAGTCCGGCCCGGGGTTCTTCCGGTCCTTTCGAACGCGGGGCTACCGCGACAGCCTGCTGGCGGTGGGAGTCCTGCTCTGGGGCGCCGTCGTCAGCCTGGCGCTGGCCGTTTCCCTGGGACTTTCGGGACCCAGGGCGGCAGGCCTGTTCTGCGGCGCGCTGACGAATACTCCCGCGCTGGCCGCCGCCAGGGAATCGGTCCGCGATCAGGCCCGGGCCCAGGGACTGCCGCCCGAAACGGTGCAGCGGCTGGGAGGGCAGCCGGTGGTGGCCTACAGCCTGGCCTATCCTTTCGGCGTGATAGGGGTGCTGCTGTCCTTCCACCTGCTCGGCCGGTTGTGGCGCATCGAGCCGCGGCCCGGCGGGGAGGCGCCCGAGATCACGGTGCGCGATTTCGTCGTGAAGAACCCGGGCATCGCCGGCCGGACGGTGGGAGACGTGCTGCGCCTGCACAAGGACCTCGGCTTTGTCATCAGCCGCATACGGCACGAGGACAGGACCACCGTCGCCGGCTCGCAGACCGTGCTCGGCGAAGGCGATATCGTGGCCGTGGTCGGTGATGAGGAGGCTCTCGAACGGGCCGGGCAGATCTTCGGGGAGCCGTCCGAGGCTCGCATCGAATTGGACCGCTCGGAACTGGATTACCGCCGGGTGTTCATCTCCAGCAAGGGCGTGGTGGGCAAGCGCATCCGCGACCTGAAGCTCCAGGACCTGTTCTCGGCCACCATCACGCGGCTGCGGCGGGGCGACGTCGACCTGGTGCCCGCTCCGGACACCCGGCTGGAATTCGGCGACCAGGTCCGGGTGCTGAGCCGCCGGGAGAATTTTGCCGCGGTCGCGCATTTCCTGGGCGATTCCATCCGGGGTACGGCCGAAACTGACTTTGGATCGGTGGCGCTCGGCATGGTCCTGGGCGTGATGGTCGGCATGTTCCCGATTCCGCTGCCCGGCGGAGCGGTCGTGCATCTGGGGCTGGCCGGCGGTCCGCTGCTGGTGGCCCTGGTGCTGGGGAAACTGGAGCGGACCGGGCGGATCACCTGGAACATTCCGATCGGCGCCAACCTGACGCTGCGCCAGATCGGGCTGCTGCTGTTCCTGGCGGGGGTGGGGACGCGGGCGGGTATCGGGTTGGTGGAAACGCTGCGCGACGAGGGACTCCAGCTGATTCTGGCCGGGGTGGTGGTGACCTTGGGCGTGGCGCTCACCACCCTGATAGTCGGATACAAGATGCTCAAGATCCCCTTCGATTTCCTGACCGGTTTGCTGTCGGGAATTCAGACCCAGCCGGCCTGCCTGGCCTTCGCGAGCGACCGGGCCAAGTCCGACGCGCCGGACGCGGGATATGCGACTGTATACCCGTTCGCGATGATCGCGAAGATCGTGCTGGCCCAGTTGCTGGTCACGGCCCTGCCGGGCTGAGCGGGATGCGGCGCTCTCAATAGACCTGGAAGCAGAAGACCTGGTTGGAGCCGGCTGGGGTCAGGGAGTATTCCCCGGCCTCCAGGCTGTCGTACACCTCGATCCGGTAGAGGCCCTCGTCCAGGACCGCCATGTCCAGGCGGTAAGGCCGCGGGTCGTTCTTTTTCTTCTTCTTTGAAAAGGTGATTTCCCGGCGGCCGTTCTTCACTTCCAAACGGTACAGCTCCAGCTTCTCCGGCGTCACTTTCTCGCTCTGGAAAAGGAAGATCGGGCCGGCCAGCGGAGTGCGGGCCGTGGAACCGGCTCCGGCGACAACGTAGGTGATCTCGTCCTTGCGGCTTTCCTCTTTGGCTTCCACCGTCTCGGTTTCCACCAGGTTGTCGGCGTGCAGCAGAAACGGAATATCGGACTTGGCCGGGCGGGGGCCGGAGTACTTCTCCGCCGCCGGCAGGCACGCGGCCCAGAGGACCGCCGCGATACACAAATGTGGTCGCATCATGGCGTTCGTTTCCGGCTTCGAAACCGGAATGCGTGTTCTTCCAGGCGAACGCGGTTGCCGTTGACAGCGACTCCTTCGGAAGCTAGTCGCAGCCTCTGCTCCATGCCCGGCTCGCCCGTTAACAGAATTTTACCTCCGGCGCCGACCACGCGGTGCCACGGCAATCCGGTTCCGGCCCGCAGGGCCCAGACGACCTGCCGGGCGGTACCGGGAGAGCCTGCCGCCCGGGCCACGTCGCCGTAGGTGGCGACCTTGCCGCGCGGGATCCGCCGCACCGCCGCCCAGACGCGCTGGAAGTACGGGGGCCGCCTCACTGGCCGGCAGCCGCGGCCTTTACGGCCCAGGCGGACTCAAGGACCAGGTCGAGCTGATCCTCCTCGACCGGCTTCACCAGCACGCGGCAGCCTTCCACCGGTGGAAGGGGGTGCCGGGCTTGCGCAACCAGGGTCAACGACGGGGACCATTCCTGCAGGTGTCGCAGCGTCTCCGGGAAGTCGGGCCCCGGCTCGCTCACGGCCCACAAGACCACTTCGAAGCGCATGCGCTGCATCAGATCGAGCCCTTCGACGGCGCTGGAGACCGGCACAACCCGCAACTCGCGCGCGCTCAGCAGTTCGACCATGCGCTGCTGCGCCCCGCGGTCGCTTTCGATGGAGAGGGCCGTCAGCTCCGGCCAGCCGCTGCGGCGCTCCGCGCGCGCTCCCGAGGCCGCCTTGCGCTGCACGGCCGGGAGGTCCACTTCGAAACAGGCCCAGGAGGGCCGGGGCCGGGAAGTCCGGACGCTGCCGTTCTGCGCCGCGATCACGCTGCGGCAAATGGTTAACCCGCTGCCATCCTGTGCGGCGGCGTCGGAGCCCGGGTTCTCCGCCGTGCTGTAGCCGATTTCGATCCGTGCGCGCCCGGCCAGCTCCCGCAGCTCGATGGTCATTTCCTTGACCGGCGAATCCGCCAGCGCCTGCTCGGCATGCACCAGCAGGTTGAGAAAGGCCTGCTCGAGCTGGCCCGCCGACCCGCTGACCAGGACCGGCTCGCGCGGCGGCGTGCAGCGGACCGAAATGCCACGGGCCTTCCACTCGCGCTCGCGGAACCCGCACAAGCGCCGCAGCAACTCGTTGAGTTCAATGAGGGTTCCCTCGTCCGGTCCGGTGCGGACGAACGATACCAGGCGGGAGACGATGCTGGCGGCGCGGCCGGCCTCGCCGGCGATGGCTTCCAGCCCGGCCCGCAGGTCCGCGGCATCGTCCCGGGCGGCCAGGTCGGCCGCGGCGGCGCTGATGGCGGCCAGGGGGGCGTGCAGTTCGTTGACCACGCCGGACATCAGCTGTCCGACGGCGGCGAGCTTCTCGCTCCGGAACAACTGTTCGCGCATGCTGCGCTGCTCGAACAGCTTGTGCGCCACTCCGGCCTGGTTGGCGAGGTGTTGGATGAGTACCTGGTCGTCGGGTTTGAACTCCCTGGCGCGGCGGTCGTCGTCGATCTGAAGGACCCCCTCCACCTCGCCTTGCGCGAGCAGGGGAAGGAACAGCATGCCGCGCGGCGGCGCCGGCTCGCGGCTGTCTTCCTCTTTCCGGAACGGGCTGTGCCGGGAGTCGGGAATCGAGAGCAGCATCTTGTTGCGGAAGCAGCAGGCCACCGCGCGCTGAACAAACCCGGCAGGGGCGTCGATCACCACCGAAGCGGCCGGCCCCTCCCCAACCACTTCTTCCAGGCTCTTGGTGCCCCGGCTGTAGAAGTAGAGACGCACCCGGGAGACTCCGAACTGCTGGGGCAGAACGCCGTTCAAGCGGTCCAGGGAGTCGGCGGGAGTCGCCGCGCCCAGGATCTCCTCGCCCAGTGAATAGATCTTGCGGAGCCGCACCCGCTGGAGGCGGGATTTCCGCTCCCGGATCCAGGCCACCCCGACTCCGGCGGCGAGGAAAGCCAGGCCCATCGCGATCACCCAGGGGTCCACCAGCGCGGCCCGGCCCGTGCGCACCGCGTCGCCCGGATCCTGCACCAGCAGCTGGAACAGCGTGTTGTGCGGCGGCATGGGGCAATATTGGGAAGCGATCCCTTTCACTCGCACGCGGTCGCCCACCCGGAAGCCGGACAGGTTCTCGCGCGGGCCGCCCGGGGTGAAGGGGAGAAACACCTTCAACGGATTCGATTGCCGGCCGACCAGCAGAAAGTTGCCGCCGGCGTTGTCCCCCATGCCCACGATGCGGGCTTCCACCGAGACGAGTTGACCCAGGCGGCCGAAACCCTGCAACTCGGCGAGAGAAACCGCCGCCGCAACCGGCGGCGTGCCGGCTTCCAGGACCTGGATCGAGGAGGGGATGACCACCGGAAGACCGCCGCGTTTCGAAACCACGCCTTCCACGGCCACCCAGCTGCCGGGCGCCAGGCGGTCAAAGCTGTTCAGCCCGCCTTCCAGAACCAGGCCATGGCCCGCGTCCTGGATGCCCACGTGGGCGTAATTGAGCAGGCGGACCGGGTGTCCGGAAACCTGCCCCTTGACCGAGACGGTCTGCCCTTCGTAGAGCGGGACAAAGTCGGGAGCACGGCGCGCGGAGGCCTGCTGCAGGGTAAGCGGCAGCGGCGCGCATGGCGATGAACCATCCAGGCCGGCCCACAAACCGGCCAGGCAGGCCAGCCCTCGCAAGGCCTTGCTCAGTTGACCGGCTTTTGCTCTCCCAACCATGCCGTCAATTCCGGGCTCAGAAAATCGTCCACCGACAGATCCGCATCGGGCAGGCTGGGATGGGTGGTTCGCACGCCCACCACGCGCATGCCCGCGTTCCGGGCGGCACGAACGCCCGCATAGGAGTCTTCGAAAACGATGCTGTTGCGCGCCTCGACTCCTAATAGTGCCGCCGCCCGCAGAAAGATCTCCGGATCCGGCTTGGGATTCCGCACCAGGCCGCCATGCACCACTACCTGAAAACGATCCGCCAGGCCGCTGGCCCGAAGCAGAAACTGGACGTTGGCCGGCTCCGCGTTGGTGGCCAGGGCCATCGGCACGTTTGGCCGCGATTCGATGAAGGACCGGACGCCGGGGACCAGGTATTCCCCGACCCGGCCTTCCATCAACTGCCGGTACAGGCGTTCCTTGGCCTCGCCGTGAGCGGCCACTTCCTCCGGGGACAAGGCCTGGCCGAGGAAGTGCCGCACGATTTCGTCGTTGCGCCGGCCGTACATGAACTCCAGCATCGCTTCGCTGGTCTCCACACCCTGCCGCTGGTTGTACAGCTTCCACGCCGTTCGATGGAGCGGGTTCGAGTGGATCAGGACGCCGTCCATGTCGAACAGGAGCGCCAGGCCGGGAGCCACGCGGCCGGGACCGTCCATCATGAAACCCGCATCTCGCGATCCAGCCATTCCAGGTACTCCGGCGCGCCCTCCACCACCGGCAAGGCCAGGATCTCCGGCACTTCGTAGGAATGAGCCTTGCGCAGCTCCGCCGAGAGTCGTGCGAAGGCGGCCCGGGAAGACTTGATCACCAGCAGCCATTCGCCCGACTCCTCCACGGCCCCGCGCCAGTGATACAGGCTCCGCACGCCGGGCAGGATGTTCACGCAGGCCGCCACCCGCGCGTCGAGCAGCGCGCGGGCCACGCGTTCCGCCTCCTCCGCCGATCCGCAGGTGGTCAGTACCACGACTTTGTCGGTCATAGCGGTTTCCTAACCAATGTAACCCGTCCGCGCGCCGCTTGCCCGGAGAAATAATCGGAACAAGTCGTTCTCGAAATGTTAAGATTTGGGTTCAAGGATCCGAGGACAGTGAAGTCTCCGCTGATCAAGATCGGCTATGTGGTTCTGATCCTCTGTGCGTTCGTCTACGCGTTCTTTACACTGCGCGGTCCGCAAGGGATTCCCGGCTGGCTGGAGAAGAGGGCGGAACTGCGGCGGTTGGAGCGCGAGAACACGGAACTGACCCGGGAGATTCAGGCCAAGCGCGAGCGTATCGAGCGCCTGCGGAATGGTCTCGGGGAGCAGGAGATGGAGATCCGCAGACGCCTGAAGCTGGTGCGTCCCAACGAGAAGGTGTACGTCCTTCCCGAGCAGGACCGCCAGGCCGCTCCGCCAGTCTCTCCGGGCCGGCCCTGAGCCCGGGCAAACCTCACTATAATCGGATTAGACGCATGTTCTTCCGCCGAGAAAACCCCCGTTCGATCACTCTCCAGGACCGCCTGCAGGCCTTGCGGGCGGCCGGTTTTGCCGTGCAGCCGGAGTCCGGCGGAAACCGCGATGCGATTGGGGTGGTGCGGGACGGCTGCGCCTGCGTGATCGCGCCCTCCGAGGAGGGAGTGCGGTTCGAGGTGCGTCCCGGGCTGCTGGTGCGGGGCGAGATCGCGGCGCTGGTGGATGGCGGTTTCCAGAAGTTCTTCCGGACGCCCGGCGGCGCGCGCAAGCCGGCCCTGGCGTCGGAACTGAAGGCTCTGCACCGGTTCCAGGAGGACCTGCGCGAGGGCCTGGGGCTGAAAAGCCTTTACAACGAGTCGCTCGGTACGGTATCGAACGTCTACCAGTACGACCGCGTGCAGGACCGGGACCGCGGCGTGCCGCGGCGGCCCTGGGAGTTGTAAGCAGGTTCGCCACGCCGGACGAAAGTGTTACCGATGTCCCCGGTCTGTTCTGTTGCCGCTGTCGCCGGTCCGTACCGCTTCCGAGCCGCGACCGGAGGGAGCGGGTGTACGTTCTCACGGGAGTGCGGGTATTGCCCGCTGAGGGCTACAATGCTGGCTTATGAAGCCCATTCACCTGTTCAACGTCGTTCCATCGCTTCCTCAACCGCTCGAGGGCCTTCGCGAACTCGCCTATAACCTGCGCTGGGCTTGGAATCATGACGCCATCGAATTGTTCCGCCGCCTGGATTCCGACCTCTGGGAAGCCAGCGGCCACAACCCGGTGCGGATGCTCGGAAGCATCGACCAGGAAGTGCTCAAGTCCGCCGCTGAAGACGAGGCCTTCAAGGCGCACCTGAACCGGGTGACCTGGGACACCGACGAATACCTGCACAGCGAGACGACCTGGTTCCAGACCGCTCACGGACGCTCCGCCGGCCCGCTGGCGGCCTACTTCTGCGCCGAATTCGGCCTGACCGAATGCCTGTCGATTTTCGCCGGCGGGCTGGGAATCCTGGCGGGCGATCATCTGAAGTCGGCCAGCGACCTGGGCGTGCCCCTGGTCGGCGTCGGGCTGCTGTATCAGCAGGGCTACTTCCGGCAGTATCTGAACCAGTCGGGTTGGCAGCAGGAGGCGTACGAGGACAACGACTTCTCCGTCCTGCCGCTGGCGCTGCTCAAGGCCGGCGACGGCAAACCGCTGGCCGTCTTCGTGGACCTGCCGGGCCGGTCCGTCAAGGCGCAGGTGTGGCTGGTGCGGGTTGGCCGCGTCTCGCTCTACCTGCTGGATACGAACGTTCCCGAGAACCGGCCGGAGGACCGCGACATCACCGATCAGCTCTACGGGGGCGACCGCGAGATGCGGATTCAACAGGAGATCCTGCTGGGCATCGGCGGGTACCGCCTGCTGGAAACCCTGGGACTGGAGCCGGCGGTCTATCACATCAACGAGGGGCACTCGGCTTTTCTGGCGCTGGAGCGCGTGCGGCGCATCCGGGAGCGCCATGGCCTCAGCTTTGCCGAGGCGCGCGAAATGGCTTCGGCCGGCCTGGTTTTCACCACCCACACCCCGGTCCCGGCCGGACACGACTACTTCGCGCCGGACCTGATGGAGCGCTACTTCGCCGGTTACGCCCGCGGCCTGGGAATCTCGTGGCCCGAATTCCTGGCCCTGGGCCGGCAGGATCCCAACGATCAGAACGAAGCCTTCTGCATGACCGTGCTGGCCCTGCGGCTGGCCGCCTGCAGCAACGGAGTCAGCCGCCTCCACGGGCAGGTGAGCCGGGAGATGTGGCGGCGTATCTGGCCGGGGGTCCCCTTCGAGGAGATTCCCATCGGCCACGTCACCAACGGGGTGCATCTCCGTTCCTGGATTTCACTGGAGATGAACCAGGTGTACGATCGCTACCTGGGGCCGGGCTGGCACGAGCGGGGCAGCGACCGCCGCCTCTGGGAGCGCGCGGCCCGCATCCCGCCCGAGGAATTGTGGCGCACGCACGAGCGCCGGCGGGAGCGCCTGGTGGCCTTCGCGCGCCGCCGCCTGCGGGAGCAGTTCCTGCGCCGCGGCGCGTCGCCGGCCGAACTCAACCTGGCTGCCGAAGCCCTGGACCCGGAGGCGCTGACCATCGGTTTCGCCCGCCGCTTCGCCACCTACAAGCGGGCCGGCCTGCTGCTGCGCGACGTCGACCGGCTGGAGCGCATCCTGAACAACCCGGACCGTCCGGTTCAGGTGATCTTTGCCGGCAAGGCCCACCCGTTGGACAGCGGCGGCAAGGACTTGATCCGAAAGGTCATCGAGCTGGCCGAACGGCCGGCTTTCCGGCGCCGCATTGTGTTCCTGGAAGACTACGATATGGCGGTGGCGCGCTACCTGGTGCAGGGGGTGGATGTCTGGTTGAACACGCCGCTGCGTCCCCAGGAGGCCAGTGGCACCAGCGGGATGAAGGCCGCGGCCAACGGCGGCCTGAACCTGAGCATTCTCGACGGATGGTGGGACGAGGCCTGGCGCGACCACCCGGAAGGCGAACCGATCGGCTGGGCGATCGGCGCCGGCGAGACGTATGAGAATCGTGAATACCAGGACGATGTGGAATCCCGGGCGCTCTACCAGACGCTGGAAGCCGACGTGGTGCCCGCCTTCTACGATCGCGGGCCCGACCGCCTGCCGCGGCGCTGGATCACGCGGATGAAGTCCTCCATCGGCAGCTTGTGCTACCTGTTCAGCGCCCAGCGTATGATGCGCGAGTATACCGAGCGGATCTATCTCAAGGCCCGCGAGCAGGCCGCGGAGATGGCGGCCGGAAATGCGGCGCGGGCCCGCTCGCTGGCCGCCTGGAAACAGCGCGTGCGGGAGAACTGGCCGCACGTGCGGGTGGAGGACGCGGAGGCCTGCGCGCCGCCGGAAGTCGGCGTGTCGGAGAACTTTTCCTCGCGGGTGTGGGTCCGGCTGGGCGCGCTGTCTTCGGAGGACGTCGCGGTGGAATTGTACATCGGGCGGGTGAACGCGCGGGGAGAACTGGTGGAGGCGCGTTCGTTCCCGATGAAGGCGGCCGCCTCGGGGCAGGACGGGCGGCATTTGTTCGAGGCGCAGGGTGTCCAGTGCCCCCAAAGCGGATTGCACGGGTGTACGGTGCGGGTGCTGCCGCGCCATCCGGACCTGCGCACGCCCTTTCTGCCCGGGCTGATTACATGGGCCGGGCAGGCGTGAGCGGCGGCGCGAGCGCCTGCCACGGCACGTCAAGCGTACCCCGGGAGCGTCGCTGAGGGCGCGCCGCCACATCGGAATCCCGCTTGCTCTCGCAGCAAGCGGGGTCTGACATGCAAGCGCATCCCTCGACATTTCTGCGAACCTCGGCCTGCCTGCTGGCGGCCGCCGCCGGGCTGCAGGCGGAAGGTGGAACCGCTTCGAAGTTCCGGGTGGACGTCGACATGGTGGTGCTCAACTTCACCGTGACCGACGGCAAGGGTCGCTTTGTCAGCGGGCTGACGGCCCGCGACATACGGCTCTTCGAGGACGGCATCACGCAGCGCATCGCCAGTTTCGCGGAAGGCTCCGCGCAGCCGGCGGGCAGGCCGGAGGCCGCCGAAGGCAACAACGTATTCATCCTCTTCGACACCAGCAACTGCATGTACGAAGGCTTCGTGTATGCGCAGGACGCCATCGCGCAGTTCATCCGCAACCTGGATCCGCACGACCGGGTGGCGGTGTATGGTTTCAGTCAGAATCTGACCCGCGCCGCGCCTCTGGGCGGCGACCGCTTCCTGGCGCTGCGCGGCCTGCGGAACCTGACCGCCGGCGCCGGCACCGCATTGTATAACTCGCTGCTGCTCACCCTGCGCGACGCAGCCCGGCTGCCAGGCCGCAAAATGGTGGTGGTCTTCTCCAACGGTCCGGACAACGCCAGCGTGGTGGCGCCCGACGACGTGCGCCGCGTGGCCGAGGAGGAGGGCATCCCGATTTACGTGGTCTCCACGCACAGTGAAGCGATCAGCGACGCGGTCTCCGACCGGATCACGGCGCTGACGGGCGGAAAATTCTTCCACTCCCGGAAGTGGCAGAGACAGAACCGGGTCTTTTCGGGGCTTCGCGACGACCTGGCCCACTCCTACACGGTCACCTACTATCCGCAGCCGAATCCCAACGACGGTTTCCGCGAGATCCGGGTGGAGGTGACGAACGGCGCCGGCAAGGAGTACCGCATCCGCGCGCGGCCCGGGTACCGCCCCAAACCGGGATAGCCTCAGGGGCCGGGCGTGATGGCGATGCCGTAGGCGCGGAGGATCCCGCCAGTGGCCCGCTGGTATTCCGCGACGGCCTGGCCCAGATCGGCCTGGGCACGGACCTCTTTCGCGCGAGCCTCGATCATGGCGGTCTGCCGTTGCAGGACCAGGAAGACCGTGGAGACGCCCGTGCGGAAGCGGCGTTGCTCGCTTTCGTACAGTTCCTCGCTCGCCCGGCGCTCGCGGCCCGCCGCCTCTGCTTGAGCGGAGGCCGATTCCACCGCCTGCAGGGCGTTGCGGACATCGGCTTCGATCGACTGCTCGAGCTGCTCCCGCCGCACGCGGCTGCGCCGTTCCTCCGCCTCGGCCGCGGCCAGGCTGGCGTGCGCGGCCTGGTTCCGCAGCGGGATCGAGATCTGCAAGCCGGCGCGCCAGGTCGGGAAGTTGCCCGAGAACAGGTTCGCCAGGGACCGTGCGTAGCCGCCCACCATCGACGGCGGCGCCTGGCTGGCCCCGAAATCGGGCGGCGGCAGCGGCGAAAGGCCGGCCGCCAGGGAAAGCAGGTTCACCCGCTCCAGGATCGCCTGGGTGGCCCCGGTGAACGGATTGGCGGGCTGGGGAGAAAAAGCTCCCGCCAGGCCGTTGGAGGAGTACAGGCCGATCAGGTCCACCTGCGGCTTGGCCTGATCGGCCCAATAACGCGCCTCGATGCGCTGGATTTCACCGTCCAGGCGCACCTGCTCGATCTCGGGGCGGGCCGCCAGCGCTTCCTTCACCGCTTCCTCCACGCCGGCGGCGGGCAGCCCGGGCGCCGGAGCGCCGGCCGGTATCAGGGCGCTCCACCAGAGCGGCGATTCCCGGCCAGGCAGCATCAGGGCCTTCAGCAGGTTCTCGGCACGGGTGAGTGCGGTCATGGCGGCATAGGCTCTCTGTTGGAAGGAGTAGACCTGGATCTGCGCCTCGGTCACCTCCACGGGCGCCAGGAGGCCTTTGTCAGCCTGCCGGCGGTTGCTCTCCACCTGGCGCGCGGCCAGTTCGGCCGCTTCGGTCGCGATTCGCGCATTGCGGTGCGCGTAGGAGAGTTCCCACCACGCCTGGGCGGCCTGCGCGGCCGTGTCCATCACCCGCCGCCGGAACTCGGCGTCGCTGACCTGGCGGTTGCGGCGGGCGATCTCGATGCGGCGCCGGTTGTCGTCGAAGCGCAGGCCCCGCCACAAGGGTTGCGTGACCGCCAGGGTGAGCGAGGTGGGGTACTGCGGGTTCAGGACCACGAACTGGTTGTCTGTAGTCTGCCGCAGGGAGCCGAAGTCGGCGCGGAAGGAACCCCCGCTGCCGGGAATCAGGCCCTGGAACCGGGGTGTAACGGCCAGTTCCTGCTGGGTGAGCCGCCCGTCCGGAGCGCCGCCGATCAGGGAGGCGATGGGCAGCACCTCTCTCTGCCAGCGGGTCTCGCCGCCCAGGCGGGGCTCGTAAACGGCGCGCGCCACGGTGAGTTGAAAGGCACTGATCCGGCGGGCCAGGCCGGCCGCCTCCACGTCGTTGTTGTTCGCCACCGCCATGGCCACTGCTTCTTCCAGGGCGATGGTCTTCTCGCCGATCACTCCCACGCGGCGGGGCCAGGCGAGGCTGGCCTGCGCCGCCAGGGCGCCGCAGAGGAGCGGGACAACGGTAAGCAGGCGCGCTCCGCGCCGTGCGGGTATGGAATGGATACAGGATTCGAACCGCTCAGCCTGGACCATGTACTTAACTATGAACCAAAACTGTGCCTGCCCTTGCCGGTCGGGACAGCCCTTCCGGGCCGCCGCCGCGCTTCTCCCCGCGCGCCGCCGGGCAAAAGGCCGGCGGCCGGCATGACGCCCGGCAAATCGCCGGCAAGCGAGCCGAAGATGGCATCTTTTCCTCCGTGGATCGCGGCGGGCCAGGTTGCGCTAGAATCAAGCGTAGCGTCCAAGGAGAGCTGTGATGAATCGCAGGCATTTTCTCATGAGTTCCGCCGCGCTGGCCGGCAACGCGATGGCCTCCAGCCTGGCCTCACCCAACGACACGATCCGGGTCGCCTGCGTGGGCGTCCGGGGACAGGGAAGGTCGCACATCCGGTCGTACCTGGCGATGCAGAACGTCGAGGTGGCCGCCATCTGCGACATCGACGAGCGTGTGCTGGGCGAGCGCATCAAGGAAGTGGAGGACGCGGGCAGGAAACGCCCGGCTTCATACACCGATTACCGCAAGCTGATGGAGGATAAGTCGATCGATGCCATCTCGATCGCCACCCCCAATCACACGCACGCCCTCATCACCATTGCCGCCTGCCAGGCCGGCAAGGACGTCTACGTCGAGAAGCCCTGCTCGCATAACATCTTCGAGGCCCGCCAGGCGGTGGCGGCCGCCCGCAAGTACAACCGCATCGTGCAGCACGGCACCAACAGCCGCTCCACGGTGGCGCTGCGGGAAGCCATGCAGAAGCTCCGGGAAGGCGTGATCGGCGATGTTTACATGTCGCGCGGGCTGTGCTTCAAGTGGCGCGACACCATCGGGCGCAAGCCGGACACCGCGGTTCCGGCGGGCGTGCACTATGACCTCTGGCTGGGGCCCGCGCCGCAGCGGCCCTTCAACGAGAATCGCTTCCACTACAACTGGCACTGGAACTGGGACTACGGCAACGGCGACATGGGTAACCAGGGCATCCACGAGATGGACATCTGCCGATGGGGCCTGGGCGTGAAGTACCCGACCAGGATCAGCTGCATGGGCGGGCACTACATGTTCGACGACGATCAGCAGACGCCCAATACCCTGGTGGCCACCTTCGAGTTCAACGAGGGCGGCAGGAAGAGCCTGCTGGTCTTCGAGGTGCGGCACTGGATCAGTAATCACGAAGCCGGCATCGGGGAACGTCCGGGCAGGAAGGATCCCAACACCATCGGGAATATCTTCTACGGCTCCAAAGGGTACATGGCCATCGACGGCTACGGCACCTACAAGACATTCCTCGGCAAGGAGCAGGAGCCGGGGCCGGCGCGGTCGGAAGGCGGCAGCAACTGGGAGAACTTCATCCAAGTGATGCGCAGCCGCGACCGGTCGGAGCTGAACGCCGACATCGAGGAAGGCTACCTCTCGACCCAACTCGTGCACCTGGCCAATATTTCCTACAAGCTGGGCCGGACACTGCATTTCGACGCCAACAAGCTGGAGTGCGTGGGCGATTCCGAAGCCAACAAAATGTTCACGCGCAACTACCGCAAACCCTTCGTGGTTTCCGAGAAGGTTTAGGCGCGCACGGCGGTGTCGGACCGGCTCTCTTACCTCGCCGACCAGATCGCGGCCTGGAAACAGGCCGGGACCTACCAGCGGTTGCGGGTGCTGGAATCGGAGTGCGCGGCCGGGGCCCGCTTCGACGGCAGGGAAGTCGTCAACCTGGCGTCCAACAACTACCTCGGCCTCACCAGCCATCCCAGGTTGCGGGAGGCGGCGCTGGAGGCCACCCGCCGCTTCGGCGTGGGCTCCGGGGCGGTGCGCACCATCTCCGGCACCATGCGCCTGCACCTGCAGCTGGAGGAGCGCATCGCGGCCTTCAAGCAGGCGCCGGCCTGCGTGGTGTTTCAGTCCGGCTTCGCGGCCAATTCGGGTACCGTGGCGGCCATCCTGACTCCCGACGATCACATCGTCTCGGACGAGCTGAACCACGCCAGCATCATCGACGGCTGCCGCCTTTCGAAGGCGAAGATCCACGTCTTTCCCCACAAGGACGCGCGGGCGGCCGGGGCCATCCTGGAGGAACTGCAGGCACAGCCGGGGCGCAAGCTGTTGATCAGCGACGGGGTCTTCTCCATGGACGGCGACATCGCGCCGCTGCCGGACCTGGTGCGGGCGGCGGAGCGCTTCGGGGCGGTCATGATGGTCGACGATGCGCACGCTTCCGGAGTGCTCGGGCGGGCGGGGCGCGGCACCATCGATCACTTCGGATTGCACGGCAGGGTGGACATCCAGGTGGGCACGCTTTCGAAAGCCATCGGCGTGCTGGGCGGCTACGTGTGCGGCAGCCGCGCCCTGATCGAGTTCCTGTACCACCGCGCCCGGCCGTTCCTGTTCTCGACTTCGCATCCGCCGGCGGTGGCGGCGGCCTGCCTGGCGGCCTTCGACGTGCTCGAAAGCGAACCCGAGCGGATCGAATCGCTGTGGAACAACACCCGCTACTTCAAGGAAGGGCTCGGCGCGCTGGGCTTCCATACCGGACTCAGCGAGACGCCCATCATCCCCGTCATGGTGGGCGAGGCGCGCCGGGCGCACGAACTGTCGCGCGCCCTGTTTGAGGAGGGCGTGCTGGCCACCGGGATCGGATACCCGACCGTTCCGGAGGGCAAGGCCCGGGTGCGCACCATCGTGACCGCCACGCACACTCCGGAGCAGCTGGACCGGGCGCTGGAGGCCTTCTCCCGGGCGGGCAAGCGCCTGGGGATCATCGACTGATCCGGCGCCGCGCCGCCTCCGGTCGCGGCTCGGTATGCGCTGATTTCCCCTTTCCGAGCCGTGACCGGAGGGAGGGTGCAACGGCCGAATCCCGTCCGCCGCCTCCGGTCGCGGCTTACCCAGGGGAAGTCCGCTCTGTCCCCTGCACCGCTGCGCTACACTGGCTCGGTATGACTCGCCGCAAGATTCTGCTGGGAGCGGCCGCCGCGGGACTCGCCCGGGGCGCGCCGAAATTCCGCATCATCGACCCGCACGTACACGTCTGGAAGAACGATCCGCGCTACCCCTGGGCCAAGGAAACCCGCACTCCGCCGGAGAAGGACGCCACGCCGGAAATGCTGCTGGAGCTGATGCGGGCCAACGGCGTTGAGAAGACCGTCATCATCCAGGTGATCTACTACCGCTGGGACAACAGCTACCTGGCGGACGTCCTCAAACAGTACCCCGGGTATTTCCAGGGCGTGGCGCGTGTGAACCCGGAATCCCCCGGCGCTCCCGACGACCTCTCGCGCCTGGTGGAAGAGCAGGGATTCCGGGGCGTGCGCATCAGCCCGGGTGCGGACGCCTCCGGGGACTGGATCCGCGGTCCCCTGATGCCGCCCCTGTGGAAACGCTGCCGGCAGCTCAAGGTACCGATGACGGTGCTGGCGCCGGTGACCCGCATGCCGGACGTGGGCAGGCTGGCGGATCTGTTCCCGGATCTGACCATCGTGATCGACCACATGGCCGACAGCCCGCTCGACCGGCCCCAGGAACTGGAGAAGCTCATCGCCCTGCGCCGGCATCCGCGGCTGTTCGTGAAGATCTCGCACACCTGGTCGCTCTCCAGGCAGGAGTATCCCTACGCGGACTCGCAGGTCCAGGTCAAGCGTCTGTACGACGCTTTCGGTCCCAGGCGGCTGATGTGGGGCACGGACTGGCCGCTGGTGGAGAACCACTGCGGATATGCCAGGGCGCTGGCGCTGGTGCGGGATGAGATGAAGTTCCTCAACGAAGAGGACAAGCGCTGGATGCTCGGCCGTACGGTGGAACGGGTCTGGCCCTTCCGCTGAATCGCATCCGGCGGCGCCGCTGCGATATAGTACAAGCCGGGGATTGCCTATGGTGACCGCGGCACAACTTCGCGCCGGCATGGCCATCCGGCACGAAGGGCAGGTCTATAAGGTACTGATCGCAGACTACCATCCGGGCCAGGGAAAAATGGGCGGGGTGAACCACGCCCGCCTGCGCAACCTCTCCACCGGCACGCTGTGGGAGCACAGTTTCCGCGCCGACCTGAAACTGGAGGACCTCCCGGTGGAGAAGCAGCCCATGGACTTTCTCTACACCGACGCGGGGGAGTGCGTCTTCATGAACCCGGAGACCTTCGAGCAGGTCGGCATTCCCGCCTCGGTGATCGGGGAGCAGGCGAAATTCCTTCTGCCGGAGATGCGGCTGCCGGTGGAGTTCGTCGAGGGGCAGCCGGTCAGCGTGGCGTTCCCGGACATCGTGGAGGTGCGCATCGTGGACACCGCGCCGCCGGTCCACCAGCAGCAGGACAGCACGTTCAAGGAAGCCAGACTGGAGAACGGCATCCAGGTGATGGTGCCGCAGTTCATCAAGGCCGGCGACCTGATCCGGCTGGACTCGAGCACGCTGAAATACGTGGACCGGGTGAAGTCGGCGGCGAAGTAGCGGCTGCGGTCGCGGCTCGCGGCCAGAGGGAGCGCGGGGACAACCGCCCCTACCGGATCACCGCCAGCAGGCTGGTTTGGGGATCCAGCACCACCCGGCTAGGCGCCTGCTTCAGGCCCACGGTGAACGGCGCCGCCGCACTACCCGTTCGCACCCATTGCACAAGGCTCTTGCCCCGGGCGAACTGGATCTCCACGGGAACCAGCAGGCTGAAATCCTCCTCCACGTCGCTCTGTTTCACGCTGCCGGTGAGTTTCAGCGCGGGCGCCCGGCCACGCAGCGAGTACTTCAGCTCCAGGGTGGGAATCCCGGTGCCGTAGACCCACTGCTCGAAGAACAGTTCCAGCTTGGGATCGGGCGACCGGGGCGGGAGGAATTCGGCAGCCAGCAGGCGGAGTTGTTCGGTCGAGATGGTCTTGAACTCGAAGCGGCGGCGCAATTCGCCCAGCATGGCGTCGAACTGGCGGTCGCCCATCTTGCGGCGCAGCATGTGCAGGATCCAGGAGCCTTTCTCATAGGTGATGATCCGCCACGCGCCCGGCGTCTGCGAGCTCTCCAGGCGGCTGCCCATCACGATGGGGCCGGCCGAATCCAGGGTCTTGCCCCCGGCGTCCCTCTTCAGCAGGTTGAAGCGGTACTCGTTGAGCACGCTCTCCAGAGCCTTGGGGCCGCGCCGCTGCTCGAGATACAGCAGGGCGGAGTAGTTGGCCAGGCCCTCCATGATCCAGTCGTCGTGATAGCCCGGCGAGGAGACCAGGTTGCCCCACCACTGGTGAGCGGTCTCGTGGGCCAGGAGGATGTCGGCGAAGAAGAGGCGCTGCAGTTCGTTCAGGTGCTGGATCGGGCGGTCGCCGGGCGCCAGGTAGGAGATGGTGGAGAGGTAGATGAGCCCGGGGAAGCCCTGGCCCCAGGCCCCGGGGACGGGCGAGACGGTCAGGGTGCGCAGGGGCGGCGGGCCGAAACGGGCGGCCATGAACTCCAGGGCCGCGGCCACTTCCTCCGCCAGTTGCGGCAGGCGCGCCGCGGGCTTGTAGGTGGGCGGCGGAGGGGCGGGAGCTGTGATCAGGTCGGGCCGCCGGTTGCGGGGCCAGGTCTGCGGCTGGGTCATGATCACCGGCGGCTGGGGCTTGGGCTGGAGCGCGTTTTCCAGGCTGCGGTTGGCGCAAACCTCGACCGTCGTGCCGGCGCTTTTGATCCGGGTACGCTCGTAGACGCCCAGGTTGAACCCGGCCAGCCGTACCGGCACGCTGGTTCTGCGCCGGGTGACGCGCCACTCTCCCTCCGTGCGGTCTTCCACCACGTCGCCCACGGAAACCAGGTCCAGCTCGCGGGAATGGCGGAAAGTGATGTCGAAATCCGCGTACTGCGGGCCGCGCGTCGGATACCAGTTGCCGCGTGAAATCACCGAGTACACCTTCTGCCCCGCCTCCAGCACCACGGCGCCTTCATGCCGGAGTTCCATTTCCACCGGCTGGCCGGCCTCCAGCGGCGCTGGAGGGATCACCAGCACCAGTTGGTTGCTGCCCTGGATCAGGTTGGAGCGCATGGATTCCCACTCGAAGACCTCGGCCGGCTGCCCGTTGATGGCGGCGCCGGTGACCTTCATGCGCTGGGCGATGTCGAAGGGCACGACGCGCAGGGTCTGGGCGGGCACCACCGTGATGCGGGTGACGGCTTTGAGCTGGAGATCGGGCTCCAGCGTGACCTCCATGCGGTAGTTGCCGATGGAGATTTCGGGCGGGGGAATCTTGCGGCGGCCGGCGCGGAAAGAGCGTGTCTCGTAGCTGGTCCAGACGTCGAAATAGGGCCGGTTTTCTCTGAACGCCACCTGGCCTATGGTCAGCTGCTCCTGGCTGCGGGGGTCGTAGAAGACGTCGAAGTTCCCGAGCTTCCTCCCCTGCAGGCTGGCCACGAAGACCCCCTCCGAAGGCGGACGTCCGGACAGCAGGTCGAGCACCAGGCGGGTCTCGAAGCTGGAGGCCAGATTGCGAACCACGCTGCTCCAGCGCTGGTCCAGCAGGACGCCCATCTCGGGGCTCTTCTTGTTGAACGGCCCGGAGCGGATCTGCTCCATCAGCTGCTTGTGGGTGTCGTCGGAGAACAGGAGGATGGCGGCGGCGAAATGCTCGTTGAGATTGGGCGAATGGGTATAGGAAGCCAGGGACTGCCTTTCGCTGCGCAGAGGCGGCATCACCAGGATCTCGGCATCGCCGCCTTCCACCTCGGCGGTGAAAACGGCGGCCGCCACCGCCCCGCCCACGGGCCGGGCGAAGGCCAGGTAGCCGTCGGTGAAGTAGATGCGGGCGTCCTCGCGCACCAGGGTGACTTCGCGGACCCGGTAGCACTGCTCGGGGTCGAGCTGCATCGCGCGGATGTCGCGGGCCAGGCTTCCGCCCGGACCGGACGCTCCCTGAAGGGCGCCGGCCAGCAGCAGCGCGAGAGGCACCAGCATGTTTTCAGTGTAACCGGGGCGGGCGGCGGACGTTCACTGAACTCACCCGGGTGCA